>NZ_JBHWGP010000065.1:0-21815 GCF_042733155.1 Streptomyces sp. NPDC059740 | reverse complement strand
GAGCGACTGCTCCGGCCCGGCGATCGGGACGCACCGGCCGGCCGGTGTGCTCGCGGCGGCCCGGGCGCGGTGCCGGGGCAGCCGCGTGCCTCAGCCTGCGCCCGGGAGCCGTACCTGGAGTCGGCCGTCGGCCGCGGTCCGGGTCTCGAAGCAGGGCTGCGGGGCGGTGGCGGGCCCCTTGACGTTCCAGCCGTCGGAGAGGCGGAAGACGCTGCCGTGCCAGGGGCAGGTGACGCACCCGTCGGCGATCTCCCCGTCGGAGAGCGGTCCCGACAGGTGGCTGCACCGGTCGGCGAGGGCGTGGACCCGGTCGTCCTCCTCCCGGACGAGCAGGACGGGCACCTCGCCGAGCAGTCGCCGCACGGGCCGGCCGGTGGGGAGGTCGCGCAGCGGGCCCAGGTCGTACCAGTCGGGCTCCAGCAGGTGCGGCACCGGCTCCGTCTTGTTGGGGCCGGCGCCCTGACGGTAGGCCAGGTGCCCGCCGAGGAGCCCGCCGACGCCGGCGGCGCAGAGACCCGCCCAGCCCAGGGACCGGCCGATCCGGTACCGGCCCCGGGAACGGGCCAGCCAGGAGCCGCCGTAGAGGGAGAGCGCGGCGATGTTGGTGGCGGCGTGCACCAGCCCGGTGCGCTTCTGCTGCTCGTGCTGCTCGGCCCAGTCGACCCAGCCGGCCAGGGCCGCCGGCCCTGCGGTGAGCACTCCGGCGCCGACGAGGGTCCTGGCGGCCCGCTCGCGACCCGGCAGGAGGTCCAGCAGGCTCCCGGAGAGCCAGGTCCCCATGGGGAGCAGGACCAGTGCGGGGTGGAGCGGGTGGCCGAGCTGCCGGCCGTGGAGGACGTCGCGGGCCGGGCCCAGCGGCAGGGCCTGGACCACGCGCTGCAGGGGGCTGATCACCCGGTCGAGGGCGCTCAGTTGCTCCAGGCGGTCCAGCGACCAGACCAGGGGGACCTCGGCGCGTGCGGGCGCAGTGGTCGGGGAGGCGGCGTCGGACCGGGAACGTCGGGTCAGGGGCAGGCGCATGATCCCCGATTAGCCGTGCGGCACCGCTTCAAACCCGGGGTGCACCCGCCGGGGTCTGAGCCCGGCCCCCGCAATCCGCCGTTGCGGTCTCCTCCCCGAGGGCGGGGCAGCCGAGGGGTGGCGGCCCAGGACGGTCCGGGTGGTCACCCCGTCAGCCCCTCCCGTCCCATTCGGGAGGGACACCTTCCGGCACCGTCCGGCTTCTGGTAGGAAACCTTCCTGACGAACGGCGGCACGACGCAGACCCCACCGACCGTCCTCCCGGGAGGCAACCGTGCACAGCTCCGCCACTCGCTCCACTCCCCCCTCGCAGCCCTCGCGGCGCTCACTGATCGCGCTCCTCGGTGCTCTGGCGCTCACCTCCCCCCTCCTCGCCGGCCCGCACGCCTCGGCGGCCACCGCCACCGGCCTGGACGACCCGGCGAAGAAGGAGCTGGCCATGGAGCTGGTCTCCAGCGCCGAGAACTCCTCGCTGGACTGGAAGGCGCAGTACGGCTACATCGAGGACATCGGTGACGGCCGCGGCTACACGGCGGGCATCATCGGGTTCTGCTCCGGCACCGGTGACATGCTGGAGCTGGTGGAGCTCTACACCGACCGGGTTCCGGACAACGTCCTCGCGAAGTACCTGCCCGCGCTGCGGGAGGTCGACGGCTCCGACTCCCACAGCGGGCTCGACCCGGACTTCCCCCGTGACTGGAGGTCCGCCGCGAAGGATCCCGACTTCCAGCAGGCGCAGGACGACGAGCGCGACCGGGTCTACTTCGACCCGGCGGTCTCCCGCGGGAAGTCCGACGGGCTGGGCGTGCTGGGCCAGTTCATCTACTACGACGCGATCGTGATGCACGGCGACGGGGACGACGCCACCAGCTTCGGCGGCATCAGGAAGCGCGCTCTCGCCGACGCCGGAACCCCCTCGCAGGGCGGCGACGAGACCGACTACCTGAACGCCTTCCTCGACGCCCGGGTGTGGGCGATGAAGCAGGAGGAGGCGCACAGCGACACCACCCGTGTCGACACCGAGCAGCGCGTGTTCCTCGACGCCGGGAACCTGAACCTCGACACCCCGCTGGACTGGAAGGTGTACGGGGACAGCTACCACATCGGCTGAGAGCCGCGGCGGGCTCCGGCCCGCACCCGCGCACACCGCGCCCCGGCCCCTGTCACCCCGCCCCAGCCCCGCCCCGGGGCGGGGCCGCAGCCCGCCGCGTACATTGGCCGGTTGGCCACCTGTACAGGGCCGGCCGGGGCCACCACCCTGAACTCCGCCGCCGACGCCGGTGGTTGACGGACAGACAACGTTGTCAGCACTCGTCCGTACTGCCGGCGTCCCGTCTTCACTGCCGGCGTCCCGTCTTCGGGCGGCATCCCACGAGTTCCAGGTGAGAAGGAGAACCCGTATGAGAGCCGTCGCCGGCGCACTCGCCGCCCTGGCCCTGAGCATGACCGCCTGGTCCGCCTCCCCGGTGAGCGCTGCCCCGCCGCCCTCGGGAGCCCACCGCACCCACGTCTCCACCGCCCGGCAGCAGGAGGCGCTGCGGTTCTGGACCGACGCCCGGCTGCGCGGGGCACGGGACGTCACGAGGACTGCGCCGGCCGCGTCCCACCGCTCGGCAGCGCCCGGGGTCACCGCGCCGGGCCGCACCGGTGCGGAGGTCCGGGTGGCGCCCGCCCCGGCGCCGGCCGCGGTGCGACAGGCCGCCGCCCGGGCAGCGCTGACCGCCTCCTCCCCCGCCCCCTGGACGGGCGGCGGCCTGATCGGCACCACCGAGGGGAAGGTCTTCTTCCAGAACGCCGGCGGCGGCACCTTCGCCTGCTCGGCCACCGTGGCGAACGCCGACAACCGCTCGGTCGTCCTCTCCGCGGGGCACTGCGTGGTGGACGCGGCCACCGGCGAGGTGTACCGCAACTGGGTCTTCATCCCCGGTTACGCCAACGGCAACCGCCCCTACGGGACCTTCACCGCGACGGACCTCTTCCACCTCGACCAGTACGTCGCCACGGCCGGCAACGCCAACTGGGACATGGCCTTCGCCCGCGTGGGCCAGGTCGACGGCCGCACCCTGGGGGACACCGTCGGCGCGCAGGGCATCGCCTTCAACTCCCCCACCGGTCGCCACGTGCACTCCTTCGGCTACGGCGGTTCCGCGGCCGAGGGCAACGGTGAACGGCTCAACCACTGCGAGGGCGACGAGTTCGCCGACGCGGGCCGGGAGGGTTCGACCATGTGGGGCATCGACTGCGTGCAGACCGGCGGATCGAGCGGCGGCGGCTTCCTCGCCGACTTCGACACCGCCGCCGGCAGCGGCTACCTGGTGGGCAACATCAGCGTCAGCGCGGGCAGCAACGAGTACCACCCCTTCCTCGGCAACGAGGCCCTCGGCCTGTACCAGCAGGCGGGCGCGGCCTGACGCCCCCGGCGTCCCGCCCGGCACCTGAGGGGCGGGCGGGACGCCCCGGCTGCACCTCTTCCTCCCCGGCCCGTTCACAGCGCCGCGAGGTCGAGCACCAGCTTGCCGGTGGTGGCGCCGGACTCGATACGCCGGTGGACCTGTGCGACCTGGGCCACCGGCACCGTCTCGACCTGTGCGGTCAGCCGTCCCTGCGCCGCGGCGGCCACCGCGCGACGCAGCGCCCTGCCGGCCTCGGCGGGACGGGCCGCGGCGAACGCCGCCAGGTTGAAGCCGGAGACGGTCCTGTTGGTGAACCACAGCTCGTTGGCGGGGATGCCGACGTCCGGGGCGCCCGAGGCGTTGCCCATCACGATCAGGCGGCCCATCGGGGCCAGCAGTGCGAGGCCGGCGTGACGGGCCGGGCCGCCGACCATGTCCACCACCACGTCGAACTCCCCGGCCCCCGACATCTCGTCCCTCAGGAACACCTCCTGGTAGCCGAACCCCCGGGCCGTTTCGACCTTCTCCGGGCCGCCGACCGTGCCCACCACCCGGTCCGCCCCCAGCAGGTGCGCGACCTGCCCGAGTTGGCTGCCGACTCCGCCGGCCGCCGCGTGGACGAGCACGCGCTCCCCCGGCGCAAGGCGCGCCACCCTCTCCAGCACCAGGAACGCGGTGGTGCTGTTGGAGGGGAGGGCCGCGGCGAGGTCCAGCCCGAGGCCCAGGCCGTCCAGCGGTGCCACGAGTTCCGCGGCGGTGGTCACGGTCCGCGCGTAGCCGCCGCCGTCGACGATCGTCAGCGCCGCGACCGGCTGACCCACCGTGAGGCCCTCGACACCGGGGCCGACCGCCCGGACGTGGCCGGCGACCTCGATGCCGGGGACGAAGGGCAGGGGCACGTCCACCACGCCCCGCCGGTAGAGGATCTCGGCGAAGTTGGCACCGGCGTAGGCGACGTCCACGCTGACCTGGCCGGGGCCGGGGAGCGGCAGCTCCGTGTCGACCACTTGCAGGACGTCCGCCTCGCCGAACCCGGTGATGGCGACGGCACGCGTCCGCTCGGTGGGCGTGGGCGTCCGCGGCGCGGTGGGGGCGGTCGGGGCGTCGGTGGGTGCGGTGTGCTGGGTCATGGGAAGGAGCCTGCCGGGGCTGCGGGGTGCCGCCCAGGGCACGGCTCATCCTGGGTCCAGGATTACCAGGATGGAGGCCGGGTGCTCGCCGGGATGCGGGGGCGCGGCCCCTGGTGGTCCGGTGCCGCTCCCGGACGGCCGGAGGTGTCACGGGCAGTGCGGCGGCTCGGCGCGTGGGTGTTCCCGTTGACCGCGGACGCCGGGGTGTGCACCGGGTAGGGTGCCGTCCATCGCGGGGCACCGGGGAGTCCCGGCGGGCCGGCCGGATGCCCCGGGACGGCACGGGGGCAGGGTCGGCCCCCGCGGCCGAGCACGACGAGCAGACCGCGGGCGAGAAGCGCGCGGACCGGAAGACTCCTGAGGTGGACGGATGCGGCGCGGGTTCAGGTTCACGGCGGTACTGACTCTGGTGGTCCTCGCTCTCACCGGCTTCACCCGGGGACACGGGCACGGTCACAGTTCCGGCAGCGGCGGGGGCGGGTGCAGCAGCCACACCTCGTCGAGCAGCTCCGGTTCGGGGACGAGTGGCAGCACCGGCTCGCAGAGCGACGAGGACTCCACCGTCACCGGCGACGACGGCTCCACCCCGCGCACCCCCGCCCGCCCCCGCTCCCCCCGCACCGCGCCGGCCACCACCGGTTCCGGGCGGTACCGCAGCGGCGAGGTCACCGCCGAGGTGGTGCGGTGCGTGGGCACGGGCGGCGCGGACCGCGCGCTGGTGCATCTGCACTCCACCCGGACCCGCAGCGACGTCTTCCAGGTGCGGCTGGACTTCCTGGGCTCCGACGGCGGGCACCTCTCCTACGGCTCGGCCACGACGCGGGTGCCGGCGGGTGGCACGGTCACCGTGCAGGTCGCGCCGCAGGCCAAGAGCGTGGTCGACCGGGTCGCCCGGTGCGCCGTCGACAAGGTGACCCGCGGCTGAGGGGCCCGTACCCGGACGCCGGCCGCGGCGGGCCGGACCACCTCTCACCGGTGCACCGGGTCGGCCTCCGGGGCGCGGTGCTCCGGAACGGTCCACGGCTCGGCGGGGGCGCTCGGCAAGAAGGCAGCGGGTGGCCGTGGGACCGGTGGCCGGGCAGGTCGTCCGACGTCAGGCGCCAACACGAGTCGCATGCACTCCTGTTGACACCCCTGTGAGGTGCGGCTGATGATCGGGCGAGGTTACCGACCAGTCGGTGACCGGTCGTTCCTACCTCCCGTGGAGGACGCTCGTGCCTCGCGCCATCTCCAGGACCGGTCGCCGCCGCGCCGGCCTCATCCTCACCGCGGGTGCCGCGCTCCTGGCGCCGCTCGCCGTCACCGGGCCCGCTGCCGCCGCGGACGGGTACAGCGTCACCACGTTGAAGGTCACGGTGCACGCCGGTGACCGCGAGTGCGTGGTCGACGCCGACGTCTACCGGCCCGCCGGTGTGGACGCGGCCCACCCCGCGCCCGCCGTCCTGACCACCAACGGCTTCGGCGGCTCGAAGGACGACGGTTCGACCGACGCCATCGCCAAGGCCTTCGCCGACCACGGGTACGTCGCCATGGCCTACTCGGGCCTGGGCTTCGGCGCGACCGGCTGCCCCATCTCGCTGGACGCCCCGCGCAGCGACGGGCGCGCGGCGAGCGGACTGGTCGACGTCCTGGCGGGCACCCGGGCGGCGGACGACGGCACCCGCGTCGACTACGTCGAGAAGGACGCCCCGGGCGACCCCCGGGTGGGCATGACAGGCGGCTCCTACGGCGGGGCGATCCAGCTCGCCACCGCCTCGGTCGACCACCGGGTCGACGCGCTCGTGCCGCTGATCACCTGGAACGACCTGTCCTACGCCCTGGACCCCAACGCGGCCCGGGCCGCCGACGGTTCCGCGACCGCTGTCCCGGGCGTCTACAAGTGGCAGTGGACCAACGGCTTCTTCCTGCTGGGTGAGGCGCAGGGGCTGCTGCACCCGAGCCTGGACCCGTCCCGGCTGGGCGGTGCGGGCTGCCTGCACTTCGTCTCGGACGCCTGCACCACCAAACGGCTGCTGGACTCCGGCGCCTACCCGGCGGGGCCCACCGCGGACCGGCTCGGCTACGCCCGCGGCATCTCCCCGGTCTCCTACCTGTCCTCGGTCCGGGCACCCACCCTCCTCGTCCAGGGCGAGACGGACACCCTCTTCAACCTCAACGAGGCGACCGCCACGTACCGGGCGCTCACGGCGCAGGGCACCACGGCGAAGATGATCTGGCAGTCGTGGGGCCACAGCGGCGGCATGGACGACCCGGCTGCCGGCGAACTCGACCTCGCCACCGGCAACCTGGACACCAGCTACGTCGGACAGCGCATCCTGGCCTGGTTCGACCGCTACCTGCACCACGACCGGGCCGCCGACACCGGCCCGGCGTTCGCTTACTACGAGGACTGGCTCACCGGGGACCAGCGGTACGGCACCAGCGCCGCCTACCCGGCCGGTACCGCCCGCGAACTCCACCTCTCCGGCGACGGCACGCTCGTCACCGCTGCCGACCAGGTCGTGGCCGGCCACCGCTCGTACGCCAACTCGCTGCTGCCCACCAGCCACTCGGAGAGCTCGCTGGCCGGCCTGATCGGTCTCGGCGACCCCGAGCCGTACGACACGCCGGGCACCTTTGCGGCCTGGACCTCGAAGCCGGTGGGCAGCACGCCGTTGGACGTGGCGGGCATCCCGCGGGCGACCCTCCAGGTGGACTCGCCGGCGGCGGCCCTCACCCAGCACTCCTCCGACGCCGCCGGCAAGCTGGTGCTGTTCGCCAAGCTCTACGACGTGGCGCCGGACGGCAGCCAGACCCTGGTGCACCGTCTCGTCGCCCCGGTGCGGGTGCCCGACGTGACCCGTCCCTTCACCGTCGACCTGCCCGGGATGGTGCACCGCTACGAGCCGGGGCACCGGTTGCGGTTCGTGGTGGCCGCCAGTGACGACGCCTACTACGGCAACCGCGTCACCAAGCCGGTGACGGTGCGCAGCGCGCCGGGGAGCCCGGGCGTGCTCTCGCTGCCGGTCGTCGGTGGCGACCTGGGCTGAACCGGGGCCGGGACCCGCCCGCGGTGGTCGCTGCCCGGCGGTGGGATGCTCGGGGCACGAAGCGGCCCGCCCCAGGCCGGGGCGGGCCGAGGTCTCGAGCGGTCGTGGCCGGCCGGTTCCCACCCGGGCGGCGACCGGCCTGGTGCCACGGCCCGTTGGGAGAGTGACGAGATGGACGACCTTGAGGCGTTCGGTGACGTTCCGACCACGACCCTCGCCGACGTGCTGGGCGGATCGCAGGCCATGGACTTCGGCATGCGTCCGCTGTGGGAGGGGATGCCGCGCTTCGCGGGGCCGGCCTTCACGGTGCGGTGCCCGCCGGGTGACAACCTGATGCTGCATGCCGCCGTGCACCGCGCGGCACCCGGTTCGGTGCTCGTCGTGGCGGGCTGCGGGGTGGAGTCCGCGGTGGCCGGGGGGAACGTCTGCGCGGTGGCCCAACGCCGGGGCATCGCGGCCCTCGTGGTCGACGGGGTGATCCGGGACCTGGCCGAGGTGCGCGAGGCGCGCTTCCCCGTCGTCGCCCGCGGCGTGGTGCCGGTGGCGGGGGTCAAGGCCGCGGTCCTGCCGTTGGGCGAGCGGGTGCGGTGCGGCGGCGTGGACGTCGAGGCGGGGGATGTCGTGGTGGCCGACGAGGAGGGGGTCGTCGTGACGCCCCGCGCCCGGGCCGGGGAGGTGCTCGTCCAGGCGCAGGCCAGGCTCCGCAAGGAGGCCGGCCAGACGCTGGAGGAGTGGGAGCGGGAGCACCGCGCGCGCATCGACCGGCTGCTCGCGGAGAACGGCCGCACCGACTGACGCAAGGCGGGGCGCGGGCGGCCGGCACGGGTCCGGGCCGCCCGCGCCCGCCCACCCGCACCGGCCGGCCTGCGGCGGCCGTGACCGGAAGCGCGGCCTCCGTCCCTCCCGCGCGTGCCGGTGCCCCGTCAGGCCAGCAGGGAGAGCAGCAGCGTCATCAGCAGACCGCAGACGCTCACCATCGTCTGGATGACGGTGTGCGACTTGGTGGCCTGGCCCAGCGTCATGCCGAAGGACTCCTTGACCAGCCAGAAACCGGCGTGGTTGACGTAGTTGAGGCCGATGGAGCCGGCCCCGATCGCGACCACGAGGAGGGCGGTGACCAGGCTCGGCTCGGTCGCGGCGGTCGGGGCGAGGATGCCGGTGGCGGCGACGATGCCCACGGTCGCCGACCCGGTGGAGAAGGACAGCAGGAGCGCCAGGAACCAGCCGAGGACCAGGACGTTGAGGTGGGCGCCGGAGGCCGCGGACTCCACTGCCGCTCCGATGCCCGAGTCCTTCAGCACCTGGTTGAAGGCGCCGCCGCCCGCGATGATCAGCAGGATGCCGGAGACGGAGCGCAGGCTCTCACCGAGCGAGGCCCGGATCGCCTCACCTCCCGCTCCGCCCGGAAGTGCGACGGCGAGCAGGGCGAAGAGCAGGCCGCAGAACATCGCGACGACCGGCTCACCCGTCAGCGCGAGGGTGTGCGCGAGGGCCGGCGGCACCCCCGGCAGCAGGTCGCTCAGGGTGTTGAGCAGCATCAGCAGCACCGGGACGAGGACGGCGGCGACCGCCCAGCCGGTGGGCACCGTCCGGCGGCGCTGCTCGGCGGCGGCTGCCGTTCCGGCTGTGGGCGACACGGGCGAAGCCGCCATCGTCCCGGCGGTGGCCGTCCCGGCCGGAGCCGCCGTGGTACCGGTCGCGGGCACCGGCTCGCCGTTCCGCGGGCCGTCGCCGGGCGCTCCCGCGGTGGCGGGCACCGCCGGGGAGGCGGGCACCGCGTCCGGTTCGGCGCCGGTGAACTGCGCGACGAGGGTGCGGTCCGGCTGCACCGCGAGCCGGGGTGCCAGCCAGCGGCCGTAGACGGGGCCGGCGAGGACGACGGTCGGCACCGCGCACACCAGGCCGACGCCGATGGTCAGCCCCAGGTTGGCGTGGAGGCCGTCGACCGCGATCAGCGGCCCGGGGTGCGGCGGGACCATGCCGTGCAGCGTGCAGAGCGCGGCGATCGCCGGGGTGGCCAGGTACACGTACGGCGAGCCCTTGACGCCGTGCTCGCCGTGGAGGCGCCGGGCGACGCTGAAGATCAGGGGCAGCAGGACGATCAGCCCGACCTCGAAGAACATCGGGATGCCGATGACGAACGCGGCACCGGCCATGTACCAGGGCAGGGAGCGGCCGCCGGCGCGGTCGACGATGAGGCGGGCGATGCGGTCGGTGGCACCCGAGTCCGACAGGAGCCGGCCCAGCATGGCGCCGAAGGCCAGGGTCACGCCGACGTCCCCGAGGATGCCGCCGGCGCCCGTCTCCAGCGACTCGGCGATTTTCCCCGCGGGTTCCCCGGCGGCGATCGCCGCGGCGAGTGAGACCAGGGTGAGCGCCAGGAAGGGGTGGAGGCGCAGTCGCGAGTTGATGAGCGCGATGAGCGCCACGATGGACAGGGCGAGGACGGCCAGCAGGCCCCAGGTGTGCGCCGTCACCGCCGCCCCTCCCACACGTCGCGGCGGAGCCCGTCCCGGGGCTGGTCGGAGGGTGGCGTCATGGAAGGGCTCCTGCTCACTGCGGCTCTGTGGTCACTGCGCGGGCGAAGCTATCCCGCGCCGCTGCCCGGCCACCAGGTTGCGTGCGCAACCCGCGAAAACCGCCATGTGCGGGTTGTGCGCATTGTGTGCACCGCCACGTCCCAGCCGTCTCCCGGCGGCGCACCGGGGCCGGATACGGTCAGGCGGTGAGGTTCTCCAGGGCGGTCGGACGGCGACGTGGGCGGGTGCGGTTGCGCACCCAGGTACTGCTCCTGCAGTGCGCCGTCGTGGCGCTGACGTTGACCGTGGCCTTCCTCGCCTTCGCCTGTGTGAACAAGTCGGACGTGGAACGGGACTACCAGCTCCGGGCACTCGCCGTGGCCCGCACCGTCGCCTCCGACCCCGTCGTCCGCGCCGAGGCCGCCCGCTACGCCACCACCGCCGCCGGCGTCCGGGCCGCCCGGGCGCGGGAGGACGCCGCGCATCTGGCGGACGGACCCGTGCAGGCTGTGGCAGAGGCCGCGCGGCGGCGCACCGGCTCGCTCTTCGTCGTGGTCACCGACGACCGCGGGGTGCGTCTGGCGCATCCGCAGCGGGCGCAGCTGGGCCGGATGGTGAGCACCGACCCCTCCCGCGCCCTGGCCGGCCACGAGGTGCTGGCCCACGACCACGCGCACCTCGGCGAGGAGGTGGTGGCGAAGGTGCCGGTGTACGCGCCGCACTCCTCTCGGGTGGTGGGCGAGGCCAACGCCGGGGTGGCCGCCTCCGACGTCCGGCGGCGCGTCGTGGCGGTGCTGCTGGGCGGGGCTGCGTTCCTGTCGGTGGCGATGCTGCTGGGGTTCGCCGCCTCGACGGCGCTGGCCCGCCGGTGGAAGCGGCTGACCCTGGGGCTGGAGCCGGAGGAGCTGGTCCGGCTGGTGCAGGAGCAGGAGGCGGTGCTGCACGACATCGGGGAGGGGGTACTGGCCCTGGACCCCTCGGGGAGGATGACGGTCGTCAACGACGAGGCCCGCCGGCTGCTCTCGGTCCGCGGCGAGGCCGGCGACAATTTGGCCGAACTCGGCCTGACTGACGGGGTGTTGAAGGTGGTGGCGGCGGCCGGAGAGGGGAGCGGACCGGTGGTCACCGCGGTCGGGGAGCGCGTGCTGGTGGTCTCCGCCCGGCCGGTGCGGCGGGCCGACCGGGACCTGGGCACCCTGGTCACCGTCCGGGACCGCACCGACGTCGAGTCGCTGACCCGGCAGCTCGACGCGGTGCAGGCCATGAGTTCCGCGCTGCGCGCCCAGCGCCACGAGTTCGGCAACCGGCTGCACGTGGTGGCGGGGCTGGTGCAGGGCGGTCGCGTCGAGCAGGCCGCCCGCTACCTGGAGGAGCTGCTCGGCACGGGCCCGGGTGGGCTCGGTCCGCCGCCGGACGGCTGGGACGCGGTGGACGACGCGTACCTGCGGAGCTTCCTCGGGGCCAAGGCGGCACAGGCGCGGGAGAGCGGGGTGCGGCTGGTGCTCGGCGAGGGGACCTGGGTGGCAGGGCGGGTCGCGGAGCCGGTGGACGTCACGACCGTCCTCGGCAACCTGGTCGACAACGCCGTCCACGCGGCGGCCCACGGGCTGCGCGGGACGGCGACGGTGGAGGTGGAGTTGATGGCCGAGGGGTCGACGCTGCTGGTCACGGTGGCCGACAGCGGGGACGGTGTGCCCGCCCCGATCGGCAGGGCGGTCTTCGAGGAGGGCGTGTCCAGCAAGAACCACCACTCGGTGGTCGGCGGACGCGGGGTGGGGCTGGCGCTGGTACGGCAGATCGCCCGCGGCCGGGGCGGCGAGGTGGACCTCGTCGAGTGGGGTGGTCCGCCGGCCCGCGGCGGCGAGGAGCCCGCTCGGGACCGCCTCGGCGGCGCGGTCTTCGTGGCGCGGTTGCCGCAGGTCCTTCAGGGGGCGCAGTGAGCGGGGCCGAGGAGTACACCGTCCTGGTCGTCGACGACGACTTCCACGTCGCGGGCCTGCACGCCTCGTACGTGGCCGACACCCCCGGCTTCACCCCGGTCGGCACGGCCCGCTCCGTGGCGGAGGCACTGAGGGTGGCCGCCGGCACCCGGGTGGACCTGGCGCTGGTCGACGTCTACCTGCCCGACGGTTCGGGGCTGGACCTGGTGCGCGGCTGGGGCTGCGACTGCCTCGTGCTGAGCGCGGCTGCCGAGGGGGCGACGGTGCGTGCTGCGCTCGCCGCGGGGGCGCTGGGCTACCTCGTCAAGCCCTTCCCCACCCGGCGTCTGACCGAGCGACTCCAGGGGTACGCCCGCTACCGGCAGTTGCTGGACGGGGCGGAGGCGGGGCAGGACACGGTCGACAGCGCCCTGGCCGCGCTGTGGGCCCCGGCCGCCCGGCAGGAGCGCGGGACCGTGGCCCAGGCCGCCACCCGGGAGCTGGTCCTCGCGGCGGTCCGGGAGGCCGGCACCGCGCTGTCGGCCGGGGAGGTGGGGGCGCGGACAGGTGTCTCCCGAGCCACGGCCCAGCGCTACCTGGCGGGGCTCACCTCCGAGGGACTGCTGCGGATGCGGTTGCGCTACGGGGCGACGGGCCGCCCCGAGCAGGAGTACCGGCCCGCCTCCTGACCTGCTTCACGCCGACCCGGTCCCCTTCCGGCCGTCCGCCGCCCGCCAGGTGGCCCACTGTCCGGTCCCGCCCGACGACGGCAGCGAGCGGCGAGCGGCGAGAAGGGCAGCGGGAGCGACGGGCCATGCGCAGGAGGACGCAGAGGACACGGACGACGCCCCCGCCCCGGAACCTCCCCGGCCTGCTGCCTACCCTGCGATCATGACGGAGGAGAACATGCAGGAGACCAGGACCGCCGAGTCGGCCGGTGAACGCCGGGCCGCCCGTACCGCGGTCGTCACGGGGGCGGGTTCGGGCATCGGGCGGGTGACCGCACTCGCCCTGGCCGCCGCGGGCTGGTCGGTCACGCTGGCCGGGCGCCGTGCGGAGCAGTTGGCCGAGACCGCCCGGGCGGCCGGCGAAGGGGCCCACATCCTCTGCGTCCCCACCGACGTCACCAGCACCGAGCAGGTCCGCGCGCTCTTCGACGCCGCAGCGGAACGCTTCGGACCGCTGGGCCTGCTCTTCAACAACGCGGGCACGTTCGGCCCGGCGGTGCCGGTGGAGGACGTCGACCCGGAGCAGTGGCGGGCGGTGGTGGACGTGAACCTGACGGGCGCCTTCCTCTGCGCCCAGGCCGCCTTCCGGATGATGAAGGAGCAGAGGCCGCAGGGCGGACGCATCATCAACAACGGCTCGGTCTCCGCGCACGTGCCGCGGCCGCACTCCGTGGCCTACACCGCGACGAAGCACGCGATGACCGGGCTGACCAAGTCGCTGTCGCTGGAGGGCCGGCCCTACTCCGTGGCCTGCGGGCAACTCGACGTCGGCAACGCGGCGACGGAGATGACGGAGCGGATGGCGAGCGGCGTGCGGCAGGCGGACGGGCGGATCCTGGCGGAGCCCGTCATGGACGCCGAGGACGTGGCCCGCACCGTACTGGCCATGGCCGAGTTGCCGCTGGGCGCGAACGTGCAGTTCGCGACGGTGATGGCGACCGCCATGCCGTTCGTCGGGCGGGGCTGAGACGCGGCCGGGGGCTCGGCTTCCACGCCGCGAGGCCGAGCCCCCCGACGGGGAGAACGCAGTGGCCGGCAGCCGCCCCGGCCCGCCGAGCCCGGCCTGCCGGTCCTCGGCGTCCGCGCCGCTGCGTCCCTCTCGCAACCAGGGAAATCCTCCGTGCCCCGCCCCGGCCGCTCTCGTGCGGCGCGCCTCTCCCGCCACACCTCGCCGGCTCGGAGGTCCGCGAACTGCCAGCACAGCGGGTGCTCGGGCGGTACGTGGCGGAACACGGTCCGACAGCACGGAGAGGAACTCCCCTCGGTCCCGCAAACCGGCCAGCTGATGGCGCATCATCGCGCTGAGCACGCCCTGGCGCCGGTGCGAGGGCAGGACCCCGGCGGCGGTCACCCCGGGGGCCGGGACGAGGGCCTCACCGGGCAGGGTGAGCTCGAAGGAGTAGGCGGCGGCGGTGCCGACGGGCCGCCCGTCCGTCGTCAGGGCGAGCAGACAGCGGTCCGTCTCGAGCGCCGACCACCACAGCCCGCCGCCCTCGACCGGGGTTTCCGGGAAGCGCCCGAAAGCGGCGTGGACCGTGTCGACGAAGACGTCGAGGTCCTCATCGGTCGTGGAACGTATCTCCATTGCCACCGCTGCCTCCCCGAAGTCGCGGCACCACGGCTGGTGGTGCCGCGCCAAGTGCAGCGCTGACCTGTGCCCGGGGCAAGCGGATGACGACGGAGCCGGCGGCGCACGGGTGCCCGGTCGGGGACGCCGGCGGACGCCGCGTGGTCCCCGCCCGCCGCTGCGGGGGCAGCTCGCTCCGCGAAGCAGCCGTCAGGGAGCCGGCATCGAGCACCCCCGCGGCCCTCTGCCCCGCACGCTCAGGACGCGCAGGACGGACCGGTCAGTGCTCGTCCTCCTGGTCCGGACGCGGTCGCCGGTGGCCCTCCGGGGACTCTCCGGGGGGCCACCGGCGCGTGACCCGTTCCGCCGGACGGCGACGGTGCCCGGCCGGGCACGTGGTGCTCCACCGGGCGGCGGCCGAGGGCAGGGGTCAGCCGGAGGTGGCGGGTGTCCGGCAGGTGCCGCCGCTGACCAGCCTCAGGTGGCCGGCGACCACGGGCCGGGCGGTACGCGCCAGTGCCACGACCTGGCTGTTGCTGCCGGCCCTCAGCTCCCGGTCGATGGCGTTCAGGGTGGTCTGGTGGCCGGCGGCCTCCGTCGACAGCCAGGTCGAGTCGTAGGCGGCCTTGCCCACCTGTGCCTTGGCCTGAGCCGCGGCGCTGCGCTGCTGGGCGTTGGGCGCCGTCGGCAGTGTCACTCCGAGGCGGCGGGCCAGGTCGCGCACCGAGGCGTCCAGTTTCCGGTGGTCGGCAACGAAGTGCGCGCCGACCTTCTTCACGCAGGAGGAGCGGGCGTGCACCTGGGCGTCCAGCCCGGCGGCTATTTCCGCGAGGTTGCTCTGGTGGGCGGCTTTGAGGAACGCGGCGTCCTGCTGTGTGACGCTCGCCGCGTGCGCCGGGGACACCAGGCCCCCGGCCAGGGTGAGGGCGGTGGCTGCCGCAGCCGTCCAGCCGGCCGTTCGTGTGCGCATGAGCTCTCCGTTCCTGCCCGGGCCGTAGGTCGCCGGTGGCGACGCGGGACCGGGGCGCTCCGGCGGAGGCGGACCGACCGCCCCGCCGGAGGTGTGAGTGCCCCGACTGCCGCGTTCTTCGACGCCGGATGACCCCACCGGCCCAACCCGACCACGGTGCGCCACCCGTCCTCACCTGCTGTGGCCGTGCCGTGGAGGCGGGGGCGGGGCGCGCCGGAGTCTGCGTGGGCTGTCAGGGGCGGGAGCCGAACTCCTGGGTCTCACGGGTCCAGGCGCGGGCCTGTTCGGTGAGGGTGATGCCCAGTCCCGGGCGGGCGGGTACGTGCATCCGGCCGTCGCTGATGTGCAGGCTCTCGTGGAAGAGCGGGGCGAGCCAGTCGAAGTGCTCGACCCAGGGCTCGATCGGGTAGGCCGCGGCCAGGTGGAGGTGGATCTCCATCGCGAAGTGCGGTGCCAGCTGGAGGTGGTGGTGCTCGGCGAGCGCAGCCAGCTTGAGGAACTGGGTGATGCCGCCGATGCGCGGGGCGTCGGGCTGGATGACGTCGGCGGCGTCGTGGCGTATCAGCTCGACGTGTTCGGCGACGCTGGCGAGCATCTCGCCGGTGGCCACCGGGGTGTCCAGCGAGGCGGCCAGCGCGGCGTGCCCGCGGGCGTCGTAGGCGTCCAGCGGCTCCTCGATCCAGACCAGGCCGAACTCCTCCATGGCGCGCCCCATGCGCTGCGCCGTCGGGCGGTCCCACTGCTGGTTGGCGTCGACCATGAGCGGGACGTCGTCGCCGAGGTGCTCGCGGACCGCGCTCAGGCGCCGCAGGTCCTCCCTGCCGTCCGGCTGCCCGACCTTGATCTTGATGCCGCCGATGCCGCTGGCGAGCGAGGCGGTGGCGTTGTCGAGTACCTGCTCGGTGGGGGTGTGCAGGAACCCGCCGGAGGTGTTGTAGCAGCGTACGGAGTCCCGGTGGGCGCCGAGCAGTTTGGCCAGCGGGAGTCCGGCGCGGCGGGCCTTCAGGTCCCACAGCGCGACGTCGAAGGCGGCGACGGCCTGTGTCGACAGGCCGCTGCGGCCGACGGACGCGCCCGCCCACACCAGTTTGGTCCAGATCCTGCCGATGTCGCTGGGGTCCTCGCCGAGCAGTTCCGGTGCGATCTCGACGGCGTGGGCGTACTGGCCGGGGCCGCCGGCGCGCTTGGAGTAGCTGAAGCCGATGCCCTCGTGGCCCTCCTCGGTGACCAACTCGACGAAGAGGAAGGCGACCTCGGTCATCGGCTTCTGCCGGCCGGTCAGAACCTTGGCGTCGCTGATCGGCGTGGCCAGCGGCAGGGTGACCGAGGAGAGCCTGATCCAGCGGATCCGGTCAAGGGTCGCCTCACCCGAGCGGAGCGCGGCGTGCTGTGTGGTGTTCGTCGTCACCTTCGTGTCCCTGTGTGTGAGGTGGATGCGGAGCGACGGGGTGTCCCCTCGGACCGCTGAACAGCCGGGCGCTCTGCGGCCGGTGGCGCGACGGCGTTCGGACGGTGTCTCGCGGCCGGCGTGCGGTCGCGGCAGGGCCCCGGCTTCCGGTCGGCCGACGGTTCTCACGAACTTACGGTCAGTGGTCGATCCACGTCCAACACGCATCCGGCATGGACTGATGCGTAAACCGCATCACAGGGAGGCGACCTGTCCCCTGTTGCGGTCCGCCCTCCCCCACCGTCCCGGGCGGAAGGAGGCGGGTCGTCGGGGCTCAGGGCTGCGGGTTGCGCGCGTCGTAGCGCAGGAAGCCGGGGCGGCTGAGCGCGAGGACGGCCACCGCCAGGACGCAGGCCAGCCCCCCTCCGACGACGGCCGCGGTGGGTGTGGCGAGGTCGGCGACGGAGCCGGCGAGGAAGTCGCCCAGCCGGGGCCCGCCGGCCACCACCACGACGAAGACGCCCTGCAGGCGGCCCCGCATCTCGTCGGGTGCGGCGGCCTGGAGCATGGTGCCGCGGAAGACCATCGAGACGGTGTCGGCGCAACCGGCGAGCGCCAGGAAGAACAGGCCCCACCACAGTTCGCGGGAGAGCCCGAAGGCGGCGACGGCCAGTCCCCAGGCGCCGACGGCCAGCAGGATCGCCGTGCCGTGCCGGCGGACCCCGCCGAACCTGCCGGAGAACAGCGCGCCGAGGACGGCTCCCACCGCCGGCGCGGCCACCAGCATCCCGACCGTCTCGGTGTCCCCGCCGAACCAGAGGCCGGCGACGGCCGGGAAGAGCGCGCGGGGCTGCGCCAGCACCATGGCCGCCAGGTCGCAGAGGAAGGTCGTCCGCAGGTTGGGGCGGGTCGCCAGGAACCGCAGCCCCTCCATGACGCGGGGGCGTCCCGTCCTGCTGCCCGGGGCCGTCTCGGGTCGCATCGAGGGCAGGCGCCACATCGCGTACAGGGCGGCGGCGAAGGTGGCCACGTCGACCAGGTAGGCGGCCTGGTAGCCCTGCCACCCCACGATGAGCCCGCCGAGGGTGGGGCCGCCCATCAGACCGAGGTTGCTGGTCAGGGAGTTCAGGGCGTTCGCCGCCGGCAGGTGTTCGGTCGGGATGAGCCTGGGGATCATCGAGGAGCGGGCAGGCGAGTTGACCGCGAAGCAGACCGCCTGGAGGGCGACGACGGTGTACAGCAGCCACACCTGCCGCACGTCGGCGAGGGCGGCCAGGGCCAGCACCACGGACATCGCGGTCGCCCCGCACGCGCTGACCAGGCCGAGGGTGCGGCGGTCCACGACGTCCGCGATCGCCCCACCGTAGAGCCCGAAGACCACCAGCGGGAGAAGTGAGCAGAGCCCCACCAGGCCGACGGCGAAGGTCGACTTCGTGAGGTCGAAGACCTGGAGGGAGACGGCCAGGGCGGTCATCTGCTGTCCGACCCACGAAGCGGTGTTGCCGCACCACAGCCGGCGGTAGTGCGGCGAGATGCGCAGCGGCGTCAGGTCGAGCAGGAGACGGGAGCGGTGGGGGGTGGATATGGCGGGCACGACGCAGTTAACCACGCAGGTGTGCGACGCGTGGCCGCCGGGCCCCGTCCGTCACGGGGGTGGCCGCCGGCGAAGGCCGGGCCCGGCGGCGCGTCCGGTGCGCCGCCGGGCCCGCCGTCAACCCGCCGCGTTCATGAGGTCCAGGGCGCTCTGCTGGCGGGCGGCGTCGGTGGTGTCCAGCGGCCCGTACCAGTGCAGGCCGTACTGGTCGAGCGCGTTGCGGTCGTGGGCGTAGGCGTTGTCGGCCTGGCGCTTGAGGTAGGCGGTGTAGGGGTGGTCGGCGAGGGCCGCGTCGAGCTTCGCCAGGCCGCGGACGTCCGCGCCCTTGAAGGAGGTGCCGTCGGCGCCGCAGTCGCCGCTCTCGCACGGGTCCCGGAGGATGCCTGCCGAGGTGTTGAGCAGCGGGCTGGTGGTGTTCGCGTCGGCGATCCGCCGCGCGGAGGTGAGCAGTCCCGAGTCACCGGTGGCGCGGTAGAGCTCGGTCAGGCCGCCGATCAGCGCCCCCTGGTTGTAGGACCACACCGTGGCGCCCTCGTTGCGGCAGGAGGAGAGCGAGATGCCGTCGCCCACCGTGCCGTCGGAGTTGACCATTCCGGTGCCCTGGAACCAGGCCCAGTCGTCCTTGGCCCGCTGGAGGTAGGTGGTGTCGCCGCCGATGCGGTTGTGCAGGGCCGCGTTGAGCTGGATGTAGAGGGAGTTGGGGATGGCGTTCTTGACCTTCTTGTCGGTGTTCCAGTACACGCCGCCGCCGCAGGTGCCGTCCCAGTAGGCGGCCATGTGGTCGGCGTCGGCCCGCGCGGTGTCCAGGTAGCGGCTCTCACCGGTGAGGTCGTAGGCGGCGATCCAGGTCAGTCCCCACCATCCCGTGTCGTCGAGGTAGTCGTTGCGGAACTGGCCGCCCTGGGCGCTCAGGTTCTTGTCGTAGGTGTCGGCGACGGCGTACTCGTAGCTGGTGACGCCCGTCGCCTCGATGTTGTCGATCACCGCGTTCAGTGCGTTGGCCGAGTTCCACCAGCCGGTGGTGTCGAACAGGCCGGTGTTCCGGTCGTAGAACTGCATCTGCGCGGTGGCCGCGGCCAGGCTGCGGCTGCCGGCGTTCCAGGTGGTGCGGGCCCAGGCCGTGCAGGCGATCGCGGCGGAGCCGCTGGTGAGGCCGCAGGCACGCAGGGCGCCCACACCGCGGTTGTTCCAGTCGTCGGCGTTGTACATGAGGGTGCGCCAGCCGCTCTGCCCACCGGGTACCACGGTGTTGCCGAGGCGGCTGCCGTCGCTCCAGGTCCGGCCGCCGTCCCAGGACCGGTCGAGCCAGACCTCGTCGCCGGGACCGCCTCCGGTGAGCGAGGCCCAGCCCATGTCGTCAAAGTCGTCGAGGTGGAGGGTGATCGAGCGGCCGGAGAGGCTGACGGAGGGCCCGGAGCGGTCCTTCGGGGAGAGCGCCGGATCACGGGCGTCGCAGTACTTGTCGCAGACGGTCGCGGCGACGGCTTCGTGCGCCGGCGCGGCCTGGGCGAGGGAACCGGCAGCTGACAACGATGTCAGGACCACGGTCGCCACGGCGGTGAACGTCGACCGGTACAACTTCATACGACCCCCAGGGGAGATCGCCCCGAGCGGGGCGAGGACGGGCGACGGATGCGGGCGCCGCAGACGGTAACCGCACGCCAGGTACACGACAATACACGGGGGGTGAGCCCCACCCCGACCGCATCCCACCGGATCCCCTCCCATTGCCGCCGGGTCAGGCGGCCGGCAGCGCCTCCTGCCCGTACCCCCGCTCCAGGTGCCGCGCCCCGGAGGTCACCGCCCAGCCGAACACCGCAAGCGCGAGCACCGCGACGGCGACGGAGTCCCAGGGCGCGGGCAGCCACCCGCGCCCTCCGAAGGACCCCACCCAGGAGAGCAGGGTCAGCGCGAGGAGGTGGCAGACCCACCACAGTCCGGTCCTCACCTCCTCGGCCAGTGTCGGCGTCCGCTCCGTCTCCCGGACCGTGCGTCGCCGCGTCGCCAGGAAGAGCGCCACCCCCAGCAGGACCAGCGGCAGCGCCAGCCGCAGGTCGTGCCAGCCCGACCAGTACACGAACTCGCTCGCCACCACGAAGCTCACCGGGGCGATCCACCGCAGCCCCGGCACCCGGCCCACCGTGCCGCCGCCGGCCGGAGTGCGGAAGACCGCGACGGCCACGGCGGACGAGGCGTAGATGAGCAGGTACATGTCCCCCATGACACTCACGATGTCCTGCCAGCCCCCGAACGGCAGCAGGAAGACGAAGATGACCGCGAGGTTGAGCAGCAGGGCCTGGTGCGGGATGCCCCGCGCTTCGCTGACGCGCATGAAGAGACGCGGCAGCGTGCGGTTCTTGGCGAGCGCGTAGGTGTGCCGGGCGTCGACGGCGACCCCGACATAGGCCGAACCGCCGGGTGAGAGCACCGCGTCGGCGTAGAGCAGGCTGGAGAGCCACTGGAGGTTGAGAATGAGGGCGAGTTGCCCGAAGGGCGAGTCGAACTGCACGCCGCTCCAGCCGTGCCCGAGCAGCCGCTCGGGCACCGTGAAGAGGAAGGCGACCTGCAACGCGAGGTAGACCAGCACCGCGAGGCCGATCGCGGTCAGCACGGCGGCCGGCACGGTGCGGCGGGGGTTGCGGGTCTCGCCCGAGAAGTCCAGGGGCGCCTGGAAGCCGTTGACGGAGTAGACCACGCCTCCGGCCGCCAGCGCGGTCAGGCAGGCGCCGTAGCCGTAGGGCGCGAAGCCGCCGTGGCCGGTGAGCCTTCCGGCGTGCCAGCCGGAGGCGAGCAGGGCGATGACCGTGACGACCGGGATGACGATCTTGAGCACCGACACCAGGTTGTTGAGCCGGGCGAAGGCGGTGACGGTGAACCAGTTGAGGACCGTGAGCAGTGTGCTGAGTGCGACGGCCACGCCCAGCCCCAGGGGCGTCAGGGAGCCGCCGCTGTAGACGCCGGTGAGGTAGTGGTCGGCGTACTGCATGATGGCGCTGATCTCGGCCGCGGTGCCGCCCACCGAGAGCAGCACGGACCAGCCGACGAGTGTGCCCACCAGCCGGCCGCTGGCGTACAGGGGCCAGCGGACCGTGCCGCCGCCCTCGGGACGGGAGGCCCCGAGCTCGATCATGACGAGGGCGATGAGGGCGCACAGCAGGCCGGCGGCCACCCAGGACAGCAGCGAGGCGGGGCCGGCGGTCTGCGCCGCGTACAGCGCGGAGAAGAGCCAACCCGACCCGACGATGTTGGAGAAGCCGACCGCGGTCAGCCCCCAGAAGCCGAGCGTCCGGCGCAGCCTCCGCTCCTGCACGGCCGGTGTGTCCCACCGGGGCGTCGCGCTGCCGCCGTCCTCGGACATGGTGTCGCCTCCCTCACCTCACGCAGCCTCGCGCCGCGCGCTGGGAGCGTAACCTTCCGGCGGCGGAGGCGTCCGTCATCATCCTCGACGCTGGGTGTCGCCCGCCACCCGCCCCCCCCGGGGGCCGGGCAAGTCGTGCGGGTCTGCGCACACACGGAAGCGGGGGCGGGGGGCGGGGGGGGGTCCGGCCGGGGCGCGGCG
>NZ_JBHWGP010000064.1:0-21877 GCF_042733155.1 Streptomyces sp. NPDC059740 | reverse complement strand
GCGGGGAACGCCGGCGCCGGCGTCCCCCGCCGGTGCCGCCGGTCGGGGCCCGTGCCAGGAGCCTGCCGGCCGGCGTTCGTGGGCATCGGCCGGCGCAGGCCTCCCGGTCCCGCCGTTACCGCGGGCCCTGTCGGGGCGGGCCCCCGGCGCCGGCGAGCCGCAGCGCACGCGTGCGGACCGGAGCGGGAGCGGGCCCGGCAGGCGTCGGCGCGCACCAGGCGGCTCCGGCCGGCACCGGCGGAGCGGCCGGCAGCACTCACGCAGGTGGCGCACCACTGTTTTGTCGGTCGGTGGGCACCCTGACCCCATGGACCTCACCCCTGACTCCCCGGCAGGGCTCTCCTCACCGCTGAAACGGACCCTGACCACTCGGCTGCTGTACTTCTTCATCCTCGGCGACGTCCTGGGAGCGGGGGTGTACGTGCTGGTGGGGCAGGTGGCCGCGGAGTCGGGGCCGGCGGTGTGGCTGCCCCTGCTGGTCGCGCTGGCGCTCGCGCTGCTCACCGCGGCCTCCTACGCGGAGCTGGCCACCCGGTACCCGCGGGCCGGTGGGGCCTCGCACTACGCCGGGCTCGCCTACGGCCCGTACGTCGGCTTCTTCACGGGGTTCTGCATGCTGGCGGCGGGGGTCGTCTCGGTCGCCGCCCTGACCCGCGGGTTCGCAGGCGACTACCTTGCCGAGTTCGTGACGCTGCCGACCGCGCTGGTGGCCGTGGTGTTCCTCGGTGGCCTGGCGCTGCTGAACCTGCGGGGCATCAGCGAGTCCACCCGGGCCAACGCCGGGGCCACGCTGGTGGAGGTCGGCGGTCTGCTGCTGGTCGTCGGGCTGGGCCTGTGGGTGCTGGCGCGGGGGGACGGTGACGTGGGGCGGCTCGGCCGGGTCGGCACGGGTGGCAGCAGCCCGGTGGCCGCCGTGCTGGGCGGGGCCGTGCTGGCCTACTACTCGTTCGTCGGGTTCGAGACGTCCGTCAACGTCGCCGAGGAGACCCGGGACCCGCGGCGCTCCTACCCCCGTGCCCTGTTCGGCGCCCTGCTGACCGCGGGGGTGGTGTACGCGCTGGTCGGCAGCGTCGCCGTGGCGGCCGTGCCGACGCACACGCTGACCTCCAGCAGCGGCCCGCTGCTGGAGGTCGTGCGCGCGGCCGGCGGGGTGCCGCTGTGGGTGTTCAGCGCGGTGGCCCTGGTGGCGGTCGCCAACGGAGCCCTGCTCACCGGGATCATGACCTCGCGCCTGACCTTCGGCATGGCGCGCGACGGACTCCTGCCCCGCTTCCTCGTCCGCGTACTGCCCGGACGCCGCACCCCGTGGGCTGCCGTGGTGCTCACCACCCTGCTCTCACTGCTGCTGGCGCTGACGGGTTCGGTCGCCGTCCTCGCCTCCACGCTGGTCCTGCTGCTCCTCGTGGTCTTCTTCGTGGTCAACACCGCCGTCCTGGTGCTCCGACGCCGGCCGTCCGGGCGTGACCACTTCCGCGCCCCGGCGGTGGTTCCCGCCCTCGGCGCGCTCTCCTGCGTGGGCTTGGCGACC
Organism: Streptomyces sp. NPDC059740; assembly: GCF_042733155.1. NCBI lineage: Bacteria > Bacillati > Actinomycetota > Actinomycetes > Kitasatosporales > Streptomycetaceae > Streptomyces > Streptomyces sp. NPDC059740. The sequence goes on along the minus strand of NZ_JBHWGP010000064.1, from coordinate 20,349 downwards.
CAGGTCGACGGCGCCGTGTGGCTGCGCGGCTCGATCGTGATCGCCGTGGGCGTCCTGCTCGCCGTCTTCGCCGGCCGGCGTCGCCGGGCGGACGAGTCCCGGGGCGCCGGTGGGGACCCCTCGGGCGACGGAACCTCAGGACCGTCCCTGGTGCCGGAGGGGTGAGCGGCCCCTCCCCGTCGCTCGCGGCGGAAGGGGCACGGGCGACCTCGCAGGGCATCGGTCCCCACCCGGTGCCCTGGCGGTGAGCGGCGAGAGCCTCGCACCGGGTGCCGGGCACCGGCTCGCGGCGGCTCACCGGCCGGTCCGGCCCCGCCCTCGCTCTGCGCCCGTCGTGGCGGGTCAGGCGAGGCCGGCCGCGATGGCGCGGCGCACGGCGTCGGCCCGGTCGCGGATGTCCGCCTTGGCGAACAGGTTGTTGATGTGGGTCTTGACGGTGGCCTCGCTGATGAAGAGCTTCTCGGCGATGGCCCGGTTGGGCAGACCCTGGCCGATCGCAGCCAGCACTTCCCGTTCCCGGGGGGTGAGGTCCGCGGGCAGCGCGCCCCGGGCAGCCGTGGGCTCGGCACGGACGGTGGCCAGCAGCCGGTCCTGGACCTCGCGGTCGAGAACGGACTGGCCCGCGGCGGCGGCCCGGATCCCCCGGACGATGTCCTGGCGTCCCGCGTTCTTCGTCAGGTAGCCGCGGGCACCCGCACTCAGCGCGGCCAGGATCGACTCGTCGTCGGCGAAGGTGGTGAGGACGACCACGGCCACTTCGGGGTGTTCCCCGCTGAGCCTGCGGGTCGCCTCGATCCCGTCGAGTACGGGCATCCTCAGGTCCATCAGCACCACGTCCACCGGCTCGGCGGCGACCGCGGTCAGGACGGCGTTCCCGTCTGCTGCTGCGGCGACCACCTCGATGTCCTCGGAGAGCCCGAGCACGGCGGCGAGCGGCTCCCGGACGGCGGCCTGGTCGTCGGCGACGACGACCCTCAACGTCTTTGGTTCTGCGTACGGTTCGCTCATCGCGGGATCACTGCCTCCACTTGCCAGCCGCCCTGGTCGGGGCCCTCGGTGACCGGGCCCGCGGTGAGGGTTCCGCCCAGCAGGGCCACCCGTTCGCGCATCCCGATCAGTCCCATCCCGCTGCCGGTGCCCGCGTCCACCGGGCGGGTGGCGGCACGGTTGCGGATCCTCAGCGATGTCGACGCGGCGGCGAACGTCAGCTCCACGCCGACGTCGCCGCCGGGGGCGTGCCGGGCCGCGTTGGTCAGTGCCTCCTGCGCGATCCGCAGGAGGTTGTGGGCAACCTGCGCCGGCACCTGCTGGACGGTCCCGCTGACGGCGAGGGCGTCGCGGTGGCCGGACGACTCCAGCATCGCAGTCAGGCTCCCCACCAGCGGCAGGGAGTCCTCGCGGAGGGTGTGGACGGTCCACTGCGCCTGTTTCAGGCTCTCCTTGACGAGGCTGTGGGCCTTGCCGTTGGCCTCTCGGACCCTCTCCAGGTCACCGGTGTCGAGCAGCGCGTCGGCCAGTTCGAGCTGCATGTTGATCCCGGCCAGCGAATGCGCCAGGACGTCGTGCACGTCCCGGGCGATCCGGCTGCGCTCGGTCAGCACCGCGGCCTGGGCCTCGGCCCGGGCCGCGCGCTCGGCGGACTGAGCCTCCCGGAGCGCCGACCGCACCGCCTGGCGGTGGCTCCGGTTGACGATCCCGCCCAGGACCGGGGCGCCGGTGACCAGGCCGAGTGCCCAGGGCAGCAGGAGGTGACCGGGCCCGAGACGGAAGTACAGGACGGCGCCGCACAGCAGGCTGCAGGCCAGTGCGAGGACGACGGCCGGCTTGGTCCGGAGCCGGTACCCGCAGTGACCGGCGAGGAAGAAGGCGAAGAGGTAGGTCGATCCTTCGCGGCCGGCGGCGATCAGTGCGGCCGAGGCGACAATCCCGAGCGACAGCCACAGGACGGCGGCCCGCTCGGTGACCCGGGCCTCGGGCAGCCCGCGGGCCAGCAGCGCCGCGCAGTTGAGCGTGAAGAGGACGGTCACTGCCAGGCCCTGCCCGCGGAAGCCCATCGGCCGGATCGTCACGACCCCGGCGACGATGACGGCCACGGCCAGGGCCCACTGCAACCGGGGGTCCGCTCTCGGCATCGACTGCGGTTCGGCCAGGCGGTGCGGCACCGGCCCTGGAGATGCGGCAGGCTCGGCTGGGGGCACGGCCAGACCATAGCTCACGGTCGGGCCAGGAGGTGGTGCGCCGTGGGGGCCGGCTGCTCGCGGGGGACCAGCCGGCTGCGCAGGAAGATCGTGGCCAGCCGCGTGACCACCTCGGTGAGAGCCATCAGGACGAACGCCGCCACCCACGCCTGGTCGCCGGTGATGTGGTGGGCGAGGCTGAACCGGGCCACGTCGTCGGCGCCTCCGCCGTGCTCGACCCACAGCTGGAAGCCCATGCGGGCGCCCATTCCTAGCACCCACAGCGTCGCCGAAACCGCCCCAGCCTTGATCAGGAGGTGTCCGCCGAGCGTCCGGATCCGGGTGTACGCACCGCCGGCGACGCCGAGCACGGCGCCCACCCCCACGAACGCTCCGACCAGCACCAGGTCGTTGCCCGCGGTGGGAACAGAGTCCAGGTACGTGTGGGCCACGAAGGCCACGATCCCCAGCGGGATGAGGAAGGTCCTCAGGTCCAGGCGGCCTTCCCGCAGTTGCCGGAAGACGACGAGGAGGAGCGCGGTGTCGGTGATCCACTCGGTTGCTGTCATGTCCTCAAGCCTGCTGCGGCGAGCCGCGCGGCACCTGGACCCACGGGTGGAACCGGGGGTGGAGAACTGCGCCGCCCGGAGGTCCACCCGGCCGCCGTCCCGCAGCCGGCCGAGACGGCGGTGGCGGGGAGGGGACGGTGGCGCCCCAGGACGCCGGGCAGGGTGGTTCGCCGGCCCCGCCGGGCACCCGCTCCCGCCCCGGGGCCGGACATCGCACGGCCGTAGGGTGGCCGGAGTTCGATGATCATGCTTCCGGGCTCGCGGCCCGAGGAGTGGCAGGCCGGTGAGGCGGTTCGCCGTGGAGGGGGACCGGACCGGCGGGAGAGGAAGGAGGCGGTGCCGGATGGGCTGTGAGGTGCTGCGCTGGGACGCGTACCGCAGCATGCCGTGGAAGAACGGCGGCGGTACGACCCGGGAGGTCGCGTCGGGTGTCGTGCAGGCGGCCTCGGCCGAGCCGGTGGACGGTTTCGACTGGCGGGTGAGTGTCGCGGACGTGGACGCCGGCGGGCCCTTCTCCGCCTTCCCCGGGATCGACCGCGTGATCACCCTGGTCGAGGGCGAGGGCATGGTGCTGACCGTGGACGGGACCCCGCACCCGGTCGAGCCGCTGAGTCCGTTCGCCTTCTCCGGTGACGCGGCGACGGACTGCCGGCTGGCGGCAGGGGCGGTCCGCGACATGAACGTCATGACGCGCCGGGGCCGGGCGAGGGCACAGGTGCGGATGGTCGGCGTAGCCGGCGCAGCGGGCACGGAGGTGACGTGCGCCACGGGCGAGACCCTGCTCGTCATGGCCGTCACCGAGGGGGTCACCGCCGGCGCACCGGACGGGCGGGAATCCGCGCTCGGGCGTCTGGACTGCGTCCGTCACGAAGGTCCCGGAGCGCTGCTGCTGCGGGGCGAGGGCACGGTGGCCGAGATGAGGATCACTGCGCGGCGGTGACGGCTGAGGCCGGCGACGACGCCCGCCCGCCTTCGGACCGCTGCCGTCTCCCCCCTGCTGGGCCGTGCGCATCGCTCTGCGGTGGCGGCCCCGGGGGCGGCTCCCGTCCGGTCCGGGGGCTGCGCCGTGCAGGGCGCCGGTTCCGGAGCCGGAGCCCGCCGCGGCCCCCGGAACCGGCCGGGGCCCCCGGCCGCCGCCCGGCCCCTGCCTCTCCCGTCCCGCCGGCAGGGCAGCAGACACCGCCCCTCCCCGGCGAGCGGACTGACGACGGCGTCCACACCGGTGACCGGTATGCGGACAGCAGTGCGTTCACAAGCGGAGTGGTGCTTACGATTTCCCGGAACGTTTCTGCACCGCACCGGAAGGCGCCCGTGAGTTCCACCTCTCCCCCGCCCGCCGCCACCTCGGCGAAGGCGGCGTCCGGCCCGGTGCTGATCCGCTGCGCGGCCGACGTCTCCGACCTGGTCAATTCGGGTACCGCGCGCGGGCGCCACGCCCGCATGATCGTGATCATCGCGCTGGGCGGCATCTTCCTCGACGCGTACGACCTCAGTTCCCTGGCCTACGGCCTGCCGGACATCACCCGGCAGTTCGGGCTCAGCTCCGCCATGGCCGGGCTGGTCACCGCCTCGATCAGCGTCGGTTCGCTGCTGGGGGCGCTGCTCGGCGGCTGGCTGGTGGACCGTGTCGGCCGCTACCGGGTCTTCATGGCCAACATGTTCTTCTTCGTCGTCACCGCGCTGGTGTGCGCGCTGGCGCAGGACGCGTGGACGTTGATCTCCGCGCGCTTCGTGATGGGCATCGGTGTCGGCATGGACATCCCGGTTGCCATCGCCTTCCTCGCCGAGTTCTCCCGGCTGCGGGGCAAGGCCAGCAAGGGCTCGCGCACCGCCGCGTGGTCGCCCGCCTGGTACTCCGCGACCAGCGGCTGCTACCTGGTGATCATGCTGCTGTACCTGGCCCTGCCCGACGCCCACCTGGGCTGGCTGTGGCGGTTCACCGCCGGCTTCGGGGCGGTACCCGCGCTGGTCGTGCTGCTGCTGCGCCGGCGCTACATGAACGAGTCGCCGACCTGGGCCGCCGACCAGGGTGACCTGGAGGCTGCGGCGGGCATTCTGCGGCAGTCCTACGGCGTGGACGCGCAGGTCGCCGAGGACGTGCCCGCGGTGGCGCCCCGCCCGCCCCGGCCGGGGCTCGCCGCCTACGGCCGGCTCTTCACCCCGCCCTACCGGGCGCGGACGATCCAGTCGGTGGCCGTCGGGGTGGCCGAGACCTTCGGGTACAACGCCGTCGCGTTCGGACTGCCGATCATCATCGCGACGCTGATGACGCAGGGCCCGCTGACCACGATCGCCTCCTCCTTCGCCCTGAACCTGGTCTTCGCCCTGACCGGTGGGCTGCTCGGCATCCGCTGGGCCTCGACCCGGGGTGCCTGGCCGATGATGACGCTGGGCTTCGCCATCCAGTTCGTCGCCGTCGTGGCGCTGGGCCTCATCGGGGAGCCGTCCGGGACGGCCGTGGTGACGGCGGGCATCCTGATGCTGGGCGCCTTCATGTTCGCCCAGGGCTTCGGCCCCGGCGCGCACATCATGAGCTACGCCTCACTGGGCTTCCCGACCTCGATGCGCGGTGTCAGCATCGGCTTCAACCAGGCCGTGCTGCGGCTCGGTTCGACACTGACGCTGTTCTTCTTCCCCATCCTCAGCAGCGGCCTCGGCACGGACGTGTTCTGGGTCATCCTCGGTGCGCCCGTCCTCGGCCTGGTCGCGCTCCTGGTCAAGCGCTGGGAGCCGGTCGGTTTCGACGCGGACGCGGAGGAGCGGGCCGGGGCGGCCGGTACCTGACCGGGCGGGGCCCGGTTCCCGTTCCCGGCCGGGCCGTGGCACCGGTGCGGAGCCGGTCGCCGCCGGCGTGCGGTGCGCCGCAGCCGGGCACGCCGGCCTCTCCGCCTCACCGGCGCCGCCTCACCCGGCGCCGTCCACCGCCGCGATGCCCACCCCCGGCTCCGCCCGGTCCTCCGCCTCGGGCCGCGGGCCGAATCGCGCGAACACCGCGGAGAGCACCACCGCGGCCACGGCTCCCGCCGCGACGCCGCTGCCGAACAGGGTGCGGGCCCACGACGGCATCCCCGCGTAGAGGTTGGGTGCGAGGATCGGCAGGAGGCCGGCGCACAGGGCGAGCGCCACCACCGTGCCGTCCGAGCCGGCGGAGAGGTCCACTCGGCTCAGCATGGCGAAGCCCATCACGGCGATCACCGCGTAGATGACCATCCCCGAGGCGCCCACCACCGGTTCGGGGATCGCCGCGAGTACGCGGGTGAGCGGGGCCAGCAGCCCGCACAGCACCAGCAGCACCCCGGCACCGGCCGTCACGAACCGGCTCCGCACGCGCGTGAGCTGGACGATGCCGATGTTCTCCGCGCTGGTCACCATCAGCGACATGCCGAGCGGCGCCGCCAGGAGCGAGACGACGGCGTCGGCCCGTGCGGTGCGGGGCACGTCACGTCCGGGGTCCGGGGCACGCCCCACCGCCTCACTGTTGAGTACGGTCTGGCCGGTCGCCTCGGCGAGTGAGGCCAGGGCGAACACCAGCAGGGGGATCGACGCCACCACGTCGAAGTGCGGCCGCCCGTACGGCAGGAGGTCCGGCAGCGCCAGCATTCCGCCTCCCCCCACCCGGAGGCCGGTCCCCGTCACCGCGGCCAGCGCCGTGCCCGCCACCATGCCGAACAGCACGGACATCTGGCGCCACACGCCGCGCAGCACCAGGAAGAACAGCGCGGTGACGCCGAGCGTGCCGAAGCCGATCCCCGGCCCCGAGGCGAGCAGCGGCGCCGTCACCTTCACCATGTTGACGCCGATCAGCACCACCGTCGTGCCCATCACCAACGGCGGGAAGAACCGCACCAGTCGGCCGTAGAACGGCAGGACGAGCAGCAGGAACACCGCGGCGACCAGAACGGCCCCGCCGGCTGTCGCGGGCCCGCGTTCCTGCGCGATCCGGAGGAAGATCGACACGGCGGCACCGCCCGGCAGCATGAGGAACGGCAGCCGTGCCCCCACCCGCAGGGAGCCGACGCCGAGCGACTGGAGCAGCGCACCGACGCCGCACAGCACGAGCGTGGCGCTGAGCAGGGAGGCGGTCCGGCCGCCGGACAGGCCCAGGGTCGAGGCGATCAGGACGACCGAGGAGATCGGCGCGGCGACCCCGGCGAGCAGGTGCTGGCAGGCCAGCGGGGCCAACCGGGACAGCGGAAGCCGTTCGTCGACCGGCGCGGGGGCCGGGGCGCTCGGCGCCGGGGGCGGGGAGGCCACGGGGTCACCCCTTCCCGGTGTCGAGCCAGGGCAGTTCACCGGCCGCGTAGCGGTAGGCACGGAAGACCGCGTTGGGCTCGGCGGGGAAGAGCTTGCGGACCTCGGCCTCCTGGTACCCGCCGAAGTGGGGGACGACGTACTCCCAGCAGAGGTAGCCGTCCGCGGTCACCTCGAAGAGCCGGCCGGCCGGCGAGTCGGTGACCATGGTGTTGCCGTTCGGCAGGCGCTGCGCGCTGCCCATGAAGGGCGCGAAGAACGCCTCGCGGGCGGGGTCGTGGTACTCCCAGACGACGTCGCCGCTGCCCCGGTCGATCTCGATGACACGGGAGAAGGGGACGTCCCAGCCGGGGCGGAAGACGCCGTTGTCAAAGACCAGGAAGTTGCCGTTCGGCAACTCGGTCGGGTGGTGCTGCTGGGAGACCACGCCGGGCCGGGTGCGCCAGAGGACCTCGCCGCTCTCCCGGCTGATGACGATGACGGCCGAGGCGCTGCGCAGGCTGGCCAGGATGTTGCCGTCGCGGAGTTCGGCGACGCTGTTGATCAGCGGGTAGTGCTCGCGCGAGTAGTCCGGGTGCAGGGGGAAGAGCGCGCGGTCCAGGTGGTCGGCGACCCGCCACTCCCAGGTGGTGGCGCCCGCGGCGTCCACCTCCTTGATCGTGTCGGCCCACACCACGCCGTCCGGCTCGGAACCGGCGACGCCCCCGCGTACGGCGGCGGCCTCCGCGCCGGTCAGCGGTTCCAGGGCGGCGTAGAGGATGCGGCCGTCGCCCAGGTGGTTGGCGTCGTGGTGCTGGAAGCGGTCGAGGTGCTCACGGACAACGGCGCCGTCGGGGGTGTACTCCCGCATCACACCGCCGCGGTACTTGTGCCACATGGGGAACAGCGCCGGCTCGTCCGGCAGGACCCCGTTGTAGGCGAGGTTGCCGTTCGGCAGGATCCGCGCGTGCCGGCCGGGGCGGTGCGGCAGGTCCCACCGGCGGACGACCTCACCGCGGATGTCGACGAGGTAGACCTGCCCGGAGCCGGTGAGGGGGGCGTAGAGGGTGTAGCCGCCGTAGCTGCGGTCCTCGTCCAGTGCGATGAGGCCGGTGCCGCGGCGGCGGCGCAGGTTCTGGTCGACGGCGGGCATGGGGGGACTCCTCGGGCCTGGCGGTCGGTCGCAGCACCCTGCGCCGCCGCAGTGTCAAACTTTTTTTGATTACATCAAACAGGTTAACCTCCGCGGTAGGGTCGTGCCCAGGACGGTCGGCACACTCGGCAAAGGCGCAGGTGGACGTGGTGGAGATGGCTTCCGGCAGGACGCCGGGCGGTGCACGGTGAACGGGTCGGGCCCGGCCGAGAGTCCCGTGGTGGGGCCGAGCATCCGCCGGCGGCGCCGCGCTCTGGAGCTGACCCTTGCCGAGGTGGCCGCCCGCTCCGGCCTCTCGGCCCCCTTCCTCAGCCAGGTCGAGAACGAGCGCGCCCGGCCCAGCATGGGGTCCCTCCAGCGCATCGCCGACGCTCTGGAGACCAGCGCGGTCCAGCTGCTGGCCACCACGGAGAACGCCCGCCGCGTCGACGTGGTGCGGGCGGACTCCGCCTCGGTCCGGGAGGCCGCCGGCGGCACGGGGCAGGGGAACCCGTCGGAAGAGGGACGGATGCGCCCCCTGGTGCGCGGTCACCACCAGTTGCATGCCCTGGAGTTCACCGGGCAGCACGACTGGGAGCGCAGCTTCCGGCACCGCAACGACGAGGTCCTCCACGTCGCCGACGGGGCGGTGGAGGTGCAGGCGGGCGAGGAGTTCCACCGGCTGGACCGCGGCGACACCCTGTACTGCGCCGGGGGCGTGCGACACCGGTGGCGAGCGCTGCAGAGCGGGACGAGGGTGCTGGTGGTGGGGATCTCCGACCACGTCATGGTGACGGACGAGCAGGCCTGACGCACGAACAGGCACAACGAACGAGCAGGCCTGACGCGCGAACAGGCGTAACGGCCGAGCAGGCATGCGGCCGGGCAGGCATGCCGAGTGATCAGGCGCAGGAAAGGTCCCGGCCGCATCACGTGCGGAGCACTTCGGGGCCGGGCGCGCCGGTCCGGTCGCGGCCCCGAGCAGCTCCCGGCGCGACCTGCCGGGACTCCCGGGCGGGCGGCACAGCCCTCGGCCCCACCGCGCGCGCACCGGGCCTGGTACGCGTACGCACCCCGGCGGTGGCGCGGCGGGGCCGAGCGGGAGCTCCCCGTCCCGAACGCGCAGGGCACCGCCGGCGCCTCTGCGCGCGGGCCGCAGCCGGCGGTACCGTCCTGCCCGGTGGCGGTGGCCTCAGGCGGCGTCCGGCCCCACGTCGAACCGCGCCTGCGTGGCGAGGAGTTCGCTCAGGTCGGTGCCCGGCCCGTGTTCGACCGGCGCGGCACCCCGGCGCAACAGGCGGGCACCGGCAGCGACGCCGGACAGTTCCAGCCGCTCGTCCTCACGCACCAGCCAGGTGCCCTCGCGCAGCCCGAGCACCGGCACCGCGTTCTCCTCCAGGAACTGCTCCAGCCGCTCCTCGCGGGTCTCGCCCATGTGCGAGCTCTCCGGCGCGGGGTCCAGGTAGTGCGGGTTGATCTGGAACGGGACCAGGTCCAGCGCCTCGAAGGAGGGCGGCTGCACGATCGGCATGTCGTTGGTGGTGCGCAGGGTGGGGCAGGCCATGTTGGTGCCGGCGCTCGACCCCATGTACGGCACGCCGGCCCTCACCCGCTCCCGCAGCGTCCCGAGCAGGCCCGTGGTGTGCAGGGCGCGCAGCAGCCGGAAGCTGTTGCCGCCGCCGACGAACACCGCCTGGGCGCCGGCGGCCAGCTCGCACGGGTCCCCGGTGTGCACCCCGCGCACGCCGATGCCGAGGTCCGCCATGAAGGCGGCGACCTTCGCGGTGTACCCGTCGTGGTCGGCCAACGCATAGGGCACGAACAGCAGTTCCTCGACACCGTGCAGGTGCCGGGCGATCGCCTCGCGCGCGTGCTCCAGGTAGGCGTGGCCGGGGGCGGTGGAGTTGGAGAGCAGCAGCAGCTTCATGCGGTCTCGGGCTTTCTGTGTCGGCCGGTCGGCGGACCGGCGGTTGGTGGGGGACGGCGGCACGACGAGGTCAGCCGCGCCGGGCGGCTCCGGTCTCGCGCGGGCCGCCCGGGGAGCGCCCCCGGCGGGGAGCCAGCAGCTCGCCCAGGGTCTCGGCGGCGGCACGGAGCCGGCGCAGCAGTTCCTCGCTCGGGCCGCGCAGCAGTTCGTGCGGACCGACCAGGCTGACCGTGCCGACGGGCTGCGCGTGCACCGTCACCGGCACGGCAAGTCCGGCGGTGGCCGGGTCGTACTCGCCCTCGGAGTACGCGTAGCCGTCCACCGGGACGCGGACCATCAGCTCCTCCAGGACCGCCGGGTCGGTCACCGTCAGCTCGCTGAAGCGGGCCATCGGGCGGTCGTAGAGCAGTCCGGCCCGGGCCCCCGGGGTGAGCATGCCGAAGTAGGCACGGGAGGTCGCGCCTGCGTGGCCCGGGTACAGCTCGTCGGCGAGCCGGTAGGCGCGCAGCGGCCCGAAGGAGCCGTCGGCGGAGTCCACGCAGCGCAGGTGGGCGCCGTCGGGCACCGCGAACAGGGCGGTGACTCCGCTGCCGGCGGCCAGTTCCCGCAGGGCGGGGCGGACCAGGCCGGCCATGCCTGAGTGGCGCTCCCACGCGGTGGCCATGTGCCAGACGGCGGGACCCAGCCGGTAGCGCCGGGTCACCTCGTCGGACACCAGGAAGCCCCGGTGGGCGAGGGAGGCCAGCAGACGCTGGGCCACGGACTTGTCCCAGCCGAACTCGGCCGCGAGGTCCGTGACTCCCCACTCGTCCCGGTCCTGGGAGAAGGCGAGGAGGACCTGGAGGGCGCGGTCGGCGGTCTGGAGGGGCGCACGGTCAGTGGTCACCGGCCCACTGTATCGCTATCAGCGGTGGCGTTGCATATAGAGAGAAAAGGTTGCGCCCTGAGAGATACGGGGGGCACTCTGCTCGGACACGCCGGACAGACCGGACTTTCGTCCCGGGCGTCCGGTGGGGGCCGCATCGCCGTTCCCCGTCCCACCGCACCACCGCGCACGCGAGGAGTCCCCGTGCTCAAGCACGTCCTGGAAGTCGTCGAACTTCTCGACCGCCCGCAGGCCGACGGCGCTCTGCTCGCCGGCCACCTCCGTTCCGTCCTGGAGAACTCCCGCGCCCAGGCGGCCGGCACGGACGGACTGCCGGACCTCTCCCGGGTGGAGGTCTCCGTGACACGTGTCGAGGGCGCCGCGGGCGGCACCGACTTCGTGAAGGTCACCGTCCCGGGCAGCCGCGGCCGTCTCTCCGGCGGCTCCGCGCCGACCCTCGGCATCCTCGGCCGGCTCGGTGGCGTCGGTGCCCGACCCGAGCGCGTCGGCCTGGTCTCGGACGCGGACGGCGCCGTGGCGGCCCTCGCCGCAGCCGCCAAGCTGCTCGACATGTACGGCCGCGGGGACGTGCTGGAGGGCGACGTGGTGCTCTCCACCCACGTCTGCCCCGACGCCCCCACCCGGCCGCACGACCCGGTGCCCTTCATGGACTCCCCCGTCTCGGTCCTCGACTGCAACCGCGCCGAGATCGACCCGGCCATGGACGCGGTGGTCTCCATCGACACCACCAAGGGCAACCGGCTGCTCAACCACCGCGGCATCGCCCTCTCCCCGACGGTGAAGCAGGGCTGGATCCTGCGGGTCAGCGACGACCTGCTGGGCATCCTGGAGACCGTCACCGGTGAGGCCGCGCACGTCCTGCCGATCACCACCCAGGACATCACGCCGTACGGAAACGGCGTCCACCACATCAACTCGATCATGCAGCCCTGCGTGGCCACCGACGCCCCGGTGGTCGGCCTCGCGGTCACCGCCGCAAGCGCCGTCGCCGGCTGCGCCACCGGCGCCAGCCACGAGAGCGACATCGCGGCGGCCGGGCGGTTCGCCCTGGAGGCCGCCAAGGAGTTCGGACGCGGTGCCACCCGCTTCCACGACGCGGCGGAGTTCGCCCGCCTCGTCGACCTCTACGGCCCGATGACGCGCCTCCAGGCCACCGAGGACATCGCGGGCTGACAGCCCGTCCGCCCTGCCGACCGTCCGACACCCCTCCGCCGCACCTGCCCGGCCACTGCCCACCCCCAGCGGCCCCCTCTCCGGCCGGCCCACCCGAACCGGCCCGTTCCCCCCGGCGGCACACACCGCCCGACGGCACGCCCGGCCCGGCCCGACGCCGGCGCACGGTCTCCACAGCAGGCGCGCCCCGTCCGAGCGGCGGGGACCCGGCCACGACCGTGACCGCGAGCACCGGGCCCCGGACGCCCCCACCCGGGCCACGGGGACCACTCGCCCCCGACCGGCGGCGGCCCGGCCCGGCGCATCACCGGCCCGGAACCCCGGCCACCGCCCCGAAGTGGTCCACTGAAGGCGCTCCGGAACCACCCCGGGGCCCGGGCCACCGCACGCCCCTCACCGCACCCGCCCCGCCTGGACCCAGCGCAGCGCCCGGGCCGGCCCCTCCCGTCGACGGAGCCCGACATGAGCCAGACACCCGCCGCGCAGGCCGCACCGGACGCCGGCGCGCCTCGGCACCCCAGAGCCTTCGAACCGGTCACGCTCGTGGTGACCGTGCTGCTCTCCGTGCTCGGCGCGGTCATCGGCCTGGTGCTGATCACCACGCTCGGCATCGCGCCCAACACCTCGGTCATCGGCGCCCTCATCGCCATGCTGGTGGGCCGCGTCTCCTTCGCCGCGCTGAGCCGCATGCGGGACCCCAACCGCCAGAACCTGGTCCAGTCCGCCGTCTCCGGGTCGACGTTCGCCGCGGCCAACTCCCTGGTCACGCCCATCGCGGTGCCCTTCCTGCTGGGCCGCAGCGACCTGGTCTGGCCGATGCTGGGCGGCGCGGTGATCGGCCTGGCCGTGGACAGCTGGGTCCTCTACCGCGTCTTCGACTCCCGGCTGCTGCCCGCGACCGCGGCCTGGCCCGCCGGAATCGCCGCCGCCGAGACCATCCGGGCCGGTGACGAGGGCGGCCGGAAGGCGGGACTGCTCGGCGTCAGCGCGCTCGTCGGCTTCGTCGGCGCCCTGTTCAAGCTGCCCACCAGCGCCGCGGGTGTCGCCTTCCTCGGCAACATCTGGGCCCTGCTGATGTTCGGTGTCGGCCTGCTGGTCGCCCAGTACGCGCCGGACCTCCTCCACGTCGACCTCGCGGCGCACTACGTCCCGCACGGCGTGATGATCGGCGCCGGCCTGGTCGCCCTCGTGCAGGCCCTGCTGATGCTGCGCAGCCGCCGGAGCCGCGGCAGCACCGGCGCCGAGGTCGCCGAAGGCCCGGCCACCGAGGGGACGCCCCCCGGTGACGCCGCGGAGAACGCGCGGCCGGAGCGTTTCGCGCCCGAGGTGCGCACCGTGGACGCGGCCCGGCTCCGCCGCGGCCTGCTGGAAGGGCTGGTGCTCTTCCTCGCCGGCGCGCTGGTCATCGCCCTCATGGGCGGTGTCCTGTCGGGTATGGGCGGGGCCGGACTGGTCGGCTGGGTGCTCCTCGCCGGGTTCGCCGCACTGGTCCACCAGCTGATCGTCGGGTTGGCGGCCATGCACTCCGGGTGGTTCCCCGCCTTCGCCGTCACCCTGATCTTCCTGATCCTGGGGCTGGTGCTGGGCATCCCGATGGTACCGCTGGCCCTGCTCGTCGGCTACGCCGCCTCCACCGGCCCGGCCTTCGCGGACGTCGGCTTCGACTTCAAGGCGGGCTGGCTGCTGCGCAAGGGCGGCGTGCCCTGGCACCCCTACGAGATGGCCGGCCGCCGGCAGCAGTACCTCTCACAGCTCGTGGGCTTCGCGGTGGCGGTCCTCGTGGTGGCCGTCGCCTGGAAGCCGTTCTTCTCCGAGGGCCGGGTGCCCCCCGTCGCCCAGGTGTACGTCGACACCATCAAGGCGGGCCTCACCGACGGCCACGCCCTGGCGATGATGGGGCTCTGGGCGATTCCGGGCGCGCTGATCCAGCTGATCGGCGGCTCCTCGCGGCAGATGGGCGTCCTGCTCGCCACCGGCCTGCTCGTCGCCACCCCGCAGGCCGGCTGGCTGGTGCTGGCGGCGCTCCTCGTCCGCGTGGTGTGGAAGCGGTACCGGCGCAGGAAGGCGGCGGACGCGGCCGCCGAGCGGGCCGCGGCCGAGGCGGCGGACAACGACCTGGCACTGGTCGGCGCCGGCCTGGTGGCGGGCAGTTCGCTCAGCGACGTCAGCCAGATCTTCAGGACCTTCTGACCGCCTCCGCCCGCCTCGCGCTCCCCGCGGCCCGGGCGCACGCACCACCTAGGCAGACCCCGGCACGTCCGGGACCACCAGGAGGGAAGAGATGACCAGCACCGACCCGACCGCACCCGGCACGCACCCGGCCGGCCCCGGGCGCATCGCACCGCCGGCCGCCGCGGCACCCGGCTCACGGGGTGCCGCCCTGGGCCTGGTCACCATCGGCCAGGCACCCCGTACCGACCTTGTCGACGACGTCCGGCCGCACCTGGGCGGCCTGCGCCCGGTGGAGCACGGCGCCCTCGACCTCGACGACTTCGAGGGCCCCGGCGAGGCAGACGCGCGCGCCGCGGTCGGCCCGGTCGCCGGTGAGGCGCCGCTGATCTCCCGGCTGCGGGACGGCCGTTCGGTACAGCTCGGCCACGAGGCCCTGGCCCCCCGTATGCGGGACGCCGTCGCCCGCTGCGAGCAGGACGGGGCGGGCGCCACCCTGCTGCTGTGCACCGGCAACTTCCCGCCCGTCCCGTCGTCCCGGCCCCTGCTCTACGCCGAACCACTGGTGCAGCACGGGGTGCGCGCGGTGGCCGGTGCGGACCCGGTCGGCGTGATCTGCCCCCTGCCCGCCCAACGCGAGGACACCGGCCGCCGCTGGGCACGCCTGCTCCCCGGACCGGTGAGCGTGGAGCCCGCCGATCCCTACGCACCCGAGGCCCACGAGACGGTCACCGAGGCCGCCCGCCGCCTCGCCGCCGGCGGCAGCCGCTGGCTGGTGCTGGACTGCATCGGCTACACCGAGTCCATGCGCGCCGCGGCAGCCCGCTCCGCCGGCCCCGCAGTGCCGGTCCTGCTGGCCCGGGCCCTGGCCGTCCGGCTGGCGGCGGAGGCCGCGGCATCGGCGGTCTCGACGATGCCGACGGCGGACGGACCGTACTGAGCGAGGCGCGAGACGGGGTGTGAGGGTGCCGGCCCGTCCCGCAAGTGACGTCGGCTGACGACCGGTCGACTCACCCGGCGGTGGCCGCTCTCGGCGCGAGGCCGTCAGTCACCGGCCACCGGCCACCGGTCGCGGCCGCCGGCGCAGGGCAGCCACCGCCCCTCTCCGTTCGGTGGCCGTCCTGACGGCAGGACGCACCAGCGCGGTGCCCCCTTGGACAGCGGTGCAGGCGCTGCGGGAGCGGGTGCCGGGCGAAGAAACCGGTGACGGACCCGGCCGGCACGACGAAGAACGCGTTGCCGCCGCCCCCACCGCGATCCTGGTCAGCCCCAACAGCAGTTCCTGCAAGGCGACATGGCAGCGCTCCGGGTCGAAGAACGGCGGCAGCAGCGAGACCTGGAGGATGGCCACCCTGGGATTGTCCGGGCAGGTGAGGAAGCCCGTCAGGAACGTTTGCGGGTCCCGTCCGGCGCCGACTCCGCGGTGGCGACAGCGGATCGACCACCCGTCCGGGCGGACTTCCGGGCCGGCCTGAGCGCCAGGTGGCCCGCTCCCGCCGGCCTGAGCGCCAGGTGGCCCGCTCCCGCCGGCCTGAGCGCCAGGTGGTTCTCCGGCGCCGGCGCCCAGCAGGCCACAGCTCTGCGCGGCTCAGCACGCCGGCCCGGGACAGGCCGGCCCTGAACAGGCCGCCACCACGCCGACTTCTCCCCCACGCCGGCTTCCCGCCGAGACCGGGACCGGCGAACTCGCAGCAGAAGGTGCCCCTCGGACAGCCGGGGCCGCCCTCGCAGGGCCGCCGACGCCTTCGCCGGTCCCTCGTGCCGGCCTGCCGGGCCGGGGGTCGAATCCGGTTCGCGGTCTTGTGCGTTGGGCGGGGTTTCGGTTGCCTGTCCGACAACGTTGTCTCACGTTGCACGGCGCCCCGCGCCGAAAGGAGCACCATGCGCTCTCTGGTGACGCTCGCCGCGACCGCAGTCGTCGCGGCCCTCCTCTCCCCCACCGCAGCGACGGCAGCACCACACGGCAGCGGTGGGAAGGTCGCACTGGGCGGCGGCCCCACGGCGACGGTCACCCTCGACGATGCCGGGAGCCTGCACCTGTCCGTCGGGCACCACGGCCGCACCGTCCTCGACCCCGGCCCCCTCGGCATCACCACGACCGAGGCCGACTTCAGCTCCGGCGTGCGCGTCACCGGGCGCAGCGACCGGACGGTGACCGAGAAATACCGCACGAAGGTCGGCAAGTCCCGTGAACGGCACGTCCGGATGGCGGAGGCACGTTTCGCGTTGCGGTCCGCGAGCGGCTCCCGGGCGGTGCTCACGGTGCGCGCCGCCGACGACGGGATCGCCTACCGCTTCGAGCTCCCCGACGACGACGGCGACGGCACCACGGTCACCGGCGAGACCTCTGGGTACCGGCCCGCCTCGGGTGCGGCGGCCTGGCTGAGCCCGTACACGCCGCAGTACGAGCGGCCGTACGCGCAGACCACCGCGAGCGGCGCGGCAGCCGGCACCTACGCCTACCCGGCCCTCTTCCGAGCCGACGGCGGGGACTACGTGATGATCAGCGAGTCCGGTGTCGACGGCCGTTACGACGCCTCCCACCTGGAGCACGACCGGGACGGGTACGAACTGCGGCTGGCGGACGACCGGGTGAGGGACGAGGGGGCGCTCGCCACCCCCTGGCGGACCGTCACCACGGGCGACCTCGCGACCGTCGCAGAATCCACCCTCACCGACGACCTGGCGCCCTCGTCCCGGGTGGCGGACACCTCGTGGATCGAACCGGGCGTGGTGGCCTGGTCCTGGCTGGACGGCGGCCACGAGACGCAGCGCAGCCTGGCGGCCCAGAAACGCTACGTCGACATGGCGGCGGCGAACGGCTGGAAGTACGCCCTGGTCGACGACGGGTGGAAGGACACCGACTGGATGCCGGAGCTCGTCTCCTACGCCAGGGAGCGCGGTGTGCGGATCCTGCTCTGGATGCACTACGAGGACGTCGACACCGAGGCGGAGCGGCAGACTCAGCTGAACCGGATGAACGAGTGGGGCGTCGCCGGCCTGAAGATCGACTTCATGGAGTCGGACTCCCAGGCGCGTTTTAAGTGGTACGACGACATCCTGCGCGAGACCGCCGCCCACCACCTGCTCGTCAACTTCCACGGCAGCACGATCCCCCACGGCATCCAGCGCACCTGGCCGCAGGTGATGTCGATGGAGGCGGTGTACGGGGCCGAACAGGGCGACGTGAGCGCCGAGTCGACGGCGATCCTGCCCTTCACGCGGAACGTGGTGGGGTCGATGGACTACACGCCGATGGGGTTCCAGTTCGGGACCCGTCCGGGCACCGAGGCGGCGGAGCTCGCCACCTCGGTCGTCTTCGAGTCCGGCTTCCAGGACTTCGCGGGTTCCCCGGCCGCCTACGACGAGCGACCGGAGGTGCTGCGTTTCCTGAAGCAGGTGCCCACGACCTGGGACGAGACCGAGCTGCTCACCGGCGACCCCGGCAAGGAGGCCACGTTCGCCCGGCGCAACGGCGACCGGTGGTTCGTGGGCAGCCTCGGGACCGGCGCCGCAGGCATCCGACGGCTGTCCCTGGGCTTCCTCGGCAAGGGCCGGTGGCGGGCGGAGATCACCGAGGACGGCGCGGACGGGCTGGTGCGCGACGAGCGGGAGGTGGACCGCAGGTCCGTGATCGACGTGCCGGTCCGAGGCAGGGGCGGCTACGTCGTGGCACTCACCCGGGTGCGGTGAGACCGGTCCGTCCCCTGCGCAGGGTCCGCGACCGGAGCCGGCGCCCGGCCTGACCACCCGCGCTGACGGGCGGCGCCCGCCCCGGGGGCCGCCCTTCCCGGCCGAGGGGCGGGCCGCAGCGTCAGACCCGGGGACCGGCGGGCCGCCGGCGACCCCCTGGGCATCCCTGCCCGCCTCCGTCCCGGGCCCCCGTCCCGGGCCCCCGTTCCGGGGCTCCGTTCCGGGGCTCCGGGCCGCAGCTTCCCGGCCGTGGCACCCGAGCCCCTGGCCGGCCACCCACCGGGAGTGGCGGACGTCACACCGGCTCACGGGGAAGGTGCCGCACGGTCGGCCTGGAGACCCGGAACGCCCCGAGAACACGGGGCGAACGGCCCCCGCTCCCCTTCTGCGCTCCGCCTCCGGCAAGAGCGGTTTCCGCCATTTTCTCCCCGACGCTGCCACCAGCCGGAAAATCACCAGTTCAGAGCGGTGAAGAGGGGGTAGGGGGTGGCTTGCCGCCGAACGGTCGGAGGTTCTTCGTCACAGCGCGAGGGCCGGATGTCCGTAACCCTGGAAGTCAGCCGGGCGGCATCCCGAGACCGTCCGGCCGCTTGCGACCGGACACTTTCCCATCCGAGGAGGACCCGAAGGTGGCTACGGACACAACGGCCCCGGATACCGAGACTGCGTTCGACCCTTCCGCGCTCAGGCGCCATCGTGGCCTGTTCCGACTGGTCGAGCGCAGCCGCCGCCCCAGGCTGCGTCGCTGCGACGTCACCGTCACGGACGAGAAGGCGGTGCGGCAGGCGGTGAAGGCCGCCGCGCTCGGCAACGCCATGGAGTGGTTCGACTTCGGACTGTACGGCTATCTGGCCGTCACCTTGGGCAAGGTCTTCTTCCCCAGCAGCAGCCCCACCGCCCAGACACTCGCCTCACTGGGTGCGTTCGCCGCCGCGTTCGTGCTCCGCCCGATCGGTGGGTTCGTCTTCGGTCCGCTCGGTGACCGCATCGGTCGCCGGAAGATCCTTGCGTTCACCATGGTCATGATGGCGGCGGGCACCTGCGCCATCGGCCTCATACCCTCCTACGCGGCGATCGGCATGTGGGCGCCGGTGCTCCTGCTGGCCCTCCGTGTGCTCCAGGGCTTCTCCACGGGCGGTGAGTACGGCGGTGCCGCCACGTTCATCGCCGAGTACGCCCCCGACAAGAAGCGCGGCTTCTTCGGCAGCTTCCTGGAGTTCGGCACGCTGGCCGGTTACGTGGCCGCCTCCGGCCTCGTGACGGTCCTCTCGACGACGCTGTCGGACGCCTCGATGCTCAGCTGGGGCTGGCGCATCCCGTTCCTGGTCGCCGGCCCGCTGGGCCTGGTGGGCATGTACATGCGCCTGAAGCTGGAGGACACCCCGGCCTTCCGGAAGCTGGAGCAGGACGTCGCGTCCGAGAACGGCGGGAACGCCAGGCCCTCGGTGCCGCTCACCCGGCTGATCACCTCGCAGTGGCGGGCGCTGCTGCTCTGCCTGGTGCTGGTGGCCGCCTACGACATCGCCGACTACATGCTCCTGTCCTACCTGCCGACCTACCTCACCGACGAGCTGCACTACGGCACCACCGACGGCCTGGTCGTGCTGGTCGTGGTGATGATCGTGCTGATGTGCCTGGTGCACCCGGTGGGCAAGCTCTCCGACCGGGTGGGCAGGCGCCCCGTCCTGATGACCGGCATGGTCGGCTTCGTGGTGCTGTCGGTGCCGTCCTTCCTGCTGATCCGCCAGGGCTCGACGGTCGCCGTCTACGCGGGCGTGATGATCCTGGGCCTGTGCCTGGTCTCCTTCCTCGCCGCGATGTCGGCGGCGCTCCCCGCCCTGTTCCCGACCGACGTGCGGTACGGGTCGCTGGCGATCGGCTTCAACGTCGCCGGCTCGCTCTTCGGCGGCACCACTCCCCTGGTGGCGGCCTCGCTGGTGAGCAGCACGGGCAACAACCTGATGCCGGGCGTCTACATGACGGTGGCCGCGGCCGTGGGCATCGTGGCCGTGGCGTGCATGCAGGAGACCGCCCGCAAGCCGCTGGCCGGCTCCCCGCCCGCGGTGTCCACGCAGGAGGAGGCGGCCGCCCTGGTCGCCGAGCACCACGCCGGGCAGCGGCCCTTCACCTACCGCGAGAGCGATGCCGGTGAGCTGGTGGACGTGCGGTGACCGCACTGCCGCGGACCGCGGCGGCGGCACGGTCCGCGGCATGACGCCCGTGGGGGCGGACGGTGGTCACCGTCCGCCCCCACGGGCGTGACGCGTCCCCTCCGGGCGTTCACCCTGCGGCAGTCCGCCCCGTTATGTTCTTCGCGGTCCTGCAATGGGACCGCTGGCCTCCGGGCCCGGCATGACTGTTGCCCCCTGTCGAAGGCATGACCTGGGGGGTGG
>NZ_JBHWGP010000063.1:0-22258 GCF_042733155.1 Streptomyces sp. NPDC059740 | reverse complement strand
GGGCCGGCCCGGGCCGGCGCCCCGCCCCCGGCCCCGCCGGTCCGCGGCGGGCCCGCCCCCGAGGGCCGCGCCCGGCTCCGGCGCTCCCGGGCCGGGGCCGACCCTGCCGGGGGCCGTCGTGCCTCCCGCCGGCCGGGCGCCACGGCTCCTCCCCAGCCCGTCCCGCTGCCCCCACTCGCTCACCATCCGCCACCTCCGGACGTCGTGCCACCGCCGTGCGTCGTCGGGATCTTGCCCGGATGCTGCCACAACGACCCCTGCCGCGACAGGTGTTGTCGCCGAGGGTCCTCACCACCGAAGCCGGTGCGGGCGTCCCGGCCACAGCCTCACGCCGTTTACGTGTCCGTGACGTGGCGGCGGCGTTGCCCTCACCGGACCGGGGGCGCACCCGTTCGACGGGCGAGGTTCACCGCTCGTTCATTCGCCCCCTTCGACCACGTCATCTGATCTGCCTAATTTCAGCCTTACCGGGGACCTTTCGCGGCCATCACAGCGGAATCGTCCCCGTCGAGAGCCAGGGCGGCCCGTTCCGCACGCGCACCACCGCGCGGCGGTACGGCCGAGGGGCAGGCCCTCCCCCGGCGCTCGGCACCCGTCAACTCATTCACCCGTCACGCCGGAACCAGGCAGCGGGCCCAGGAAGGAAATCCCGACAGTGAAGCTTCAGCGCAAGAACCGGGTTCGCGCCCTCGCCGTTGGCGCTCTCGCCGTCACCGGTGCCCTGACCCTGGCGGCGTGCGGCTCCGACGACGCCGGGTCCACCGGCGGCGGCAAGGCGGCGAGCGCGCCCTCGGACGTCAAGTGCGACGGCAAGGGCAAGCTGCTGGCCTCCGGTTCGACCGCGCAGGCCAACGCCATGGCCCTGTGGACCCAGGCCTACTCGGGCGCCTGCAAGGACACCCGGATCAACTACTCCGGCACCGGCTCCGGCGCCGGAGTGACCACCTTCCTCCAGGGCACCACCGCCTTCGCCGGCTCCGACTCCGCCCTGAAGCCGGAGGAGATCGCGAAGTCGAAGACGGTGTGCAAGGGCGGCCAGGGCATCGACCTGCCGATGGTCGGCGGCCCGATCGCCGTCGGCTACAACGTCCCCGGCGTCGACGACCTCGTCCTGGACGGCCCGACCCTGGCGAAGATCTTCGACTCGAAGATCACCAAGTGGAACGACCGGGCGATCGCCAAGCTGAACCCGAAGGCGAAGCTGCCCGACCTGAAGATCCAGCCGTTCCACCGCTCCGACGACTCCGGCACCACCGACAACTTCACCAAGTACCTGAAGGCCACGGCCCCCTCGGACTGGAAGTACGAGGGTGGCAAGAAGTGGGAGGCCACCGGCGGGCAGGCGGCCAACGGCTCCGCCAACCTGGCCCAGCAGGTCAAGCAGACCGCCGGCGCGATCTCGTACTACGAGCTGTCCTACGCCACCACCGACAAGACCGACACCGTCGCCATCGACACCGGCGCCGGCACCCCGGTCAAGGCGACCTCGGAGAACGCCTCCAAGATGATCGCCGACGCGAAGGTGGCCGGGAAGGGCGACGACCTCGCCCTCGAACTGAACTACACCACCAAGGCCGCGGGCGCCTACCCGATCACCCTGGTCACCTACGAGATCGCCTGCGACAAGGGCAACAAGGCCGAGACGCTGGCCGCCACCAAGTCCTTCCTCACCTACATCGCCGGCGAGGAGGGCCAGGCCGTCCTCGCGAAGAACGGCTACGCGCCGCTGCCCGACGAGATCGCGAAGAAGGTCCGCACCACCATCGGCTCCCTCTCCTGACCAGCGGGCCGCGGCCCGGGACGCCTCTCCCGGGCCGCGGCCCTCCGGTGCACCGCCGCGCCTCAAGGGAACGAGCCGGTCCGCGCGACCGGGCCTCACGTCCCGCAGACCGGAGACCTCATGACTGCCTCCCCCTCCACCACCAACCCACCACCGCCACCGACCGGTTCGGCCATCGCGGGCCGGTCCGTCCGCACGGGCGACCGGGTCTTCCTCGGGCTCTCCCGGGGCTCCGGCATCCTCCTGCTGCTGGTCATGGTGGCGATCGCCGTCTTCCTGGCCTACCGCTCCGCCGTCGCCATCGCGGACGACAAGGCCGACTTCCTCACCACCTTCGAGTGGAACGCCGGCGGCGCCGAACCCCGCTTCGGCATCGCCGTCCTGGCGTTCGGAACGATCGTCTCCTCCGTCATCGCCATGGTCATCGCGGTGCCCGTCGCCGTCGGCATCGCCCTGTTCATCTCGCACTACACCCCGCGCCGCCTCGCCGCGCCGCTCGGCTACGTCATCGACCTGCTGGCCGCGGTGCCCAGCATCATCTACGGCCTGTGGGGGGCGCTGTTCCTGGTGCCGCACCTGACGGGCCTCTACTCCTGGCTCGGCACCTACTTCGGCTGGACGGGCATCTTCACCTACGACGGCGGCGCACCCCGCTCGCTGTTCACGGTGAGCATCCTGCTGGCCATCATGATCCTGCCGATCGTCACCAGCGTCAGCCGCGAGGTCTTCCTCCAGGTGCCCAAGGCCCACGAGGAGGCTGCCCTCGCCCTGGGCGCCACCCGCTGGGAGGTCATCAGGACCTCGGTGCTGCCCTTCGGCCGCTCCGGCATCATCAGCGCCTCCATGCTGGGGCTGGGCCGCGCACTCGGCGAGACCATGGCCGTGGCCACCGTGCTCTCCCCCAACTTCCGTCTCGGCGCGAGCCTGCTCAACCCCGGCGGTGGCACCTTCGCGCAGAACATCGCCGCCAAGTTCAACGAGGCGGACGCCGCGGGCCAGGACGCGCTCATCGCCTCCGGCCTCGTGCTGTTCGTGATCACCCTGCTGGTCAACGCGGGCGCCCGCTGGATCATCGCCCGCCGCAAGGAGTACTCGGGGGCCACCGCATGAGCGACGTCCTGACCGACCGCACCACCACGGCCGAGCCCGCCCCGGCACCCACCCCCCGGCTGCGCCGCGCGCACCTGCCGCGCTGGGCCGTCCCCGCCTTCGCCGCCGCCTCGGTGATCGTGGGCTGCGCCCTCGGTGCGGTCGCGGGCCTGACCAGCCACGTGCAGTGGGGGCTGCTGGCGGCAGTGTTCTTCCTGCTGCTGACCACCGTCGTCGCCACGCTGGTCGAGGGCGGCCGCAAGGCGAAGGACCGCCTGGCCACCGCGGTGATCTGGGTGGCGTTCCTGCTCGCGGTGGTGCCGCTGCTCTCCCTGCTGTGGGAGACCGTCGCCCGCGGCCACACGCTGCTCAACGGCTACTTCCTCAGCCACTCGATGGGCACCCTGCCCGACCAGCTCCCCGGCGGCGGCATCTACCACGCCATCATCGGCAGCCTGGAGCAGGTGGGCCTGGCCACCGTCGTGGCGGTGCCCATCGGCCTGTTCACCGCCATCTACCTCGTCGAGTACGGCCGCGGCCGGCTGGCGCGCGCGGTGACGTTCTTCGTCGACGTCATGACCGGCATCCCCTCCATCGTCGCCGGCCTGTTCATCGGCTCCATCGTCTTCCTGATGCTGCACCTCCAGCCGTTCGGCTTCGCCGGGTCCCTGGCGCTGGCGATCCTCATGACGCCGGTGGTGGTGCGCTCCACCGAGGAGATGCTCAAGCTCGTGCCCGGTGACTTGCGCGAGGCCTCCTACGCCCTCGGCGTCCCGCGGTGGCGCACCATCCTGAAGGTCGTGCTGCCGACCTCGGTGGGCGGCATCACCACCGGCGTGATGCTGGCGATCGCCCGCATCGCCGGCGAGACGGCACCCGTCCTGCTGCTGGTCTTCGGCGACAAGGTCATCAACAACGACCCCTTCCACGCCCCCCAGCAGTCCCTGCCGCTCTTCGTCTACCAGCAGTACGCGCTGGGGACGGACACCACGCAGGCCCGTGCCTGGGCCGCGGCCCTCGTCCTGATCCTCTTCGTGATGGTCCTCAACCTCCTGGCCCGGGGCATCGCCCGGTGGAAGGCCCCGAAGACCGGCCGGTGAGCGGCCGGGCCGCCGCGGCACCCCGCGGCCGCCCGGCCCCGGCACCCCGCGGACGGCGCGCCCGCCCGCACCCCCGGCGGCCCGGCCCGGCCGCCCCACGACCTGACGGTTCCGCCCCGCGGCAGCCGAACGAGAGAAGCAGTGATCCCATGGCCAAGCGCATCGACGTCTCCGGTCTGTCCGCCTACTACGGCGCCCACAAGGCCATCGACGACATCTCCATGTCCATCGAACCCCGCTCCGTGACCGCCTTCATCGGCCCGTCCGGCTGCGGCAAGTCCACCTTCCTGCGCACCCTGAACCGCATGCACGAGGTCACCCCCGGCGGGCGCGTCGAGGGGAAGGTGCTCCTGGACGACGAGGACCTCTACGGCCAGGGCGTGGACCCGGTCGCCGTGCGCCGCACCGTCGGCATGGTCTTCCAGCGCCCCAACCCCTTCCCCACCATGTCGATCTTCGACAACGTGGCGGCGGGCCTGCGCCTGAACGGCACCCGCAAGAAGTCGGAGCTGACCGAGGTCGTCGAGCGGTCGCTGCGCGGCGCCAACCTGTGGAACGAGGTCAAGGACCGCCTGAACCGGCCCGGCGCCGGCCTCTCCGGCGGTCAGCAGCAGCGCCTGTGCATCGCCCGCGCCATCGCCGTCCAGCCGCAGGTCCTGCTCATGGACGAGCCCTGCTCGGCGCTCGACCCGATCTCCACGCTCGCCGTCGAGGACCTCATCGGCGAGCTGAAGGAGCAGTTCACGATCGTCATCGTCACCCACAACATGCAGCAGGCGGCGCGGGTCTCGGAGCGCACCGCCTTCTTCAACCTGGCGGCCGTCGGCAAGCCCGGCAAGCTCGTCGAGATCGACGACACCGAGCGGATCTTCTCCAACCCCTCGGTACAGGCGACCGAGGACTACATCTCCGGCCGCTTCGGCTGAGAGACCACGAGGACGGCCCCACCGGGCCGTCTCCCCGACCGACCGGGGGCCCGGGGTTCTCCTCCGCCGGCTCCCGCGTCCCCCGCGTACGGTGCTGCATGGCGGTGCCACCGTACGGACACGGGCCCGCCCCCTCGCAGGGGGCGGGCCCGTTCACGTTCCCGATGCACGAGGAGCGTCAGCCGAAGGCCAGGTTCACCAGCCAGTAGCAGAGCGCGGCGACCAGTCCCGCGGCCGGCATGGTGATGAACCAGCCGATGACGATGTTCTTGGCCACGCCCCAGCGGACCGCGCTGATCCGCTTGGTCGCCCCCACACCCATGATCGCGGAGGTGATGACGTGGGTGGTGGAGATCGGCGCCTTGAAGAGGTAGGCGGTGGTGAACATGATCGACGCACCGGTCGCCTCGGCGGCGAAGCCCTGCGGCGGGTCCAGCTCGATGATCTTGCGGCCGAGGGTGCGCATGATGCGCCAGCCGCCCGCGTAGGTGCCCAGCGAGAGGAAGAGGGCGCACACGAACTTCACCCACACCGGGATGGGGTCGTGGGAGCTCTGCACCCCGCCGATGGTCAGCGCCATCACCACCACGCCCATGGTCTTCTGCGCGTCCTGCAGGCCGTGGCCGAGCGCCATGCCGGCGGCCGAGACGGTCTGCGCGATGCGGAAGCCGCGCTTGGCCTTGTGCGGGTTGGAGCCCTTGAAGAGCCAGAGGATGACGACCATCACGAAGTAGCCGACGATCAGCCCGACCACCGGCGAGAGGAACATCGGCAGGACGATCTTCTCCCAGACGCCCGTCCAGTAGACCGTGTCGGACCCGGCGAGCGCCGCGCCGACCAGGCCGCCGAACAGGGCGTGCGAGGAGGACGAGGGGAGGCCGAAGTACCAGGTGACCATGTTCCAGACGATCGCCCCGACCAGGCCGGAGAAGAGGATCATCATCCCCTGGCCGCCGGTCGGCGTGACGATGAGGCCCTTGCTGACTGTCTCGGCGACGCCGTTGCCGATGAAGGCGCCCGCCAGGTTCATCACCGCGGCCATCGCCAGTGCCGCCCGCGGGGTCAGCGCCCGCGTGGAGACCGAGGTGGCGATGGCGTTCGCGGAGTCGTGGAAGCCGTTGGTATAGGTGAAGCCGAGCGCGACCAGGATGGTCACGATGAGCGCGAACGTGTCCATGCCGACGCTCAGGACTCCTTGACCGCGATGGTCTCGACGGTGTTGGCGACGTGTTCGAAGGCGTCCGCGGCCTCTTCGAGGATGTCGACGATCTGCTTGAGCTTGAGCACCTCGATGGCGTCGTACTTGCCGTTGAAGAGGTGGGCCAGCAGCTTGCGGTGGATCTGGTCCGCCTGGTTCTCCAGCCGGTTGACCTCGATCCAGTACTCGGTGAGGTTGGCCATGGTCCGCAGGTTCGGCATGGCCTCCGCGGTGAGTTCCGCGGCCCGTGCGAGCACCTCGATCTGCTGGTCGACGCCCTTGGGCAGCTCCTCGATGTTGTAGAGGACGACCAGGTCGACGGCCTCCTCCATGAAGTCCATGATGTCGTCCAGCGACGAGGCGAGGTTGTAGATGTCCTCGCGGTCGAAGGGCGTGATGAAGGAGGAGTTCAGCTGGTGGAAGATCGCGTGGGTGGCGTCGTCCCCCGCGTGCTCAGCCGCCCTCATCCGCTCGGAGATCTCAGCTCGTGCGGAGGCGTCCGCCCCGAGCAGTTCCATGAGGAGTTTCGAGCCCGTGACGATGTTGTCCGCGGATGCGGCGAACATGTCGTAGAAGCTCGTCTCCCTGGGGGTCAGACGAAAACGCACGTGAAATCCTCGGGGTGCATCGGATTCGGTCGAGTTGATGCTAGGCGCATCATCCGGCCACGGCTAACCGGCGTTCCTTCAGTGTCGCCCATCGGGCACCGTCGACGGCACGGGGTGCCGTACGTAACGCGACATTCGGTACCATATACCGGGTAGGGGTATATGGCGGGCCTATGACCAGGGGAGATGCCCATGAGTGCCAGGGACGCCGACACAGCCGGAACCGAGCCTTCCCTCACGTCCCGCAGCGACACCCCGCCGCAGGGTGAGGACCAGGTCGTCACCGACCACGACCTCGGCATCCATGGTTACGCGCATCACAAGGCAGCCCACCTCAAGCGCCTCCGCCGCATCGAGGGCCAGATCCGCGGCCTGCAACGGATGCTGGAGGAGGACGTGTACTGCATCGACATCCTCACCCAGGTCTCCGCGAGCACCAAGGGCCTGCAGTCCTTCGGGCTGCAACTCCTGGAGGAACACCTGCGGCACTGCGTCGCCGACGCCGCCGCCAAGGGCCCCGAGGCGATCGACGAGAAGGTGAGCGAGGCCACCCGCGCCGTCGAGCGCATGCTGCGCACCTGACCCCGCCTCTGCGGTCGGCCACCCACCGCCAGGGCCTCTGCGCGCTGGAGCAGGCTGGATCAGCAGGATCCGAAAGAAAGGCCCTGAGCCGCACCCCGGTGCTGCTGGTTCGGACCCTGGACGGCGCACCCCCGCCGGGCCTGGTCCGGCTCCGCCCGGGCGCGGGGGTTCTCGCACCGCCGCCGCTCCCCGCGGTCCACCGACACCTCAAGGAGTTCGTCTATGCGCGCCGCGCTCAACCGCTCCTCCTCGGCGGCAGCAGCGGCGATCATCAACTCCGCCGTGAGGTCGATCTCGAACAGGGCCACGTGGTCCTGCACCATCGCGTTGCGCTGCTCGGCCACGCCGACACCTCCTCCCGGGGCACACCTGCGCGCCGCAACCCGTCCGGCGGGCGCGGCTGCGGCGACCTCTCCCCAGCGTAGGGAGGGGCGCACGCGCGGCGCATGGCACGTATGGGTCATTTCCCGAGCCACCCGACCCGCCCTCGGCCGCCACCGCACCGACCGGCGCGACCACCGGCGCACACCCGCACCCGTGCGCCGTGCCTCTCCGGCGACGCCGTGCGACCTCAGCCGCCGGGGGACTCGATCTCGCCCGCGTACAGGTCCGCCGGATCGGGCAGCGTCACGTGGACCGGCGTCCCGAACCCGGCGAGCACGGTCGTCGAGGTCACCCGGGAACCGCCGGGCGTGCCGTTGACGAAAACGAAGTGCTCCTCGGCCTTGCGCAGCCGTCCCGCACGGTCGAGATAGACGTCGAAGGTGACACCGTCCCCGCTGAAGCCCTTCGCCGCGGCCGTCAACGCCGCCCGGGCGTGGGACGCCCGCACCGCCGCGTCCCGGCCCGCACCCGCCTCCGCCCTCGCCGCCGGCACCGCACGGGCCGCCGCCGCGAAGTCGGCGGTGCCGCGGTAGTGACGCACCGCCACACCGTCCAGCCTCTCCTCCCCCAGCAGCCTCACCTCACGGGCGCCCCGCAGCAGCTCGGCCGCCGACAGCGGGTCGGTGGCGCCACCGGTGACGAAGTTGCCGTCGGTCAGACCGCCGGTGTCGATCCGCACCCACTTGTCCGCCGGGACGCCGGCACCACGGTTCTTCATGTACAGGGCACCCGGCACGAACACCTCGGTGATGGGCCGGCCCCCGTCCGTGCCCGCCTCCGCGGGCTCCGGAAGCACCAGCTCCAGCCGGCCGCGACCGGTGCCGTAGTCGAAGACCCCGGTGCCTCTGATCGCCACCCGCGTCCCGCCGCTGACGGTCTCCATCGTCGTGCGCACCCGGGAACTCCCGGCACGCACCAGGGCGTCCGCGCTGCCCCGCACCGCCGCCGTCGCCCCCTCCCGCCCGGCACTCGCGCGTGCGGCGGGCGGCCCGTCGTCGGCCACCGCCCCCTCCGTCGAGCAACCGCCCACCAGCGCCCCGGCCAGCAGGCTCACCCCGCACACGGCGGCCACGACCGCCGGCCGGCCGCTGCCCCGCCGGCCCCGGGCCGCACCCGCGGCCCACACCGGCCAAGGCACACCCCTCGGCTCCCACCGGCCCGGCGGCGAGGCGCTCCGCGCCGTGCGCGCGCCCCCGTCGCGTCCGTCACGCCTGTCCATCGCCACGAGTCCCCTCCGGCCGGTCCCGGCCGCGTCCGACGCGCGGGAAGCCCCGGGGCCCGCGCCGCCTCCCCGGGCACCGCCCGCGAGACGGCCCGGCACCGGCCACCGGCCGGCCGCACGCCCGACCCGCAGTGACTCCCCGACCGCCCGGTTCAACGACGTTCCGCCGGGCCCGTCACGCCCCGGGCGGCGTAGCGTGGCGGCGTGACACCCCGTCTGCCGCGCCTGCGACGTGCCGCGGCGGCCCCCGAAGCCGCCGCTCCCCCCACCCCCGCGACCACCCCCGCGACCGATGCCGGCGAGGCGACGGCGGACACCCCCCGCCCCACCCCCACCGAGGGCGGCACCACCGGGCCCGCCCCCGGCGCGCACCCCGAGGGCCTCGCGCACCGGGTCGCCCTCGCCGAGCGCGGCTCCTTCAGCTTCGCCCGCTGCGCCTGCGGTTGGGCCGGCCCGGCGCGGCGCGCCCGCTCCCAGGCCCGCACCGACGCCGAGCAGCACCGGGCGGCGAACACCGGGTAAGGGAACCGCCGTGCGCTGAGCCGCATCTGGGTAGGGGGACCCCCGGTACACCAGGGCGCACCCACCCGGCGGTAGCGTCCACCACCCGGTGACGAGTGTCCGCCGGCCGGCGAGGCCCGCCCCACAGGTCCGGGCCGGGAGGGGAGAGACCATGCGCGAGCCCACCGCCAGGCGCACGATGAGGCGCCGCACCGCACTGCGGGCCGCCGGCGCCACGGCCGCGACGGTCCTGCCCTGGGCGGCAGCCTGCGGCGGCCCGGACAAGGCCCCCGCCCCGGGCCGCACGTCCTCGGCCGCGAACACCTCGGCCACCGCCCACCGGCCCTCCGCCACCGCGAGCGCCCCGCCCTCCTCGGCACCGCCGGCCGACAAGGCCTCCTGGGCCGCGCTCGCCCGCGACCTCGACGGCAGCCTCATACGTCCCTCCGACGCCCGCTACGCCACCGCCCGCCGCCTCTACAACACCCGCTTCGACACCCTCCGCCCCGCGGCGCTCGCCTACGTCCAGCATCCCGAGGACGTCGCCACCTGCCTCGCCTTCGCCCGCCGCCACGCCGTGCCCGTGGCGATACGCTCCGGCGGCCACTCCTACGCGGGCTTCTCCAGCGGCGACGGACGCCTGGTCGTGGACGTCTCGGCGCTCAACACGGTGGCCGCCCCCTCCCGCGGCACCGTCACCGTCGGGGCCGGCACGCGGCTGATGGAGCTCTACACCGGGCTGGACCGGCACGGGGTCACCGTTCCCGCCGGCTCATGCCCGACCGTGGGCGTCTCCGGGCTCACCCTGGGCGGCGGCCACGGCGTCACCTCCCGCGCCTACGGCCTGACCTGCGACAACCTGGTCGGCGCGACCCTGGTCACCGCCGACGGACGCACCCTGGAGTGTGACCGCGGCCGCCACTCCGACCTCTTCTGGGCGCTGCGCGGCGCCGGCAACGGCAACTTCGGCGTCGTCACCTCGCTGCGGCTGCGCACCCACCCCGCCCCCGACGGTGTCACCGCCTACCTGACCTGGCCCTGGTCGCGCGCCGGCGCGGTGCTGCGCTCCTGGCAGGAGTGGGGCCCCACACAGGCCGACGAGATCTGGTCCTCCTGCCACCTGACCGCCGGCAGCGGCTCGCCCACCGTGTCGGTGGCGGCCTTCTCCCTGGGCACCTACGGGGACCTGCAGAACGCCGTGGACCGGCTCGCCGACCGCGCCGGCGGCCCCGGCCCCGCCTCCTCCGTCTCCCTCCGCCCCACCCCGTACCTGCGCGCCATGGAGTCCTACGCGGGCTGCTCCTCCGACGACCTGGCCCAGTGCCACCTGCCGGGCTCCCTCCCGGGCCGCGAGGCGGCCGGCCGGCTGGCGCGCGAGACCTACGCGGCCCGCTCGCACTTCTTCGACCGCTCCCTGGACTCCGCCGCCGCGGGCGCCCTGCAGGGGCAGGTCGAGGCGGCGGCGCGGCGCGGGGTCAACGGCGACGTGGCCCTCACGGCGCTCGGCGGCGCCGTGGGCCGGGTGGGGGTCACCGACACCGCCTTCGTCCACCGGCGCGCCCGGTTCCTGGCGCAGTACCTGGCCTCCTGGCCGCAGTCCGGCTCGTCGGCCGCCGCCTCGGCATGGCTGTCCGACGTGCACCGGGCGATGCAGCGAGCGGCCTCCGGCGCCTACCAGAACTACGCGGACGCGGGGCTGAAGGACTGGCGCGCGGAGTACTACGGCCCGGCCGCCGACCGGTTGGCGGACGTCAAGCGGTCCTACGACCCGGACGGCCTGTTCCGCTCCTTCGCCCAGGCCCTCTGAACCGCCACCGCTCCCGCGCCGAGCACCGCTCCGCAGCACCACCGGTCCCGGGGCCGACTGCGCCCTGCCCCCGGGGTCACCCCGGCGCCGAGGGTGCGTCAGGCCGCGAGACCGTCCGGGCCGCCCTCACTGCCCGCCCCGCCCCTGCCGCCGGCCCGGCCGGGCCCGTCCGCCCCCGCCAGGCCCTCCAGGCCGTCGAGGTCCGCCAGGCCGTCCAGTCCCTCCAGGGCTTCCCACCCGTCCGGACCGTCCAGGTCGAGGGCGTCCACCCCGGTGCGGCCCGCCGCGCCCACCGGCCCGTCCGCAGGCCCGCCGTCCGCATCCGGCCCGGTACCCGCCGCGGCCACGACCACCGCGCCCCCGGCGTACGGAGAAACCTGCTTGCCACCGGCCCGCACCAGCCCTCCCAGCCGGGTGGCGGCCAGCCGCCGGCACAGCGGCACCAGTACCGCCTGCGCGGGCGAGGAGAGCAGCAGCACCGTGGCGGCACCCAGCGCGTAACCGCCGATCACGTCCGTCGGGTAGTGCGCACCCAGGTAGACCTGGCACAGCCCCTGCACCACCGCCAGGCCCACCCCGACCAGGCCCCAGCTGCGCCGCACCATGAACAGTCCTACGCCGATCGCCATGGCCGCCGTCGCGTGGTCGCTGACGAAGGAGAAGGCGTGGTCACCGTCCGCCAGCACCGTCAGCCCCGGATGGGACCGGTACGGTCGCGGCCTGGCAACGAACTCCCGGATGGGGATGTTGGCGAGCACCGCCACCCCGGCCCCCGCCAGCGCCCACACCAGCGAGGCCACCGCGGCCGGCGCCTCGTCCCGCCGCCTCACCACCCACCACACGGCGCCCAGCACGAGGAAGAGGAGGACCAGCACCCCGTAGTCACCGGCCGCGCGCACCACCGCGTCGAGCCGGCCCGGAGCGTCACGCGCCAGTTGGTTGAGCCACTCCAACAGACCGAGGTCGGGGTTCGAACCGTCCAGCGCGAGTGCAGACATGTGCCGCGGCCCCTTCACCTTTCACGAGCGCGTGCGCCCTACGTCTGTGCACCCCCGTGATGGCCGGACGGTGTGCGGCGGACCGCACCACCACGTCCGCGGCGGCCGGCACCGGCGCGCTGCGCGCACGACACCGTCCGGGTCCCGGAACCCGCGGGCGGGTACCGGTCCCCCGTCCAGGAAACGCCCTTCCGGGGCGCCGCGTTCCGCTCTCCATCGGATGATCACGCAGACGTTATCCAAGCGTCACCCTGCGACACCCGGCCGAGGTCGGTTCTCGGTCATCGCTGCTCACACCCCGCCGGAGGTCGGCAGCGCCTCGGCCCCCTCGGCCGTCACCCGGGTCGCCCCGATGTAGTCCGCCGAGTCGATCTTGTCGAACCGGATGACCGCCCCGGTGTAGGGGGCGTTGATCATGTAGCCGCCCCCGACGTAGATGCCCACGTGGTGGATGGTCCGCGGATCGTCGAGGTTGTTGGCGAAGAAGACGAGGTCGCCGGGGAGCAGCGCACTCCGCGCCGGGTGCGGGCCCGCGTTCCACTGGTCGTTGGCCACCCGCGGCAGTTCGATGCCCACCGAGTGGTACGCCGCCTTCGTCAACCCCGAGCAGTCGAACCGGCCGCCCTGCGCCGCGGTGCCGTTGCCACCCCACAGGTACGGCGTGCCGAGCTTCTCCTGCGCGTAGTAGATGGCCCCGGCGGCCTGCTGGGAGGGCGCCACCGGACCGGTCGGCGCGGCGAAGCTCTTGGAGAGCGTGGTGATGACCTTGACGTAGTTCTGCGTCTCGCTGATGGCCGGAACGCCACCCGCCCTGATGACGCGGTAGGCCCCGGCGTTGTAGGCGGCGAGCATGTTCGCCGTCGGGTCGCCCGGCACGTCCTTGACGTACTTCGCCAGTTCGCAGTCGTAGGAGGCGGCGGACGGAATGGCGTCGTCCGGGTCCCACACGTCCCGCTTGCCGTCCCCGTTGCCGTCGACGCCGTGCGTCTGCCAGGTGCCGGGGATGAACTGGGCGATGCCCTCGGCCGCGGCGGCGCTGCGGGCCCGGGGGTTCCAACCGCTCTCCTGGTAGAGCTGCGCGGCGAGCAGCGCCGGGCTCAACGCGTCGCACAGCGTGCCCCACTTCTGCACCAGGTTCTGGTAGGCCGCCGGCACCGCGCCCTTCGCCAGCGCCACGGACGTCCCGTTCCGCGTGAGGTTCGCCGCGGCACTGTAGGTACCGACGACGAGCAGCGCGAGGAAGCTCAGCACCCCGCCGAAGCTGAGAACGACCACCACCCACACTCTGCGCACCCCCCAAGCGTCCCCCATCCAGGCGGCGTCCATCTCCTCTTCCGCCCTCTTTTCCGGGTGCCGCCCGCCCCGGCGACGCTTTCCGGCCGCCACAGGCCGTTGCTCACGGGGTTGCGGGGGAGCCTGGGGTGGCGCATCTCATATCCCGTCCGGCCTCCACAGTGTGACGTTGCATCACACAGCGGACGCCTGTTGACCCGAGGTGCCCCAGCGCGTCTCAATGGAGCCGTACGCACCCGGGGCACGACGTGGACCCGCCCGGCACGCCGTCAGCGGGCGGCGGGCGGAACGGGACCACGTCCGGCGTCCCGGGCCTCACCGACGTCGAGCACCACCGAGGACCGCCATGCCGCGCCCGCCCCGCGACTTCGCCCGGCGCCCGCCACCCCGCCCACCCCACGCCGCGGCACACCCGGCCCTCCCCGAGCACACCACCCCGGCAACACCTCGCCGCGCGACCGGCCCGGACAAAGCGCCCCACGTCCACGGCAAGCACCGCGACCCGGCATCGGCGTTGCCGAGAGTGACCGGTCGTGATACACACGGTGACAACTCGTCGCGATGCACGGCCGACAGCGCGGTCGACCCGGCACATCGGCGCGATCCGTCGCGGTTTTGCCGCCAGGTCGTCACCGACACCCCGACGTCTTCGGCGAAGATGGAAGCACGCCCCGCGCCGCTCCGGCCCGGGCGACGCACAAGGACCCATAAGGGGCGGTGAGTTCACACATGTACATTGCGGCCGACAAGGGCGACATCACCACCATCATCGGCGGAATCGCCCCGGACTGGGGCCCGTTCGGATCCCTGGGCAACGAGGCGAAGGTGATGATCGAGGTCGTCATGGCCGTCGCCATCCTGCTCTGCCTGGCCATCGCCATCTGGGGCGCCGCCAAGCAGCGCATCGGCGCGACCGCACTGCGCGACACCTTCAGCGCCGAACAGGGCAAGGGCCTGATCGTCGCCGGCCTCACCGGCGTCTTCATCATCGGCTCCCTCGGCACCGTCTTCACCATCGTGTACGGCATGGCGGTGTGACGGGAGGGGAACCATTCCCCCCGGTGCGCCATTCTGATGCTCCGTCAGATGGCGTCGGTCGGTGCGCCCGCGATCCGCTGGCCCGGCGACCGGCGCCCCGCAGGACGACGGGCAGGACGGCAGGGCCGCCGGACGGCCGGGGCCCTCGGGTCCCGGCAGCGGCGGCGGACGGCGGGGAGGGGGCCCCGGGCAGCGAAGGACAGAGCACTCCGGGGAGGCAGGGCATCGTGGAGGGGTCACGGCGAGGCGCTCGGACGCGTCCCGGCACACCGCGCGCGGGCCGGGTACGGCACCCTCTGCGCCCCACGTGCCCCCGAACCCCCGTGCGGTGCTCCGGTCCGCCTCCTGAGGCCGTGTCACGGTGAGATCGAGTCGTACCACTCGGCCCGCGCCGCCTCCCACACGGCTACCGTCATATACGAGTGGCACACGCACGACCAGGAAGGCCAAGTCGGCTGGGAAGCCGGTTGAGGGGGCACAGGCACGATGAGTTTCGGAGACGACGACCGGTACGAGGACCGGTACGACGACGGCTACGGCGAGGAGCCCCGCCGCGGCCGCACCCGCCTCCGCCTGCCCGAGGGCGAACAGGACGGCTACGGCACCGCCCGCCGCCCCCGCTCCGGCCTGCCCGGCCGCAACGTCGTCATGATCGTCGGCGTCGTCGTCCTCCTCATCGCCGCGATCGCCTTCGCCAACCGCGGCGGCTCCTCCGACGACCGCTCCGACAACACCTCCCCCACCAGCCGCTCCACCGCCCCCACCGGCGTCAAACCGGTCCAGGGCGGCAACGGCGCCATAGCCTCCGGCTACGCCAGAACGGAACAGGGAGCACAGTCCGCGGCGGCCAATTATGCGGTGGCGTTGGGCTCTGCCGACATGTTCGACCGCGCCAAACGGCACGAGATCCTCCGCGCCGTGATGGCCCCGTCCGTGGTGTCTGCATACGAGGACGACTTGGACCGGGCGTACTCTCCGGCCTTCTTCAAAAACATCGGACTCAACGACGATGGGAAAGCGTCCGCAGGCCAGACCTTCGTCTCGCGCACAGTCCCGGCGGGAACAAAAGCGACCAGCTACAACTCGTCCAATGCGACGGTCGAAGTCTGGTGTACCGGCCTGCTCGGATTGGCAGGCGAAGGCTCCACCAAACCAGTGAGCAGCAACTGGTTCACCATCACCATGAAGCTCACTTACACCGGCAAGGACTGGAAGGTCGTCAGCCACTCCCAGAAGGACGGCCCGGCTCCTGTGAACGGGGACGAACGAGCGTCGGGCGCCGGCGAGATCGCCGGCGCTGTGCAGGGTTTCGGAGGTTTCACCTATGCCCGCTAAACCCCTGCTCTCCGTCCGGGCATTGGGCACCCTGGCGCTCCCTCTGCCGACCCTCGTACTTTTGTCGGCCGGTCGGGCCCTCGCCGCTCCCTCGCCTTCCAGCAACCCCTGCGACCTCATCCACGGCCCTGCCCGTGACTACTGCCAAGGCGGCCACAAAACCTCCCCCGGCACCTCCGGCCTCACCGGTGGCAACCCCCTGGACCCCCTCTCCTCCCTCGCCCAGGGCTGCGCCAAGGCGGCCACCGCCGTCATCAACGCGCTCTCCGACATCGTCCAGTCCACGTCCAACGTCGACTTCACCAACCCGCTCTTCCGCAAGCAGTACGCCATCGTCTTCGCCGCCTCCGCCATCCTCACCCTGGTGCTGTGGCTACTGGCGGTCGCCAAGCGGGCGGTGCGCGGGGTGCCGTTGACGGAGGCGATCAGCGAGGCCGTCGGGTTCCTCTGGCTCACCGTCCTGGCGTCCGCCTTCACGCCCCTGGTGCTCTACGTGGTGGTCTCGGCCACGGACGGCGTCACCAACGTCATCTCGCAGGCCTCGGGCGCCCACACCGACCAGTTCTTCGGCGGCTTCTCGCAGGCCCTGCAGAAGGGCACGGGCATCGGCGGCGGGCCCATCATGCTGATCATCGTCTCGCTGGTGTCGGTGCTCGCCGCCGGTGTCCTGCTGCTCGAACTCGTCATCCGGGCCGCGCTGCTGTACGTGGGCGCACTGCTGGGCGTCGTCGTCTACGCGGGCCTGGTCGACAAGAACATGTGGGGCCACGTGCGGCGCTGGGCCGGCATCATGATCGCCGTGATCATGGTGAAGCCCATCATCGTGATCGTCCTGGGCATCGCCGGGGCGCTCTCCGGCGACGACGGGCCCGACTCGATCGGTGCGGTCGTCTCGGGCCTGGCCATCATCCTGCTCGCCATCTTCGCCAGCGCCATGATCTACCGGTTCGTGCCCGGCTTCGGCGACGAGATCGCCTCGGCCCGCGCCAACAAGAAGCAGTCCACCGAGGGCAGTCGCGCCGCCGCGGTCATCTCCTCGCCGGCCGCCCTCGTCTCGCAGGGCATCCAGGCCCACAGCGCCCGCGGCCAGGGCGGCTCCGAGCGGCCCCAGAGCGCCGCCACGCCGGCCCGCACCTCGGACGCGGTCTCCGGCGGCATGTCCGCCCACGGCTCCCGCGGCGGGACGACCCCGGCGCCGCCCGCCCCCCGCTCGGCCCCGGGCTCCGGCTCGGGCTCCAGCCCCACCGGCCACCCCGGTGGCACCGGCAGCGCCCGCTCGGGCAGGACCGCAGGAGGTGACGGAAGGTGACCTCACCCTCCCCCGCTCTCACGCCCCGCCGCACCTACCTCATCGGCCGCGCCCGCCCCAACGCGATCATCGGCAAGAACCGCGAGACGGGCGAGATCGGCATCATCATCCTGGGTGCCTTCGTCGGCATGATGTGCGGCCTGCTGGTCCCCGTCCTGCCGCTGCGCATCGTCACGCTGTCCGGCTTCCCCGCGCTCGCTCTCGCCGTCGTGTACCTCCCCTACCGCGGCCGCACGTTCTACAGGTGGTTCGAGATCAACCGCAGTTTCCGGCGCATCCGTCGACAGGGCGCCACCTACCGCAGTGCCGCCCCGGAGGCCGGCGTCCGCCTCGACGGACGCGAGGTCGAGATCGGCACCCCGCCGGGCGTCGGCCGCATCACCTGGCTCGCCGCCCCCTTCGGCCCCGACGAGATCGCCGTCCTCCTCCACGCCGACCGCCGCACCGTCACCGCAGCCATCGAGATCGAGGGTCCGGGTGTCGGCCTGCGCGACAGCGAGGACCAGGAGGCGCTCGTCGACCGCTTCGGCACCCTCCTCAAGCACGTGGCCAACGGCGACGGCTTCGTCACCCGCCTCCAGATGCTGGCCCGCACCCTTCCCGCCGACCCCGACGCCCACGCCAAGGACGTCGCGCAGCGCGGCGACCGCAACGCCCCCGACTGGCTCAAGGACTCCTACGACCAGCTCCAGTCGATGGTCTCCACCTCCTCCGAGCAGCACCGCGCCTACCTCGTGGCCTGCATGCACTTCACCCGCGAGCTGGCGGCCGAGGCGCAGACCATGGCGCGCGCCATCGCCACCCAGCGCGGACTGTTCGGTCGCCGCATCGACCGCGACGCGGGTCTGGCCGTCGTCATGGCGCGCGAGCTCACCGACATCTGCGCCCGCCTCGCCGAGGCCGACATCCGGGTCCGCCAGCCGCTGGGCCAGGCCCGGGTCTCCTCGCTCATCCACTCCATGTACGACCCGGACCACCCCATCGACCACATCCAGGCCATGAGCCGCCGCAACGCCTGGCCCGCCGAGCTCGACGCCACCGAGGCCACCTACCTCCAGGCCAAGACCCGCGAGTCGGCGACCCGCGCCCCCTGGTGCCACGCCACCGCGTGGGTCAAGGAGTGGCCGCTGACGCCGGTCGGCGTCAACTTCCTGGCTCCGCTGCTCGTCCACACCCCCGACGTCATCCGCACCGTCGCCGTCACCATGGACCTCGAACCCACCGAGGTCGCCATCGAACGGATGCTGACGGAGAAGACCAACGACGACGCGGAGGCGTCCCGCGCCGCGAAGATGAACCGGGTCGTCGACCCGCGGGACGTGGCCCACCACGGCCGCGTCGACCAGCGGGGCGAGGACCTCGCCTCGGGCGCCGCGGGCGTCAACCTCGTCGGCTACCTCACCGTCTCCTCCCGCTCCCCGGAGGCGCTGGCCCGCGACAAGCGCACCATCCGCGCCTCGGCCGGCAAGTCCTACCTGAAGCTGGAGTGGTGCGACCGCGAACACCACCGCGCCTTCGTCAACACCCTGCCGTTCGCGACCGGCATCCGCCGTTAACCCGCTGGGAGGCGTGTACGCATGGCCATGCTCGACCCGATCGCGGCGCTCACCGACGCCTTCACCAGTTTCCTGTTCGGCAAGGTGGAGACCGGCCGCCTGCCGGTGCGCACCTCCACCGGCCAGGCGCAGGCCGTGTACCTGCCCACCGCCGCCCCCGGCCTCGGCGACTCCGGTGTGATCATCGGACGCGAGGTCTACAGCGGCAAGGGCTACGTCTACGACCCCTTCCAGCTCTACGGCCAGCAGCTCCCGGCCCCGCACTGGCTGGTGCTCGGCGAGTCCGGCAACGGCAAGTCGGCGCTGGAGAAGACCTACGTGCTGCGCCAACTCCGCTTCCGCGACCGCCAGGTCGTCGTACTGGACGCGCAGGGCGAGGACGGCGTCGGCGAGTGGAACCTCATCGCCGAGCAGCTCGGCATAACCCCCATCCGCCTCGACCCGACCTCGGCCCGGCACGGCGGCATCCGCCTCAACCCGCTCGACCCGTCCATCACCACCACGGGTCAGCTCGCCCTGCTGCGGACCATCATCGAGGTCGCCATGGGACGCGGCCTGGACGAGCGTTCCGGTTTCGCCCTGAAGGTCGCGCACGCCTACGTCAACGCGACCATCACCCACCGCCAGCCCGTCCTCACCGACATCGTCGAGCAGCTGCGCCACCCCGAAGCGGAGTCGGCGGAGGCCATGAACGTGGCGCTGGACGACGTCCGCGCCTGGGGCCTGGACGTCGCCCTGGTCCTGGACCGGCTCGTCGACGGCGACCTGCGCGGCATGTTCGACGGCCCGACGACCGCCGGCATCGACCTCGACGCACCACTGATCGTCTTCGACCTCTCCCACATCGACCGCAACTCCATCGCGATGCCCATCCTCATGGCCATCGTCGGCGTGTGGCTGGAACACACCTGGATCCGCCCCGACCGCAAGAAGCGCATCTTCCTGGTCGAGGAGGCGTGGCACATCATCAACTCGCCCTTCGTGGCGCAGCTCTTCCAACGGCTGCTGAAGTTCGGCCGCCGACTGGGCCTGTCGTTCGTCGCGGTCGTCCACCACCTCAGCGACGTCGTGGACGGCGCCGCCGCCAAGGAGGCCGCCGCCATCCTCAAGATGGCCTCCACCCGGACCGTGTACGCGCAGAAGGCCGACGAGGCGCGCGCCACCGGGCGTGTCCTGGGCCTGCCCCGCTGGGCAGTCGAGATCATCCCGACCCTCACCCCGGGCATCGCCGTGTGGGACGTCAACGGCAACGTCCAGGTCGTCAAACACCTGATCACCGAGGCCGAGCGCCCCCTGGTCTACACCGACCGCGCCATGACGGAGGCGTCCGTCGACCACTCGGGGGAGGCGATGGACCTGGCCCGGGTCGCCGACGCCGAAGCGGAGGCCCGGGCCGAGGCGATGGCGCTGGCCAGGCGGCTGAGGGCCGAGGCCGGCGAGACGGTGGCGTGACCTGAGGAGCGTGGCATGGTGCAGGGGGAGCGGGGCTACGGGGCGGGCAGCGGACGCGGACCGGCGCCACAACGCGAGCGCGGCGTCCCGGACGCCCTCCTCGTCGGCGGCCTGGTGCTGCTGCTGGGGCTGACCGTCCTGGTCTGGCTGGCGACCGGCCTCTCCGCCCTCCTCTCCCACGGCGCCTGGCCCACCGGCCTGGGCTTCACCCACACCCCCGGCGCCATGCGGCACCTGGTCACCGACCCGCACGACCTGGCCGCAGCCTGGCCCGACGCCCCCGCCCGCGCACTGCCCGGGTACGGCCTGTTCTGGGGCGTCTTCCTGAGCGAACTGATGGTCCTCTTCGTGGTGACCGTCTTCCTCCTCGGCACCGCCACCCGCTACCGCGCCGTGCGCGCCCGCCGCCGTGCCGCTCTCCGCTCGCCGCAGGCCCCCGCCGCGACCGCCGGGACCTCACACGGCAGGCTCCCCTCGGAGGCCGGCTCTCCCCGGCCCGACACGGAGCCGGCCCCGGGCCCGACCGCCGCGTCACGCCCCTCGCCCGCCCTCTCCAAGTCCCCACAGGACGTCGAGCACGGCCCGGCCCCCCTACCCGCGGAAACCGCCGCGGACGGGCCACCGCAGACGGCCCACACCCCCGACCCGCGCCACCGTCCGGAAACCGCATCTCCCGTCCCCGCCCGTCCCCACACCGGACTAGCTCTGGACGGCCCACCGCTCGCGCCGGGCAGGCCGACCGACCCGACCGCACCGGCACCGCTGACGCCCCTCCCGCCGGGACGGCTGGCCTCCGCCCTGCCCTCGCTCCCCGCCCTCCACTACGGCCTGGGCCGGCGGGAGGCGGTCGACCTGGCACTGGCCACCGCTGCCGCCGCCGACGGCCCCCTCGTGGTGGCCTCGACCGACCCTGCCGTGTGGCGGGAGTCGAAGGACGCCCGCGCCAAGCTCGGCCCCGTCCTGGTCCACGACCCGCTGCACCTGCTGGACACCCCCGCCCGGTTGCGGTGGTCACCGACCGAGGGCTGCGAGGCCCTGGCAACAGCGACCGCCCGCGCCGCCGCCCTCCTGGCCCCCGTCCGGCCGCCGGCGCGCAGGGACTCCGCGGACGCCGACGCCGCCGAGGTGATCCTGCGGTGCTGGCTGCACGCGGCTGCCCTGGAAGGCCGCCCCTTCCGGCAGTTGCACCGCTGGGCCAACACCGTGGGAGCAGCCCAGGAGCCGGTACGCGTCCTGCGCACCCACCCCGGTGCCGCCGCAGGCCAGGCCGGCGAGCTGGAGTCGGTCCTCACCGCCTACGCGGAACGCCGGGACACGGCACTCAGGCTCGTCCGGCACTGCCTGGCCCCGCTGTCGTCGGTTCACATCCGGGACGCCGTCAGCCCGTTGAGAGCAGACACCCTCGCACTCGGTTCATTTCTCGCCGAAGGGGGCACACTGTATCTAGTGGGCGAGCCCGTGGAGGACCCGCGCACCACACCGAGCGCGATGCCGCTGTTCACCGCGCTCCTCTCGTACGTGGTCGAGCACGGCCGCCGCATGGCCGAACGGTCATCTGACGGTCGGCTCGACCCACCACTCACCCTGGTCCTCCACGACATCGCAGCGCTCGCGCCACTTCCCGCGCTCCCCGAACTCCTGGACGCCGGCCCCACACGCGGTCTCCTGACCCTCGCCACGCTGCGATCCCCCGAACAGCGCCTCGCCCGCTGGCCCCAGGCACCCCAACCCTGGTGAGTCCACATCCGCAAGGCAGCCCGGCAACACGCTGAACCGCACAGCCGAGAGCCGATCCGTCTACGTGACGAGCCGTCCAGAAAGCCCCGGCCCCGCGGCGAACCCGAACCCTGGCGAAGCC
Source organism: Streptomyces sp. NPDC059740 (assembly GCF_042733155.1). Lineage (NCBI taxonomy): Bacteria > Bacillati > Actinomycetota > Actinomycetes > Kitasatosporales > Streptomycetaceae > Streptomyces > Streptomyces sp. NPDC059740. The sequence continues at coordinate 222 of NZ_JBHWGP010000063.1, read as the reverse complement.
CTGAACCCGCGTGGTCGGCACGAGGACGAACGGGAAGAGCGGCACGCACCCCCAGGCCCGCGCACTCGCGCCACTCCCCTGGGAGCCCGGCCACTGCTCCCCGTACCCCTCGCACATCATCGACCGACGCCGACCACCGCGTCGGGTCCTGAACGCAGGAAAGCCCCGCACCAACGGTGCGGGGCTCCCCCATCAAAAATTGTTCGGCGGCGACCTACTCTC
>NZ_JBHWGP010000062.1:0-22316 GCF_042733155.1 Streptomyces sp. NPDC059740 | reverse complement strand
CAGTTGCGCTCGCGTCATGCAAGACGATCTACAGGATCACCGATCATCGCGAGCGGGGAACTCGCAGATTGATCACGACTCGATACGCGCCCTAGAGCTGGCCCTGGCCGGTGCGTTCCAGGAACAGGGCCACACCCTGGAGCGCACCGGTGGGGCGCCCGACTTCCTCATCGGGGGTCCTCACCCGGTCGCCATCGAGGCCACCACCAGCAACCCCACTCAGTCCTATGCCGATACCGAGGGCGAGGCGGCGGCCGGGCAGGCTTCCCCGGACGCGCATCCTCTCGTTCCCCAGGACCCGGAGGGCGCCGAAACGGAGTTCGTGTTCCAATGCGCCAAGGCGCTCCGGCGCAAGCTCAAAAAGACCGACGCTCAGGGCCGTTTTTACTGGCAGAAGCCCCACATCGAGGGCCGTCCGTTCGTCATCGCCCTGGAGTCGTTCCACCACCCCGCCGCCTTGTTCCAAACCATCGGTCCGCTGATCAGCTACCTGTTCGGGCGCCGCGATGTGGCAACCCGCGATGGCGACGGCAACCTCGTGCTGGCCAGCGAGAAGATCGCGGAACACCGCCACAACGGAAACAGTATCGCCAGCGGCCTGTTCGCCCAGCCCGAGGCGGCGCATCTGTCGTCCGTCATCTTCTCCAACAGCGCCACCATCGCGAAATTTCACCGCATGGGCACCGAGCGGGGCTACGGACCTGACGATGTCGCGCTCGTGCGCTACGGCATGCTGCCCGACCCTGACCCGAACGCCGACCGCCCCCTGCGGCACGCCTACGTCATCGGGGACTACGAGGCCGAGGACCACGAGACGTTCAGCGAGGGCTTCCACATCCTGCACAACCCCTGGGCGCACACTCCGATCGGCAAGGGCGTCTTTCCTGGCTTCACCGAACATCGCCTGCGCGAGGACGGATTGATCTTGACTGAGGCCGACGGGATCCCGGACTTCATCGTGTCCCACACTGCCGTCTTCGACGGCCCGCAGGCCCGCGCTGCCGCGCGGACGTACGTGGGCCGCGCCTTGGCCGGCTTCCGCCCGTCTTCCTGAAGCGCGCGGGTGCCGGGTCGCCCGCGCGCTCGCCTGTCTGCTTGGTTCGGAATGGTCAGTGCTGCCCGAGATTATGAAAGCGCAAGGATGCGTGCAGCAGGCTACGAATGGGACCGCATGGAACTCACCCTCCCCAAGGATGGCTCTCCCACACCGGTCACCCCCGGCCGACGTTTCCGAGGCACCGACTTTCCTCATCCTTTTGCCCCTCACGCTCGCCGGGATGAACCTCTTCCTGGGACAAGAACGGGTCCACCTCGAATCGGCCCACGTCAGGCGGCGGAGCGCGAAGACGGCGGGCAGCTGACGTGAACCCCGGGCACCCGCGGTAAGGCCACCAGCGCGTACGTGAGTGGCCAGAGCCTGGACGGCCTGCCCGCGGCATAGGCCCGGCACGGCGGGGGCCCGGCGTCCCCCGGCCCGCCCTGTGCCGGGGCTGAGTACTGCCCAGTGGGCGTGATCCGGGAGCGTGCGGCTCGCCGTGCGGGGCGGGTCGGTCAGCGGCTGTCGCCGCGGCCGATGCGGATGTCGTTCAACAGCTCCTTGGTGATGGCCTCGTCGGTGTCCTTGTCCGCGTTCTCGATGGCCTCCTGCGCCGCGATGCAGATCAGGTCGTTGAGCGAGGAGATGTAGCCGCCGGTGCGCTTGTGAAGGTACCGGGAGAGCCCCAGCAGCGATCCGGGCTCGTGATCGTACAGGCGCAGGTCCTCGTCGAAGGCCTGCACGACGCCGTGCCAGTCGTCGCCGTAGGGGATGACGCCGGCCCACATGACCGGAAGATCACTGAAGTAGCTGTCGCCCTTCACGGCGCCCGGCAGGGTCATACGCCGCTTACCGTAGCGGGCCTCGTGAACGATCTCGCGGGCACCGGTGCCGCAGTAGATGAACGTGACGTTGGTGCTTTCCTGCAGGCTCTCGAAATAGTCGAACGCGGCCCTGATCTCGCTGTCCTGGATGCGGTTGATGCCGTCGACGAGGACCAGCCGGGTCCGGGCCCTGTTCATCACGTGGGCCACCGGCTGGGTCATGTCCGCGGGGCGGCGGCTGCGGCTGTCGGGATGGAGCGTGTGACTCAGCCCCAGGAACTCGGCAAAGGGCAGCGACCAGTGCTGGTTGCTATCACGGTCCGGCGGGACGGTGATGAAGACGACTGGGATCCGGTTGGGATCGGCTCCCTGGTCCTGTTCGATGAGCCCCTGGAAGCCGCGGCCGATCTGCACCAGCAGCGTGGTCTTGCCGCATCCACGGTCGCCGTCGAGGACCATGTCCGTGCTCCGCCCCACCGCGCGGAACCTGTTCTTGCGCAGCTGACGCCGGGCATCCAGCAGCCCCCGCCGCAGTGCCGGCGTGGCCACGGGCAGCATCTCCCCGTGATACATCATGCGCGGATCCCGAGGTCCGACCCGGGTCCCCTTGGGAGCGCAGTCGGCCAGCGAGGGCGGGACGAGCCGGCGTGACGCCTCACGGTCCCAGCCCTCACGCGTGGTCAGCAGCGGCACGTCGATGGGTTGGACCACCGTGTCGGCGACCTCGGGGCCAAAGGAACGGATCAGTTCTTCCCTGCTCACGTCTTTCCACCGTCTTCTGTCGTTTCCATGTCCTCCCGGGTGCCGCCCTGCGCGCCGGCGCCACCACCACGGGATGAGGCAGGGGATCGCGCGAGAACGAACACATCGGCCGCACCGCCCCGCAAGCTGCGCCAGTCTGGCCCGGCCACAGCGGGCGGCACGCGCTCGGGACCCTCCTCGTCCTCCTGCGCCGGGGAGATCGGCGGGGCAGTGGCGGCCGAGAAGGACAGAATCTCCGCCGCGTTCTGGGGCAGTGACGGCGCGCGCACGACCGCTGCCGGGTCGGGGTCGGCCACATCCGCATACGGATCGGCCTCTGGCACCTCCAGGTCCAAAACGGGCCCGGTGAACAGGGCCGGCGGGCGCTGCCGGTGCCGGTCGGGCCCGCGCCGGGCCCGCTCTCGCAGCGCCGACACCTCCCGGGCGATGGCCCGCTGGTGCTCCTTGCTCCCGCCGTCCGCAATCACCTTGAGCGTGGCCTGCTCCCACACCCACTGACTCCACTCGTCGTCGATGAGCCCCTGGTGGATGAACTCCGCCGGCACCCAGCCGTCCGTGGTGTGGTCCCACAGCCACACGAGCCGCGGTGCGTAGGGGTTGTAGCGGATCTGCCAGCGCTTGCCCTGCCCGGGCAGCCCGGAGTGGCGGTCCTTGTACTCCTGGAGCGCCTGGCTGTTGTAGGTGCGGTTGTCGATGGTGACGCCCGTGTTTGTCACCTTCAGGCGCTTGAAGGGCAGCAGCTTGCGGTTCTCGTGCGGCGTCAGCGCCAGCGGGACGTGTCCCTGGGCGGCCACCAGCGTCGCGTACATGCGGTTCGGGCTGACCGTCAGGCCCGGCAGAAACGGGCTGCGCAGCCCGTCGTGCGGCGTTTGCTGCCAGTCCAGCGCAATCCACTCATCCAGCAGGTCCTGCAGCTCGTTCACACTCCACAGCGGGCCGTCCGCCACGTGCTTGCCGCGCCGGGACAGATCGGACCCGGTGTAACCGGCGACGTACTGGCAAAACCGGCGCTTGACCGCATTGAAACTGCTCTCGATGGTCGGCTTGTCCGTGGCGGTACCGTCGCGGGCCGGCTGGACATCGATGTGCAGCATCCGACAGACGTCGTCGAAGTGCTCACTGTTGAAGATCTTGCCGTGGTCGACGACGATCATCTTCGGGCGAATCACCGGACGGGCGGCGGCGCCCACCAGGCGCGGGTCACACGCCACCAGATCGGCATAAGGCAGCTGGGAGTGCTCGGCCAGCACCCGGGGCGACCATCCCGGCCGGCCCGGCATGGGAGCCAGCGCCTGGGCCAGCATCAGCACAGCGTCGAAGGAACGGGTGGCACGGCCGCCCACTCTCTTGCCCCGCGGGCCGACGCCCGGCGACTTCGGCACGATCATCGCCCCGATGATCGTGCGAGAGGCCACATCGATGGCCGCGGTCAACTCCACCTGCACAGGCCGGCCATTGTCCCCGACCGCGAGCACGTCCAGACCGGTCGTGTCGATCTCCACCCGCTCGCCCAGACGCAGGGCGACCGTCGGCCGGTAGGGGGCCACCGCGCCGTTGGCCCCGTCCAGCCGCCGCTCGGTCGGCCAGCGCAGCGACTCCACCCTCAGGCCCAGACGCCCCAACAGCCGGTAGAACGTCGCCCGCGAGACCATCAACTTCTCGTGCTCGTCCGGATACACCTGCCGGACAGCGGCCTGCAGCCGCTCGAACAGTCGACTGCCGTCCCCGGCCGACTCGTCCTGCAACGCCGCGACCTCCGCCAACAGCAGCTCCACCACGCGCTCGTCCGTGCGCCCCCACAGCGAACCCTGCACGACCTCACGGACCAGCCCGAACACACCGCGCGCCCGGTAGGCCCGGCGCCGCCGCTCGACCGTGCCGGCCGAGGCGTGCTTGTACCCCAGGGCCTTCAGCTCTGCCGCCTTGGTGGCGACCCGCTCGCGCACCGTGAACCGGTCCGGGTCGTAGCCCGGCCGCGGCACCGCGCCCTCCCCGGCGCCCAGCGGCACCCCCTCGTCGATCTCCCGCAGATGCCGCTCCCACTGCCGCACCGCCTCCAGCTCCTGCGCGGGCAGCAGGGACAGGACGCTGGTGTCGGCCAGGCGCTCCTCCGGCACCGTGCGGTCCTCTTCGTCCAGCAGGGCGTAGTCGCCGGCGCCTGTCACCGTTGAGACCAGCGCCCGCGCGTCCTGCCCCTGCGCGTCCAGACAGACCAGCTGGACCTCCGTGCCCTGCAGCGCCACCACCCGGTAGGTGCCGCCCTGCCAACGCAGCCGTGCTCCCAGCCGCAGCCCGGTGCCCGGCTGCTCAGGGCCGGCCTGTACGGCGGCCGTTGTCATCCCTCGGACTCCTTGCTCGTGTCCCTCCCGCTGGCCCACACCCGCGAGGTCGGCAGCAGCGGTCGCCCCCAGTCGCAGGACAGCTCTCCCGTCCACAGCAGGTGCCATGCGTAGTCCATCGACGGCGGGCCCAGCCCGCACCGGGCCGCCCCGGCGGTCAGCGGGAGGGGCGTGGCGAAGGCGGCCAGGACCCGGTGGCGGTCCTGCTCGCTGGGGATCCGGGTATGGCGGAAATGCGCGACCGTGCGCAGCGAGGACCGCAGCACCCCCTGCGGCACGGTAAGCGGCCGGATCCGCCATCCGGCTTCCTCGGCCGTCTGCTGCAGGGCCTCCTCCTCCAAGCCTGCAGTGCTACGGGGCGGGTGCACGATCGCCAGCCGCTGTCCCTGTCGGGTGCGGGCCATGAATGCCGGCTCGGTGGTGCCGTGCTTGCCGTTCTTCTCCCAGTGCACCTGGACGACGTTGGACTGGAAGCACGCGATGTCAGGATCGAAGTCCAGGAGCATGGCTGCGCTCTTTTGGATGTCGCTGGAGCACCACACAGCCCACCCGCTGGACGCTGACGTCCACTTCGTGATCTTCGAGCGGCGGCCGCGGTAGGCGCGCGGCTGCGACAGCGGGGCGCGGGCCTCCACCGGCACGCCGCGCAGACCTGCTGGCTCGTCCTGGCAGGAACGGCCCGCCGCACTGCGGAACTCCACCCGTATCTCCACGCCCAAGTCTTCCCTTTCCACCGCGTCCCGCCCTGCCGAGGCAATGCCTCAGCCGCAAGACTGATCTGCCGTCACGAACGATGGCACACCACGACACGTGACCCCGTCCCATCGCAGGCGGCCCGCGCGGGCGGTCGGACCGCAGCCCGCAACGGTCCCGCCCCGGCCGCCGGTGCCCCGTGGCGCATGAACGCGCAGCCCCCAGGGTAGGCATGTGCGGCTGCTCCGGTGCCGCAGGAAGCCGTCGTCTACGGCCAGTTGCCCGCCCGGCCGCTGCGGGCGCCACCGCCAGCACAGCCCCCGCAGCCGGTGCGCTGGTCTGTTCATGTCTGGCCGGCCACCGACCAGACCTGCGTGGCATCGGGCAGCTGCGGCTCGTCACCGAAGCGGCAGGGAAGGCACGTCAGCTGCTCCATATGCGTATCGACGGGAACAGCGGCATGGGGGAGAGGTACGGGAAGCCGCCGCCACCGCCCCCGAGCCGGCCGCGGTTCACCGGCGGCCTGCGGCAGGCCGCTGTGCTGGCGCATCCACAGACCCACCGGCCACAACGCTGGCATGCCCCATTCCTCCACCAGTCGGCCCGTCTGCTCGAGCCAGTCGCGATCGTCCGCGACACTCCGGGTTCTGTGCATCCGCCGCCGCTCCCACAGCGCGAGCAGCCCGGGCAGGCGAAGGACCTCCGGATAGCAGACCAGAGGCGCGATGCGCAGATCACTGCCGACCGGTCCCGTAAGCATTGCGCGGAGACTCTCCCACACCGGGGGCGACAGGGAGGGGCTGTTCCACCAGAACGCGGCCAGATGCAGGGCGCCCAATGAACAGGGCCCGCAGCCTACAAGACCCGTGACGGCGTCCCCCTGGGGCAGTGGCTCAACCAGCAGCTCAACAACTTCCATCACCTACATCCGGGCCGGGCGCAATTGCTGGCTTGCCGTTCATCCTCCGTGAGCCTTTCGGGTGTTTTGCAAAGTTAGGTGGATCCAGGTGCCGAGCGCGACGGTGCGCTGACCGTCCCAGATCACCTCGTCGTGCTTGCGGGGCACGTGGAGATTTCCCCCACGGGCGAGGTACTGCTAGGTGCATACGGAAGTCGCAAGTCCGTTCACTGTCCTGCGACCCGGCGTACGTGTAGATGCCCTCGAGGGTGGGGGCGAGGTGGAGGTCCAGTGGATCGGCTGTTCATGGTGTGGGAACCGAACCTGGGCCGCCGTGGCACCACGGCGCCAGGACGGCTGACCCACAGCCCGCAGCCCTGCGGGCCGCCCCGCAGCAGGCGCCCCCGAGCCACCACCGACCGGCCACCACTTCCTCCGGCCGCCCACAGCGGAAACCGTCAGACCGCGCGAGGTCCCTTCGCCGGCCATGAGCGTCTCGGGGAACTCCGCGTCGAGCCCCCTGACTCTCGGGCGGGCGCCCGCCCGTCCCGCCCGGCAGCGGCGCGGTGCACCAACCAGCACCGCTTCGGTCACACGCTCTGCGGCCGCATCGGTTCCACGACACGCACCCTGCATCCGTGCGCGACAGACAGCACGCCAGCCGGTCACGCCGGCGACGACAGCCAGCACCTGCGCCGCGCACGCCCAACGGCCCCGCCCAGCCCGGGAAGACGGCAGCAGACCAGCCAGGCCACGAAAGCACAGGAGAGCCATTTCACGTCACGTCGCCGCAGCGCGCCCGGCGGCAACCGGCCCCGCGCTCCCGCGGCCACCGGACCACACCGCCCCGCCGCCCCCGGCACGGCATGGCAGAAAATCGATCACCCCACCGGCCTCTCTGGGACAGTGGCGCCGTGTCCGACCGCCACCCTGACGAGGCCGAACTCTTCGCACGAGTGGACAACCTGCTCGCCGACTTGACTGGCCCGCGCATCGCGCTGCCCCCGCTCGGTGAACGGACACGGCTGCGCCAGAGCGCCGGCCTGTCCGCCCGGCAGATAGCCGGCACTCTCGGCTGCCGGCCGGACGACGTCACTGAATGGGAAGCCGGAACACAAGAGCCGCTCGCCGCCCAACGCACCGCCTACGCGCGCCTCCTCGACGGCCTGGCGGCCCTGCAGCCGGCTTCCACCCCGCTTCCGCGGCAGACGACCCGCACGGGCAAGACCGGCCCGGCCGAACAGCAGTCCCTGTTCCACACGCCCGTCGCCCCGCCCGCACAGCCCGCACCCCAGGCTGCGGCCCGCACGCCGCAGCCTCCGGCCCGCGCACCCCGATCGCCGGCCCCCGCATCCCGTCCCCCCGCGCCGCTGCGCCCGCCAGCCCGGCCTCAAACCGGCCCCGCGCAGGCGCTGGCCGTCGTCGACCACGCCGGCACCCTGACCGCCCACCTGCCCGACACACCCCCACTCCCGCTGCAAGCCGACGACCTCATCGGCCTGCTCCAGTGGGCCCTGGACAACCGCCTGCACCGAGAACCGCTCTCCACCCACGACCGGCCCGGCGACCCCCTCATCGTCCTAACCCCTCCGGCCAGCACCGCACTGGGCCTGCCCGCCGCACTCGAAGACCGCCGCAGCCTGCGCCTGCCCTCTTCCCATCCGGTCCACGAACAACTGCGCCGGGCAGGATTCCGCCTGACCCGCAGAGGGTTCGGCCCCTGGCCCCGCATCTACCGGCCCGTCGTGAACCGGCAGCGTGCCTCGGTGCAACTGGCCGTCATGGCCTGGGGAGCCCTGGCCGACGACGGCTGGAACCTCCCCCCGCTGGCACCGGACGACCTCGCCCGCCTGCTGGGCACCTACACCACGCGCGTGCTGACCCCCCGAGGCTCCACCGCCGTGTGCGGCCAGGAACTAATGACCGCCCTGCGCCCGCCGACCAGAGCCGTGCCCGCCCCCTCCGGCAACGGACGAGTCTCCGGCCCCAACCCCGGCGCCCTGCACCAGCCCCTGGACCCCGCCCCTCCAGAAGCCCCCGATATCCACCCCCTCGCTCAGGGGCGCCCGCCCGGGCAGGCCATGCAGGAGGAAGCCTGGGACTGGTGCCGCCGCCCCGACGCCCAGGAAACCCAGTTCCCCTACGTCGTCGGGCTCGACATCAATCTCGCCTTCCTCAGCGCCGCCTCCAGCCTGTCCGTCGGTCTCAACGCCCCGCCCCGCCACGTCACTGACCCCGCCTTCGACAAGAAGATCCCCGGCAGCTGGTACTGCGACCTGTCCCAGATCCCTACCGACCCCCGCCTGCCCTCTCCCTTCACCGACACCGGCCAGCCACCGACCGGACCCGCCTGGTACACCACCCCCACGCTGGAACACGCCCAGACCCTCGGAGCGGACATCCGCCCGACCGAGGCCTGGCTCCGCGACGACAGCGGCCGCTACCTGGACCCCTGGTACAAGCACCTGCGCAACGCCTACATGCGCACCATGGCCGACCTCGGCGTGCACGAGAAGATCCCCCAGGCCGACTACCTGGCTGGCATGAGCCGCCTGTCCACCGCCGATCCGACCCTGCTCGCCCTGCTCGCAGCCATCAAAGCCACTGCCAAGGGGGGGCTGGGAAAGCTCCGCGAAGGCCCCCGTGACCTGACCACTCCCCACACACGCTGGCCCGCCCTTGAGAAGGCGACTTGGCGCCCGGACATCCGCGCCGCCGTCGTGGCCAAGGCCCGCGTCACCCTGCACGGCAAAATGCGCAAGGCCGCCGCCCAGACCGGCCGCTACCCCCTGGCCGTCCTCTCCGACTGCGTCCTCTACCCCGCCCAGGCGCCCACCGCCCTCGACGTCGTCCCTGTGGGCCCCGACCAGCTCGGCGTCCAGGGAGCGATCCGGCTGGGCGTCAACCCCGGCTTCTGCAAGGAGGAGGGCGTCCAGACCATGGCGTGGTACCAGCAACAGCTCGCCCAACAGCTCAACCCCGCCCGCTACATCAAAAACGACACCCCCGGAGCCTGAGCCGCTGCCCAAACGGCCTTCACCCTGCGGGCCTGAACGGCATGCCAGTCATCGGCGACCCCAGCCTCCAGGGCAGGCACGAGACCTCCTCCAGCCGACCGTGAACAGGAACTACCCGATGCGGCTCCAGCAGCGCCAGCGGCGCGCTCCGCGGCACGGCCCGCGCCTCAGCGCGCGCCAGGCGCTCCACGACCGGCACCGTGTTGCGGTGCGACACCAGCCACGCCTCCAGCCCGCGATGCCCCCCGGCCGCCATCTCCTCACCCATGCCCAGCCGATCACCCACCCACTGCACCCACCGGCCCGTCGACCAGCCCGCCGGCCCGCCTGCGAAACTGCGCCCCACCGCCCGCTGCCGCTCACGCACCGCCATGGACTCCGCCACCACGACCGTCTCCGGATATACCACCAGCGGCACCGCCCACAACGCCGAACGGTCCACGCCCAAGGCCTCCTGCCGAGCCCGCCACACCCCCCGCCACGCCATCTGACGGCACTGCCACCAATACACCGCCACCTGCTGCGCATCGGCCAGCAACGCCCGCGCATACAAACCCGTACGACGCTCCAGCCGCACCCGGCGCACATGCGCCTCCACCACCTCCGGCAGCCCCTCCAGACGCACCTGGAACTGCCCCTGCTCCACCTCCGTCCATCGCCCGTGCCGCGTGCACACTGCCCACTGCCCGCCCGGCACCCGCCACACCGGCCTCTCACCGAGCCCCGCCGCACACCCCGCACACGCCTGCACCGGCAGCCAGCCCTGCGGCCACGGTTCCACCTGCACCTGACGGCGTGCCCGCGCACTGATCCGGCTCTGCCCCAGCGAGACCAGCGCCCGCGTCAGATATGCCGCATCATGCCCACTGACCTCCGCCAGACGCTGCAGCGCCACCGGGCCCAGCCACACCTCCTCGACGGCCGGATCCGCCGCCCGCACGGTCCTGGCCGCCCCGATGCGCCAGGCCAGGTCCTCAAAGGCCAGCCCGTTCAAACCCGCCAGCCGCCACAGAAACGACGCGACCGTCTCACCCCGCACCCTCACCGCACGCTGCGGCAGCCGCGCCAGCGGCCCTTCGCTCACCATGCGGCGATCGTGGCACCACACGCTGCTCACGCCGCACGATCAAGCCACTCACCAGGAAAGACCCGCCATGGCACTACCTCTGAGCGCCAACACCATCCGCGAAGCCCTCGACCGGGCCGACTCCCGGCACTGGACCCGCAAACCGCCCCTGTCCATGCGAGGCCAGCTGGCCTACCTCTTCAAGCAGTACCGCCACGACTCCGCCGCCCTCGCCCACCGCCTGCAGACTGACCCTGCCGCTCTCCGCGTCTTACGCACCCTTGAGCAGACACCGCAAGACCACCCACTCCGCCCAGCCGTTGAACGCGAAGTCATCCGCCTCTGGCAGCCTCGGGTGCGCCGTCGCGCGCACGAGGCCATCATCGCCAACAACGGCCACATGATGCTCAGCTTCCGTGCCTGGCTGGGCTTCACCGCGGCCGCCGGATCAAGCGACGACCCCCGCCTGAGATTCCTCACCCTGAGTCTGACCGCCCCCTATCCTCAGCGCCTGTTCGCCGCCCAGCACCAGAGGGAGCCGGAGGAAGCGCTGCGCACCATCCTCAACGGAGCCCTCAGCGCCTGCTACTTCCACCGCGACCGCCCCGCACTGGCGAAGGAAAGCGTGAGCCTGGAACGAATCGACTTCCTGGAGTTCTACTACTGACCTCCACGGCGTCCTTCTTCGGTCATGTATTGTCTGTCCCCGATCAGATATCAGAGTGCGCTTGAAGGGGACGGGGCATGCTGCTGACGACCGGGCAGGCATCGGAAGCTCTCGGCTGCGCCATCACCACCTTCCGCCGCCTCATCCACGCCGAACTGCTCCCAGGCCTCTCGCACCGCGGCGTGCGCGTAATGACACCGCTGGAGACCGTCCAGGCCCTCACCACCCGCAAGGCGGCCCCGTTGCACCGGCTCCCGGGAGGGGAGGTCGCCGTGCTGCGCGTGGATGCGGCGAGACCCGTGCAGGAGCCCGGACGGAGTTGGATCGGCTTCTCCGCCGCGCTACCGCCCGAGGCGATACTCAAGGCCCTGCGAGGGTGGTGGCGTTGCGACCCGGCGAGTGTGGCGGCCGGGGGAGTGCTCCCCGTGACACTGTCCGGCTACGTCGTGGCCGTCCTCACCGGCCTGGACACCTGGCACAAGGACGACCACGGCCGCCACGCCTTCCTCGACGCACGCCTTGCCGGATACATCACGGACCTCGTCACCCCCACCACGCACCTGCCCCCCGGCCCCGCAGCTGACCGCACGCTCGCCGAACTGCTCCTCGGCACTCGTCTGCCCTCAGACTCCGGCGGCGCCATCGCCTACCGCTCCACCACCCGCTGACCACTGCCCCTCGAGGAACCGACATGGATGCCAAGGCCTACACCGCCGCCCTGGCCGAACTGCGCACGGTGCGGGACGAGATCAAGAAGACCCGAGCCGCGCTGGCGAAGCTGGAAGCCGACCGCAACAAGCGGATCGCCCAGCTGGCGAGCCACGGCAAGGCGAAGGCGGAACGGATCGCCCCGGCCGCCGGGCTGAGCTTGGTCGAAGTCGTCGCCCTCGTCCCCGAACTCGCGCCTGATCAACTCACCACCACCCCGGCTGGCCCCATCGCCCCGCAGGCACCCGCTACCGAGCACTATGCCGCCCCTGCCGCAGTTGAGCCCGCTCCGGCGTCCGCCCCACCGATCCCGGCCGCCGAAACCCGGGCGGCGCAGTCCGCTGCTCCGGCCGCCACCACAGGCGCCCCCACGCCGGAGCCCAAGGCCACTGCGCACCCAACGGGAACCACGAACGCGCCCCGGACCGACCGGGCACCGGCTCCCGCACCGTCCACCCCCACCGCCGAACAACCCCCCGCGCCGGAGCCGACACCGAGCCCCGCCGCCGTGCCGCAGCCCCCCCACGCGCCCCGCAGCCTTCCCTCCATCCCCCTGGGGGAGGAGGGGGAGCGGTGGTTCGCTCACACTCCCAACCTGGCCTCCACCCGACCCAACTTCACCCAGCAGGCCCGCTCCACCGTCTTCCTGGACGCCGCCACCGGACGGATGATCCACCGCAACCAGACCCACCAACTCGCCCTGCCCACCGCCTCCGCGGCCGAGATCCTCACCGCCGTCTTCCACACCCTGCCCGAGGGCGTGGAGCGGATCTACATCACCGCCGGCGACCCCTGGCACCGCGACGCCGACCGCTACCCCTACCTCAAAGACGCCGTCGCAGCCTGGCTCAACGCCCCCACCCCCGGCTGGCGCACCGACACCGGCCGCGGAAAAGACCGGATGGCCGGACACTTCGTCCACCCTCGCCACCCTGTCGGCCGCTACCAGCGCGAGAGCGGCGAGACCCACGTGGAGATCCGCTCGGTAGGGGAGTGGTTCGACACCGCCGGCGCATCCCCGGAGACCATCCGCGACGCCTTCGTCCTGCTGTGGCAAGTCCTACGCGCCCACTGGCCCGACGCCGTGATCATGGGCTCGCCCTCCCAGACCGGACGAGACCTGTGGACCCGCACCATCCCCACCACCGGCCAATACGCCGACGGCTACCCGGTACTGTCCGAGGAACTGCGCGGCCTCCTGCACGCCACCGCAGGCCAAGGACGCACCGAACTCCTCACCCCACCCGCCGTCCCCGAACAACTGCCCGCCCTCGTGGAGTACGACCGCACCTTCGCCTACGCCAAGCACACCTGGAAGAACGCCGTCGGCACCCCCCGCCGCATCACCGCCGCCACCTTCGCCAACTGGTCCGAAAAGCAGCAGACCAAGGCCCTCTACGGCTCCGGACACTGGCACCTGCGCGTGACCGTCCCCGACGACTGGAACCACGTCGGCCTGCTCCCCGCCCCCGCCGCCGGCGACCGTGCCTGGCACTACCCCCGCCAACCCGGACAGACCTTCACCACCTGGGCCGGCGGACCCGAACTCCACACCGCCCTCACCAACCCCCTCGCACCCTGGAAAATCGAAATCCTCGACGGCATCCTGTGGGACGACGGCAAACCCCTGGACGACTGGGCAGGCAAACTCAAGGAATGCTGGGCACGCCTGGCCGCCCAAGCCGCCCTCGCAGGCACCGAACCCCAGCGCACCGCCGCCCACCTCGCCTCCCGCGCAGTACGCGCCCTGCTCCTGTACGGCATCGGCTCCTTCGCCCAACGCCCCCGCACCGTCACCGGCACCACCCCCCGACACCTCGAACGCGACATCCCCGCCGACGCCGAAATCATCGGCTTCGACGACGAAAGAATCACCTGGCAGCGCCCCACCGGCTTCGCACGCGACCCCCACGCCCACCCCGAATGGGCCGCCGGCATCTGGTCCGCCGCCCGAGCCGCCCTCCTCACCCAACGCCACCGCGAGGACAACACCTTCGCCGGCGCCCTGCACACCCCGCCCGGCACCGTCGTCGCCTTCCGCACCGACGCCCTCTACCTCACCCACCCCCAGAACTGGCCCTACCACACGACGCCCGGCGACTACCTGAACAAGGGGCACCTCACCGGCCCGCTGCCAGCCCCCACAACCGAAGAAGACCTGCTCGCCCTACGAGACGCCGGCCGCACCGCCCTGGCCCAAGCCCGAGGAGATGCCTAAATGCCGCCCCGCTCCCGGCGCCCCCGCGGCCGCAAGACCCCGCTGAACGAGGCCGCGCGACTCGCCGATCGACTCCAAGCCGCCGGCTACACCAAACGCGACATCGCCCGCATCCTCGAGCGCGACCCCTCACTGGTCAGCCAGTTCTACACCAAGAACAAAGGCGCAGCCTTCGTCCCTGCCCTCAGCGAAGTCCTCACCGCCATCGAAATGGGCGGCATCACCGACCTGCCCGCCCTCACCGCCATCGCCGCCCGGCACATCACCCGCCGCACCACCGCCAGCGGAGCCCGCGCCCGCGTCCGCAGCAAAGCCGTCCTCATCACCCCCACCGGATCGGGCACCGGACGCGTCGGCGCCCAGGCCATCGCCTCCGGATCCGCCCGCCTGCGCCCCCTGATCGCCGAAGCTGCCCGACAAGGTCTGCACCTCGCCTTCACCGTCCGCCTCGCCAGAACCGCCTACGTGCACCCTTCCGGCAGCCGTACCGATTCACCCGGCATCCGCCGCGGCGTCGTCCAACGAGCCGACCACACAGAGGAACGCGCCTACGGCTCGGCGCAGACCGGCGGCCACGACGCCGCCGATTTCGCCCGCCGTGTCGACGCAGCGGGCGGAGACGTCACAGCGGCCGTACATCAATGGCTGGTAGAGACGGGCCGCATCCACCCAGACGCCTCCATCCTGCACCTGGAGGTCCGCACCTGGCGCCCCCGCAACACGGCGTAGAGCGCGGACGGGGGCCACATGGCGAAGTCCTTGTCAGGCCCGGCCGTCTATAGACCCTGCGCGAAGAGGCTTTCGGGGAAGCTGTCCTCCCATGTCCACTCGCTGTCTGGGGCGTCCTCCACGGCATCTGCCTCCGATGGATCGGTGATCGTGGCTCCCACACTTGAGTCTGCAAGAGCTTCTCGCACGACTGCGGTGTGGGGCGTAGCGGCCGCGCAGCCCTTGCAGACGTCGGCGAGGCGCCAGGAAGAGCCGCGGCGGGAGAGGGCGAGGATGACCGGGCCATGGCATCCGCGCGAGCGCGGGTGCCAGGAGCAGCCGTGCTCTCGGCATTGGCAGGTGCGGAGGTGAGGGGGCAGCGGCATCATCCGCACGTGAGTTGCGAGATGGCTCAGCAGTTCGCGCTGGGCGCCTGTCGCGGCTGGGAGGGGTCCGCACCGGCCGCACTCCAGAAGGGCCCTGCCCCTCTGGGGGAGTGAGCGGATGGTCCAGAGGCGTGGCGATGGGGTGGGGGTCAGGTAGGCCCGGATGGTCTGCTCCTCCCTGGTGAGTGCGGCGGCTTGAGGCCTGTGCCGCTGGAGTGCCGCGCACTGTAGTGCAGACCCCTGCCCTGATCGCGGGGTGTGTCGGCGAGAAATAGGGCAGACCTATGCACTGACTTTGCCTGGACGGGCGCCGTGCGATAGCCGGGTGACGATCTTGCCGCCCGACCCCGACCTCGACGCGCTGCGCTTGGAACTGGAGCGTCGCCGGGCGGCAGCCGGCTGGAGCTATGACCAGCTCGCCGAGCGCACTGGCCTGGGGCGACGCACGCTCATCGAGATCGAGCAGGGTCGCACCATCGGCTCCCTCGCCACCTGGCACGCCATCGCCCACGCCTTCGGAGCGACCGTCGGAGAACTCCTCGACACCCTGTGCAGCGGTCACACCCCTCCTGACCGCCCACCGGGGCCCTCCGGCGCCACCGCTGGACACCACCCAAAGAGGGATCCGAATTCGATCTCACGCGCACATGAGGAACAGGTGTCGGGCTGCATGCGTACCCGCGGGGGACTTCTCGGCCCGCTCACCCACACCCACCGCGTGTCGCCTGACATCTTCGGCCGTACCCACCCGCCGCGCCCGCACAGGCGCCACGGACCTCACGGCAAAGGACCCGCGTGCTCGCACCCACCGAAGAGCAGACCGCCGCCCTCGAAGCCTTCAAAAAGGGCGACCATCTCGCCCTCCAGGCCGGAGCCGGCACTGGCAAGACCACCACCCTCACCCTCCTCGCCGCCCATGGCGCCGAGCAGGGCAGACAGGGTCGCTACCTCGCCTTCAACAAGACCATCGCCACAGCAGCCGCCAGCGTCTTCCCCCGCAATGTGCAGTGCCGCACTGCACACTCCCTGGCCTACGCCGCCGTCGGCCACCGCTACCGCACCCGCCTCAACTCACCCCGCGCCCCCCTGTGGCGCATCGGAGAAGAACTCGGCATCACCCGCACCACCCGCATCGGCACCCGCGACGTCGGCCCCCGGGCCCTCTCCCACACCGTCCTGCAGGCCCTCACCCGCTTCTGCCACTCCGCCGACCCCGAACCCGCCCACCACCACGTCCCACCCCTGCGCGGCATCGACACCGACGAGGACCGCACCCACCTCGCCGACCTCGCCCTGCCCTACGCCCGCAAAGCCTGGGACGACCTGCAAAACCCCCACGGTGGCGTCGTCCGCTTCGACCACGACCACTACCTGAAAATTTGGGCCCTCACCGAACCCACCATCCCCGCCGACTTCCTCCTCCTGGACGAAGCCCAGGACACCAACCCCGTCCTCGAAGCCGTCCTGCACCACCAACGGCCTCACACCCAAATCGTCGTGGTCGGCGACTCAGCCCAAGCCATCTACGGCTGGCGCGGCGCCCGCGACATCATGACCGGCTTCACCGGCACCCACCTCAACCTCTCCCAATCCTTCCGCTTCGGCCCCGCCCTCGCCCGAGAAGCCAACCGCTGGCTCGCCCTCAGCGGCGCCGCCCTCCGCCTGGCCGGAACCCCCGACATTCCCACCCGCCTCGGGCCCTCCCACCCCACCGCGACCGTCCTGTGCCGCACCAACATCGGTGCCATGCGTGAAGTCCTCCACCACCTCGACGCCCGCTTGCGCGTAGCGCTGACCGGTGGGGGAGGAGCCCTACACGCCCTCGCCCAAGCCGCCCGAGACCTCAAGGCCGGCAAACCCACCACCCACCCCGAACTCCTCCTCTTCCGCAACTGGGGCGAACTCCAGGACTACGCCGAGAACGACCCCTCCGGCCGCGACCTGGCCCCCCTGGTCACCCTCGTCGACGACCACGGCACCGACGCCATCTTGAACGCCGTCGCCCAACTCACCCCCGAACCCAACGCCGACATCACCATCTCCACCGCCCACAAAGCCAAAGGCCGCGAATGGCCCCGAGTACGCATCGCCGAAGACTTCCTCCCACCCGCAGACAGCGAGGACCGCACCGACGCCCACGGCAACCCGCTACCCGGCCCCATCGACGCCAGCGAAGCCCGACTCTCCTACGTCGCCATCACCCGAGCCCGCCACCACCTCGACCTCGGCGGACTATCCTGGATCAACACCCACCCCGACGGTTCACCGGCACTGTAAGAGACGCCAGCCCCAGCACGCCAAAGCCCCGCCCATGGCTTGCTGCACCCAGCGGGCCACCCACACCAGGAGTCGTCATGTCCCGCCGTACTCATCTCCAACTCGGCGACCGCGTCGCACTGGACTTCTCGGATCCAAACCTGCCTGAAGGTACCGAAGGAACGGTGCAGCAGACCTACACAGACTACGGTGACGGCGTCGACGTGCTACTCGACGACGGTCGGCTCGTGAACACCCTCTGCACCAACCTCAGCCGTCTCCAGAGGAGCTGACGGGCACATCAGCTCCCGCCGCCGTCGCGGCCCCTGCCCAGAAGATACGGTCACGCTCATGCCCCAGCCTTCTGCGGAAATACAAAGCAAGTGAGTTCAGCTGCCTACCTCCGGCAGAGCGAGATGATGAAGGCTTGACACATCGTGACCGTCAAGGCCAGGAAATCGACCTCATCAGGTGGGCAGAGCTGTGGAATGACATGGCCTACCGGGTCGTGGCCGAAGACCAGGTCGACGGCATCCTGGTCCGAACCGTATGGGAAGGAGCCGATGACGTCGTGGGAGCGATGTTCGCCACCGGCGTCTCGCACGACGGAGCAAACTGGCGTAACGCACAGACCGAGGCGCGCACAGAGGCCGAGGCCTACGAGCAGCACCGAAAAGTGGTCGATGGCCTTTCAGCGCAACAGACGAGCTGAGCCACAGAGGCAACAGGCGAGTAGTCGTTGCTGGTAGTCCAGGAGCAACCACACCGTGCAGACTCGGGCCCTGCACGCTTATCTGCGGTGGCGCCACCGCCCACAAGGCTAGCCCCACATCGTGCGCGGATACCTGGAGCCACTTGAAGGCCACCCGCCCCTCGTCGGTGACCGCGACCAGCTCCCCATCCAGCAGCGCCTCGGGCAGGTCGGAGCAGGCCTGCGCGATGTCGGCGAAGGCGCGGGTCAGGTCGGTTCCGTGGCGGCTGAAGATCCGCTCACCACCGGTGTGCACCTGCGCTCTCCAGCCGTCCCATTGCGCCTCCAGGCTCCACCGCGGCCCTTCGGGCGGTGTCTCGACCGGGCGGGCCAGCGCGAGATCGACGGGCAGGGCGAAGGGAAGCACGCGGCTACATCCACACCTCGCGGCCACCGCCGCGCCATTCCACGGCTGCCGGGTCGTCCAGGTCGAGGGTGTCGGGGTCCAGGCCGGCTCTGCGGGCGAACTCCAGCACGTCGGTCTCGCGGTAGGCGACGCCGAGGATTTCGGTGTCGGCGGTGACGCGGCGACCTCCGGTCGGTGAGGGCGGGTGGACCACGATGCGTGCAGACCCCATACCCTCACCCTCGCCCGCTGAGGCGCCGGCCGCCCGCCGGGCTCGGCCGGACGGCCGCCCCTGCGCCCGCGTGCCGCTCGATCCGGTTACCGCGAGCCGAAAGTGCCACCCTCGCGCGCCGTAGCGGTCCATGCTCGGCAGCGACGGCAGGTTGCCGGCTGGATGTGCCGGCGGCGTTGAGTGTGAGGGAGGCCTGATGGGGTGGAGGGACGCGGAGTTCGGGGCGTCGCACGAGGGCTGGGCGGGGGCGGTGCTGGCTGACGGCAGCGAGCCGAAGCCGGTCTACCTGGACCTGGGCAGCGGAACGCAGGTGCACCAGACCCGCGAGTGGTGGGCCTACGACGGCGCCTTGGGCCGTCCCGCGGCCGCCCGGTGCCGGGCGGCCTGCGCGTGCGGGTGGCGCGGTCCCGACCGACCCCTGCCCGCCGACGAACCGGACGGTCCCGGAGTCGAGCAGGGCGCGGAGGAGGCGTACGAGGACTGGCGCGGCCACATCGAGACCGTGGAGCGCAAAGCGGTGCCGCTGCCGACCGAACTGACCGAGACGATCGAGCGGCTCCATGAACACCTCACCACGGCGGTCAAGGTGGTCCCCGTGGCCGCGCTGCGCGCCGTCGCCAGCCTCGAACGCCTCACCGCCCAGATGGCCGCGCACGCCGCGTGGGCGGTGGAGGAGGACGAACTGTCCTGGGAGACCATCGGCACCGCCCTCGGACTCGACGCCCCCACCGCACGCACCCGCGTCACCAGCTACCAACTACGCACCGAGGCGTAGGCCGACCCGACGGGCCAGCTGACAAGACTCGCCAGCGTGCCCGAGTGCAAGGAGCCGGTCTCTCTCGCCGGGTGCCGCCCTCGACCCCACGGATCGGTGAGCGACACAGCTAACCCGCATGGGGGGCACGCAGTATGCAGACCCTCACCCGTGGAAGACATAGCTCGCCCGTAGACCCGCTCGTCGAAGCGGGCCGCCCAACCTGACCAACTCCGGGAAGAAAGCAGGTTCACATGCATGCGACGGTCGGCAATCGGATCCACATCAAGGGACACGGCGCAGGGATGAACCAAACGGGCGAGATCATGGAAGTGCGCGGACCGGACGGCGCGCCCCCGTACCTGGTCAGGTTCCCAGACGGGCACCAGACTCTGGTCTACCCAGGGCCCGACTGCGTCATCGAATCAGGAACCCCGGAAAACTAGAACGCCACCCGGGGACGTTGCTGAACGCCGTGCCTCGGTGCGCCCCCGCGGCAGGCCGGGCGCGGCCCCCGCCGGATCCGGCAGGCCAGCTGGTGGGGAGGATTCGGTGGCCGCGCCGCCTACCGCAGGGAGCCACCATGCCCACCACCGCCCGCCGCGCCGGCCTTGCCGGCCTCCTCCTGGCCACTGCTCTGGCCGCGACGGCTTGCGGGCAGCACGCCCCGGGCCCGGACGCGAAGGGCGCCCCCGCCGTCGAGGTCGACGGCGGGGGAGGGCAAGAGCAGCGGCCTGACGCTGCGAGCGGCCGTCGCCCAGCTGCCCACCGGCACCGAGCACCGGTCCGGGTATGAGCGGGAGAAGTTCCACCTGTGGGACGACGCCGACCACGACCAATACGACACCCGCAAAGAGGTCCTCCTGGCCAAGGCGGTGACCAAGCCACGCCAGGGCGCGCACTGCAGGCTGACCGGCGGCGAATGGAGTTCGTACTACGACGGGAAGACCTTCACCGAAGCCTCCCGGCTGGACATCGACCACGTCGTGCCCCTCGCTGAGTCGTGGGATTTGGGGGCGTCGAAGTGGTAGCCGGCTCGGCGTGAGGCGTACGCGAACGATTTGGGCGCCGCGCGGTCGCTGGTGGCGGTCTCGGCGGCCAGCAACCGGACCAAGGGCGACAAGGACCCCGCCCAGTGGCTCCCGCCGTTGGAGAAGGCGGACTGCCAGTACGCGGCGGACTGGGTCGGTGACAAGCTGCGCTGGAAGCTGAGCGCCGACACTGCGGAGAAGAAGGCCCTGGACAAGCAGGCTGGGGCCTGCCCGCACACCACCGTCACCTCCACCCCTGCCCCCTGAGTGAAGTGGCCACGACGCGTCCCGGACCTGGGACGCGACGTGGCGAGTGATCGGGTCGGGCCTGGCCCACGCGCTCAGCCCACCCGGTCGGCGGCTGGGCCCGTGCCGCACTTCTTCCCTGCCCGCTGCCGGCCGGCGGGGAGCCGGCTGGCAGCCCGCTGCCCACGAAGGTGTGAGGGCCGGGCTGACGCCACGTCGGTGACCTGCCTACCGGCCGGGTCAGGTACTGGATCGCTGAGGAGGGCCGGCGACAGGTCGAGCGGGCGCGTGGTGAGGTGACCGGCCCGCCGAGCCTCTCGGCTGGGCTTACGGCGGCATCCCGCTCAAAGCCGCATGAGCCAAGCGGCTGCGGGAATCCGGAAGATGTGGCGCCCTGCAGGGTCCCGGCCATCGCATGCCTGGAAGCCCAAGCGCTCGGCCAGGCGCCGGGAAGACATGTTGCTTTCGCGGATCAAAGCGACCACGGGATGGTCTACGAAGAGCGGGCACGCGAGCTTCAACGCAGCTCTGGCAGCTTCCCCGGCAAACCCCTGGCCCCAGGACGAGGGCCTGAAGCGATAGTAGAGGTTGAGCACCTCCTCGTCTTCAAGGCGGCCGACGCGGACTCCGGCGAAGCCGATCACGTCCTCTGGCTGATCACGAGGCGCTACAGCGCAATATCCGATGCCGAAGCGGTCCCAATCGGCAAGCCAGTCCTTCAGGCATGCCTCGCTCTCGTCGAGCGACCGGTGGGGCCCATGTGGGTTGTGCAAGTTCGTGGCTGGATCCCCATGCACGGCGAACACGGCCGGTGAGTC
Source organism: Streptomyces sp. NPDC059740 (assembly GCF_042733155.1). Classification (NCBI taxonomy): domain Bacteria; kingdom Bacillati; phylum Actinomycetota; class Actinomycetes; order Kitasatosporales; family Streptomycetaceae; genus Streptomyces; species Streptomyces sp. NPDC059740. The sequence continues at coordinate 560 of NZ_JBHWGP010000062.1, read as the reverse complement.
CTCGGCATGGGGCCGCATTAGGACCAGTCGTTCAGATTCTGCCACCCGGACACGCTCTGTCATCGCAGCACCCCCATCGTCCAGTAATAACTGAAAGTGGCCTCAGCCTATTACGAGGCTGAGGCTCGCAGAACAACCGACGTACTCCGCAGGGACTTTGGGGTGAGTAGCACTAGTACTGCAACGGTGCTTACCGTGACGGTTTGTCGGGTTCGCTCGTTGGGCTGTTCATGGGTGGGGACATATCCGAGATCGATGCTCGTTGCTGGTCGGACGGGCTGGCGGGGTTGCACGAGCGGTTTGCCCATCGGTTCGCGCGGAGCGAGTCGCGGGAGTCGGTGCTGGCCTACATGAGGGGTCTGCTGTCGCCGCTGGAACGCAAGAACGGCTGGACGGTGGCCGAGGAAGCCGGCCATGGCGGCCCGGACCGGATCCAGCGGCTGATGAACCGGATCGACTGGGACACGGACGGGGTGCTCGACGACGTGCGCGAGTACGTCGTCGAGCACCTGGCGGATCCGGGTGGCGTGCTGATCGTGGACGACACCGGGTTCCTGAAG
>NZ_JBHWGP010000061.1:0-22969 GCF_042733155.1 Streptomyces sp. NPDC059740 | reverse complement strand
GAGGTCGGGAGAACGAGCCGGCCGAGAAACCAACCCGCTGACCCTGATGGAGGGGATCTTCATGTCCGGTACCCAGACGTTCACCACCCCGGCCGAATAGGGGCGTTGAGAGGCATGGGAAATTCATCGAGGCCGGGCACCGTCGTAATCCGTGAGATCGGTCATGATGCGTTCGAGGTAAACGGGGAGCGGTTTCGCGTCATCGAGTCGGTCTGGAACGGCATCGCTGGTCGATCGTTCGATCTGGTGCGATGCAACGGCGATGAAGTGCTGACGGATGAGTCGTTCGACACGTATCCCACTGATACCCAGATCGCCATAACGCTTCAAGAGCACGGCATCGAGGTTGCCCTGGAGATGTGCAAGATGTGCCAGCGCGACGTTCTTCAGATCACCGCGCATAGTCACGGTACTGGGTGGGTCGGCTCCTGTTGTTGGGACGAGCGCTTGCGCATGACCTCCTGAAGCGGAGTTGTTCTCTGATGGCTATCTACCGCCCCGGCGAAGTCAACTGCGGGGTGTGCAACGAACCGACGGGCGTCCCGGTTGATGACTGGGTAGGGCCGACTCGCGACGAGGGTTGTGGCTATGTCGCTTCGGTCGAGCCGTGTGTGCGTTGTCAGGTGCACAGTCTCGGCACGCTGGACCGCTGTCCAGATGACTGTCCCGACTGCGCCGAGAACGACGCTGCTGCGTCCTGAAGGCTCACGCCCGCGGGCTTGAGCCAGCCCTCTCTATCCCCAAGGGCCGGAGAAGCGATCCGGTCGCGCTTACGGCGTCTTGCGGCGCTGCCCGCCCATCGGACGCGGGTCCGTCCGACAGGCCTCACTTATCACTCGATGATCTCTCTGGAGGATTGATCATGGCCACCTTTCGCGTACGCCCCCTCGGACACGGCTGGTCGCGGGTCGCCCTTCCCGACGGGACTAGCAGCACGCATGAGCAACTCCTCACGCTCTTCTTCAACGCTCTGGAGACGGTTCCTGAACTCAGAGGTCTTCCGCGCGAACTCGATGCCTATGACGTGCAGGTTCTTGGTCGCGCAATCGCGGTCTACCACCCGGATGTGGATCAGCACGTTTTCCGTGCCGAGTTCGCACATGCTGACGATCAGGAGCGATGAGTAATGTCCGATGACTTCATGGTGAATTACGTTGCTCGACTGCAACGCGTGATTTCCGAGCACGGGTTTGCTGTGCAAGCGGTTCTCGGAGATCAGGATTCGGCGCCCTTTTGTTACACAGTTGGGCTCCACAAGTCTCGTGGCTATGAGCTCGTGATGACAGGTCTCGACGTTAGGGTCCTTCAGGGAATCATCCACTCCGTAGTTGACCGGTTCAGTTCAGAAAATCCGACTCCGGATGTGCCACTGGATGGGCTTCTTTCCAACGGTTATCGGCTGCTCATGCGGCGAGTCGATTCGTTGTCTGAGTTCTCCATGCTGCGGGCTCTGTACGGGCCAGAGGTCGATGTGCCGTTCTGGCAAGCGGTGTGGCCCGACCGCAACGGGGTGTTCCCAACGGATTCCTCTTGTTCGCTTTCGCGCGGCACTCAGCCGCTTTTCTAGATCAATCCTGGCGTTTTCAGTCAACCCTCTGGGCTGGTCTTCGCTCCTGACGGGATTGTGAGGGAGGTTATTGATGCGTCAGCCTGAGCCACGAAACGCGATCGACGAGTTGCGAGATTTCCTCTCGTTCGCGGTGCCGCTGCGCTCTGCCGAAATGTTGTACAACCTCCGGCAGTGGGGGCATTCGCGGGATCAGGCCGTGAATTGGCTCCGAGGCGAGGCGCAACGCGCCGGGGTGAGCGTAGGCACTTCAGGCGATGTCTTGCAGTTCACCGACGGTCGACCTCGTACCGGCCGGGCGCAGGTGCGGGTCGCTTGCACCGCCGGTGACCTGGCCAGTGGTGTCGCCGCAGCAAGTCTGCTGGCGCAATTGCAGGGTGAGCGAGGTGTCATCGCTCTCGGCGACTACTACGGGGTCGCGGACGACCGGCCTTGTTGAGAGGTGTAAGAGCCACGCTGTGCGGCTCACCGGCACTGGCGTCACAGTCGATGAGGTGGAGCTCCGCGCGTCTGGGCCCTGTGCACCCTCTCCTTCTCCTTTATCAACCCATGCTGCGACCTGACTTGGAGAGGGATCTCGCATGCTGCGCGAACCCAACGAGCTTCGGATTGGCGACGACGGCGCCGTCGAACTCCCCCTTGGCCTACTTGCCGAGGCGGGTCTCACCCCCGGCACAGAGGTACTGGCCTATAGCGGAGGCGACGGACGGATCATCCTGCGACGAAGGACCGACGCTCACCAAGAGCTGATGACCACAGGCAACCTGACATAAGCGTCGCCGTCCGCCCTGTGGAAGAGACCGCGTAGTACTGGTGCAGGGTCCGGCGCTGGCTGAGGGTTCGGCTGCGCCGGGCGCGCAACCCAGCAGTAGAGGGCCTTCCCCGAACTGGGGGTGCCGGCGACGATCGATTCCAGGCCCCGGCCCGGAGGAGCCCTGCTCGACGCGAGGATCAGCTCGTCCAGGTCTTGTTCGGAGCGGCCGCGCCCCTCGCCATGGCCGTTGCTCGGCCTCCGCGGATGGCCGTCGGCGGGTGGGATTCACCGTCATGGTCCGGCCACTACCCTGGTGGCCAGCGGGATCGAAGGAGCCACATGAAGCGAACGCGAGCTGTCGAACTGGTCGAAGCGATGCTTCACCGGCTCGACGGCCCCCCGGAATGGCCCCTCCACCTGGTTCGGCAGGTGTGGCTGTTCGGCAGCTTCGCACGCGGCGCCACCGAGCCCCACGACGTCGACGTCGCTGTCCGGTTCGATCGTGATGAGCGGAGGACTCAGGCCGTCGTCCAGGCCATCTTCTCCGGCGGCAACCCCTACGCGCCGTTGCGCCGCGCGCTCGCGGGGTCGTCCCGCGGGCTGCAGTTCCAGTTCGAGGACACGGCGCGCGAGCAGCTGGTGGCCGAAGGCACCCTTATGCTCCCGCTGTGGCGACGGGGTGACACGCTGGCCGAAGCTCTCGGCGTGCTCCACGCGATCGCCGAGGATCCCGAAGCTGGCCGGGCCGAGCGCCACGACATGATCGACGCTTTCGAAGGCCTCGACCGGCACATCCCCCGCCCGGTCCGGGCAGAACTGATCGGGTGGGAGCAGCAAGGGGCCATCACCATCTCCCGCATCACGCTCTCCGACGTGCAGGACGACGCCGGCCTGCTGGCGACCCCGGACTTGCGCTGGGCTTTGCGCCGGTGGAACGACGACAGCCCGCTGCGCCGCGCGGCGCTGGCGGGTCTGGCTCTCATGAAGGAACTCTCGGTCGAGCTCGACGACGTCGAGCTGGCCGGTCAGCGGCTGCCCACACCGCGGCGTCTCGCGGGACACCGGAGTGAACCCCGCTGGTGGATCAACTGGAAGTGGCAGGGCTACCAGAGCATCCCGTACTGCGTGCCCCGTGCCGACGGCTGGCTGGAGGTCGTGCAGCCCACGCGGACGCGCCCGCTGAATGCGTTGGTGTTCAAGCCCGGGCCCAAGGCGGCGGCATTCCGGCACTGACCATCCAAGCTGGCAGCCAGTGACTCGGCGGGCCCGCGAGGACGGCCACCTCGCGATCACGCACGCCGCCTCCAGGATGCTCCGACCAGCGGTGTAGGACACCCGGCAGTTGGCCGGCCCCGGCCGTCGGCTCCCACGGCCTCGTTCACCGTATCCGCTCGCGGCGTCGAAACGATGTTCCATTTGTCGGCGCGTGGGGCTACTGTCCAGAGACGCAAGATCGCAAGGGGGGCACATGACCATCACCCACACTCGACCGGGCCGGCCTCCGGGCATCCGCCAGGGCGCAGACGGGCTCACCGACAGGCAGCGGGCCATCGTCGACTGCATCGCCCGTTCCGTCGCTGACCGCGGGTACCCGCCCTCGATGCGCGAGATCGGTCAGGCCGTCGGCCTGACGAGCACCTCCAGCGTCGCGCACCAGCTCCTCGCCCTGGAACGCAAGGGAGTACTCCGCCGCGACCCGCACCGTCCCCGCGCCTACTGTCTCCCCCTCAAGTCCTCTGCGGGAGAGTACGAGCGGCCGGAGAGCGAGCCCCCGACGGCGGAGGTGCCTCTGGTCGGCCGGATCGCGGCCGGCACACCAGTCCTCGCTGAGGAGATGGTCGAAGACACCTACGTCCTGCCCCGCCAACTGGTCGGTGAAGGCGAGCTGTTCGCCCTGAAGGTGTCCGGGGAAAGCATGATCGAGGCAGCCATCTGCGACGGCGACGTGGTCACCGTCCGGCGGCAGCAGGTCGCCCAGCCCGGCGACATCGTCGCCGCCATGCTGGACGGCGAAGCAACCGTGAAGAGGTTCCAGCGCGACGCGGCCGGCCACGCCTGGCTCGTCGCGCACAACCCCAGGTTCCAGCCACTCGCCGCCGACGACGCGGTCATTCTGGGCAAGGTCGTCGCCGTGATGCGCGCCATCTGACGATCCTCGCGGCGGCACACGAACGGTCATCCCGCACCAGCCGGGCTCACTGCCGGGAAAGGAAGGGCCGCCTCCGGCCACCCTCGGCGCGCAGCGCCCCTTTCTCGGGGCTTCAGTCTGATCCGGGAGCAGCGGATTCTCCGTTTTTGCCCCGAGGACAGGTCAGACGGTGAACGATGGTGATCGTGATGCACGGGGACGTCGGAACCAGGCCGCCGCTCGACCGCACGGAAGCCTTCACAGCCTTGGAGGCTGCGGTCCAGTGGTGGGGAGCCGATGTGCCGGAGGACCCGGGAGCGGGTGAGCTGGCGCAGCTACTGGACGAGGTCGTGGAACGTCTGCGCGGGGGTCGAAGCAACGAGGAGTCGCAGTCGGCCGCGGAGCTCCTGGTCCAGGCGGCCGAGGCGCTGCGGGCCGTGGCCCGGCTCGGTAGCCTCCTGCCGGCGATCTCGTTGTGGCATCTGAGGACCGCGCTGCGGCACGAAGCCGTTGCCCGCGGTCGGCTCGCCGAGCAGAGCGATCCCCTGCCGGTTGTGTCCCCGCTGTAGCCCGCGTCCTGAACCGACGACCCGCTGTGCGGCGTGGTGCCACCTTCGCGTCGAGCCCGGTCCGTACAGTGAGCTCCTGCGGCATCGGTCTGCTGCTCCTCACGCGAACCTCGGCCCACTGGTTCAAGGCGGAGGCGAAGAAGCTCGGCTTCGATCAGAGCCATCTCACCGACCGCACCACCGCACACCAGTGCCTGTTCCTCACGCTCCGCGGGCCGACGGGGCGGAGCGAAAGGTACCTGAGCCATGTCGACCACCCAGTTCAGCAGGCGCGCCCGGACCTACGCCCTCTACACCGGTGCGCCTCACCAGGCCGCGTGTGAAGCCGTCGCTGCCGTGCAGCCCGACGCACCCCTCATTCCGGCACCGGCCCAGCACGACCAACTCCTCCTAGAATCGGAGGCGTTCTACTGGATCCTGAACGCGCAGAGGCACTTCTTCGAGTACCCCTTCGGTATCCGGTACGTACAGCCCACCTCACACGGCATCCGGCTCCACCTGGAGAGCAACGCCAGCCTCGACAGCCTGCTGAGCGGGCTGCTGCCCTGCCGCGCCCCGATGCGCACCGGACGAGACGAGATCTACGGGCTCAACGGTGTCCGGATCTGTGCACGCACGGATCGCGGCATCGAGCTCCGCCGCCTGGGACGGCCGACCAGCATCCGACTCACCGGCCCCTCGCGCTCCGCCTTCCAGAAGGCCGAGACAGCCCTCGCGCAGCAGATCCAGGACAACGGCGGAGAAGCCTGCTGGCTGGCCGGCGACGCCTGGACCCCCTACGAGAAGCAGTGGGACACCGATCGTCAGCCGATCGCCTACGAGTCCACCTGGCGCGACGCTGCCTGGCTCCCCAGCGGACTGCTCCGCCGCCTCGGACTCCTCCACACCGTCGCCGTCCCCCAGATCGTCACCGGACACGAGGCGCGCCTGGGGGAGTGGTGGATCCTGCAACTCGAGCACGACTCCGACACCGCCCTGCGCCGCGCCGAACTGGTGCAGGCCTTGACCGACCCGCACCACGGCCTGCCGCTGGAACTCTGCGGCCACCGCGACTTGACGCCCGGAGGCGGCCTCGGCCTGGTCCTCCTGAAGTCACCAGATCGCACCGCCGCTCTCCAACTGCGCTACGACCGGATCGACTACCCGATCAAGGATGACCACGCCGAGATGTTCGCGGCGATCAGGCGGCGCACCAGTGCCCTGTCGGGCGAGGCGTTGCTGCCCTCCATGCCTGGATCGGCCACCGGCTGAGCCAGGCCCACGGCCCGAGGGCCAACGAGCGTATCCAGGAGCGGCAGGACGCCGGCACAGGCGGCCCGGCTGGACCAGGAGGCGCTGCGGCGGCGGGCGGATCATCCGGTGCCGGAGGCTCCCCACGGCCGCTGAAGGTAGTCACCGCTACCCCCGGATCGCCCCCGTACGTGCGAGGTTGAGCGAAGTGGTCGGAAACTGCTTCGCCGCGCCTCTATCCTCGATGCCCGGGTGCGCACGGGTCGGTGTGGCCGCAGCGCCGGGTCCCAGCATGCCTTTGACCGACAGGAGTTCCCTGGCGATGTCCCAGCACGCAGCCACGTCCCGGACCGGGCTGGCCGCCACCGCGCTCAGGATCCCCTCAGCCGAGCGGGAGTTGGTCAGCGCGGTGTGCGCGTTCCGCGGCTACCCAGCGCCCGGCGACGGCCTCGCAGCGCGCCTGGTGGTCGGGGCGTTCACCGCGCTGGATCAGGTGCCGCTGGATGTCCGCCTCTACGTCCACGACCTTCGGGACACGGCCGAGCGGTGGCCGGCGCTGCCGATCACGCTGCCGCCGACGCCGTGGCAGGCCGCCACGCTCGTCGACGACCTGGCCGCGCTGGTCACGGCCCTGTCGGCGGCCGAACTGCGGGAGGCCGCCGAAGGCCTGGCCCTCACCCGCGGCGAGGTCGCTCTGGCCTCCGACCAACCCGTCCTCGCCCGGGGCTGGCGCAAGGACGGGCTGCTGCCCGATGCCGCGACGCTGCCCCAGGCTCGCCGTGCCCGGGAAGCCGAGCTGCTCCATCTGTTCGCCCACGTGGATCCGGACGGCTGGTCCCCCGAGCAGACCGATGCCATCCGCAAGGCCCTGCTGGTCCGCCTCGCCGGCCTCGGCGACGGCCTGCTGCGCGTCTCCGCGCTCCTGCCGGCTCCTCTGGACTGGCAGGCAGATGGCGAGCGGCTCACCGCACGGCTGCCCGTGCCCGGCGCTCCTCAGCCCCTGGAGGCCCAGGTCCTCGCGGAACCCGTCGATCCGCACCCCCTCATCTCGTGGAACGATCCGGTGTGGGGCTCCACCGGGGCGGCCGTGTCCCGCGAGTGCTGGCGGTGGCGTGTGGGCTGGCGTTCCGCCGGCGGCGAGTTCCATACCGACGCCGGAAGTACTGAGGCGAGCCAGGCCGCCGCGCGGTTCGGCGCGGAGCAGACCCTCGTCGCCTACGCTGCGCAGGCACAGACCGTGCGCCAACGGGCGCGCTACCGGCTCCTGGTGCCGCGGCAACCCGACACGCTGGCCATGAGCGACCCCGCCATCGTGGTGCTGGGGCTGCGGTCGCTGCTGGAGGCGGCATGCACCGAGTACCGGTCCGAGGCGAACCACCCGGAGTCCGCGACCGGGTGGCGCATCTTGCCGCACCAGGACGAGAACAAGGAATGCAGCCTCGTCGCGATCCTCCTCGACAACTGCTACGTTCCCTGCCCCGAGCTGGGCGACCCGGCCAACGACGCCGAGTCTGCCAGCGCGGCGTTTGAGGACTTCCTACGTTCCCACGCCGTCATCCTCACCGCGCCCGCCCGCGCCTACCTGGCCGGGCTCTCCCAGGCCGGGCCCGGCGAACTCCCGCTACGTCGGCGACACGAGGAAGCGATGCGCGCGGTGTTCGCCGTCGGCGGTGAAGCGGCCGACCTGCTGGCCGCCGACATGGGCCCCTTGCCCGACGGCATGGCGTGGATCGACCTCCTGGACGTCGCGGAACTGGAGGACTTCCTCGCGTCTACTGAGCCTGATCCGTCCCAGTGACAGCCTGGCCGGGCGGGACCGGTGTGCCCGCTGGGCATCAGCCTGGCTCCGAGTCGGCTGGAGGTCTACGTGAGGCTGACGCCCAAGGTCCCGGATGCTGGCCAGGCGAGTCGTCCGGGCGTTCACTGGAGGTATGGCGGGTTACAGCGCTAGCTCCATAAAACGGCCCCGCCGGACAAAGGCGCAGGTGGAGGCCCTGCGGGCGGCGATCTGCGAGCTGGCAGAGGCAGCACAGCCGTGCAGCGTCCGCCACATCTATTACCTCGGCCTCGGGCTTCTGTGGGATAAGGACACCGGCCACTCCCGCCGGAACTACTCGGTCGTCGTCCGCGAGGTCGGCCACCTTCGCGAGACCGGGCGGCTGCCCTGGGAGTGGATCACTGACGGAACCCGCATGGTCCGGCAGGAGACCCAGTACGACTCGCTCGACGACGCCATGCAGCGCAACACGGAGACCTACCGGCGCAACCTGTGGGCCTCGCAGGCCCGCCATGTTGAGGTCTGGTGCGAGAGTGACTCGGTCGGTGGCGTACTCCTGCCGATCACCTCGGCCTGGGGCGTGGGCCTGTACTCCTGCCGGGGCCAGTCCTCCAAGACCTTCGTCTACGAGGCGGTGCAGCAATACGCGCACCGAGGCAAAGGCGTGACGGTGATCTTCTGCGGCGACTGGGACCCTACCGGCCGATGTGTCCCTCGTTCCGTGGTCGAGCGGATGGAGCGCTACGGCAATGGCGACCTCGACCTGGAGTTCCGGCAGATCGCCATCACCGCCGATGACGTCCGCTCCGGCCGGCTGACCACCCACGAGGTCAACACCCGCGACGTCAACTACAAGCGCTACCGCGAGGAGTGCCTGCGCGAAGGCATCGATCCGCACGCTGCCGTCGAGGTCGAAGCCCTGCGCCCCGGCATGCTGCGGCAGCGACTCGACGAGACGATCGAGGGCCTGGTCGACGACGTCCGGCAGTGGAACATCGAGTTCCGTACCGAGGAGGCCGAGCGGGAGCTGCTGAAGGTCCTGCAACAAAGGGCGACCGTGCTTCTCCACCCTTCCGCAGATGGGTCGACGGCAGACGGCGCGGGAGGCAAGTGAACTCGCGGAGGCGCACCCCTACTTCTACTTCTCCAGTGGCGGCGCGGGCCCCCGCATCCCGGGCGAAGCCGTGCACGCCGCCAGCTGCGTGGGTGCGCATCGTCCGCTGGCCTGACGGGCCACTGTGGCGAGTCTGCGCGCCAGCGTGCCGGGGTGGGCTCTGGTCTGCGATACGGACGGCCCCTTGCACTGGTAGGCGACGGCGCGCACCCGGAACGGCAAAGAATCTTGTCAGCAGGACGGCTGAGGCCGGGCGCCGGAGGTCGGCCAGGATGGGGTACGCAGTCGGCACCCGCTGCTCCGCACGGTTCACGGGAGTCCCTCAGCGGAGGATGCTCTCCCAGACGCGCGCACGGCCCACAACCACCGGTTGAACGCCACCTGGTAGCGGCGCCCGGCCAGATCGGAGGCTGCCGGCCTACCTGCGTTGGGCACCGGCTCGGGGCCGGCCCCCGGTCTCCAGACCGGGCCGAGTGGCGGGTAGGCCGGAACCGTGTCGCCGACACCGTCCCAGGCAGCGACGGTCAGCCCGGCCGGGGCCAGCGCCGGATCGTGCGTCGCGTCCACAAGCACCCACCGCCCGCCGATCAGGACTTCGGTCGCCGAGTGCACGTCCTCGCGCGAGGGGAGGAGGCGGACCTCGGGCGGCTGATCCGGCAGGAGGTAGAGCCAGCGGACCCGACGGGCCGGAAACCCAAGGCGCCGGAAGCCCGCGGTCAGGTAGGCAGACTTGGCCAGACAGTCGCCACGGCCGATCCCCATCAGGCTCTCGGCATCGTGCGCCCCATCGGTTCCGTACGGCACGGCCCGGACCGCTTCGAACAGTCGGAGGCGTGCGGCAATGTGACCTTCCACGGCCTCGAACCCTACGGTGCCGCTGCACCAGGGCGACACGGTGCGCAGGCCAGAGCGGCTGCCGAGGTCGGGGCCGAGCCGCATGAAAGTTCATCCCCCTCCGACAGCGGCGAACCCAACTTCGGCCCATAGCTGCCGGCGCAGAACACCGCGCCACACCAGGGGTCCCGCCAGAAGGAACGTCCGGAACGAGGCCGTGACGTTCAGGGCACCGCGCGGGAGAGCCAGTCCGCGAAGGGCGTGCGCACGTCCGGGACGATCTGCGGCGTGGTGTCAGCGCCGGCGCTGCGTACTGCCTCCAGGACCGCCACGAGGTCCCCGGTGGCGAGCGTCTCGGTGGGGCAATGCCTGCATTCGCCGGTGCTCGCATGCCCTGCTGGAGCGCTGGCGAGGGCTCGGGCATGGGTGAGGGCATCGAGCCCGCGGTCGACGCGCAGCGCGTGCCAGGCGCCGGACTGCTCTGCCGCGGGGAGCCCGGCTGCGACCCCCGGGTACACCGGCAGGTCGACGTGGCCGTCGTGGAGCCGGACGAGGACGATCTGGTCGAGGTAGTCGCACAGGTCCGGTTCGGGCTGATGCTCGCTCAGCCAGGCGACTGCCTGCTCACGCGGACCGGGGCCCCACAGGTACTGCGCGGGGAAGGAGGTGGACGCGCGCCGGGCGTCGTAATCCAGCAGGTTGGGATCAGTGACGCCGCCGGGGCAGAACACCGCGCGGACCAGGACGTACGTGAACTTCTCGTCGTCGACGGCGTCGGCCAGTTGGTCGGCGTAGCCGGCGATGGTGCGCTCGCCGTCGTCGCTCCACCCGATCGCGACGACGTCGCGCTGGACGGGAGCGGGGTACAGCCGGCCACCGGGGGTCGGGTGCCCCCACAGGTGGTTGATGACCTCGGCCAGGTCGGACAGTTCCCGGGCGGCCTCGACCGGGGTGGCCAGGTGGTACTCGCCGTGGGCGACGATGTTCCGCAGGGCCTTGAGAGCACGCTCGGTGTGCCGGTTTCGCTGCCCGCGGATCAGTCCTTCGCGGCGGGCCCACGCGAGCAGTCCGGTGAGCATGCCGTTGAACTCCTGCCACTGCTGTGAGGAGTCGGCGCGCAGTTCGGCGCCCTTGGCGTTCTGGAACTTCTCGAAGAAGTCGGTATAGCTCTTCACGGTGATCGGGTGCACGCGCCCGGAGCGGCCTCGGCGGCTGCGCTCGCGCACCTCTACGGTCGCGCTGTCGTAGTAGGACGCGAACCGGTCGCGCAGGGCCTGCTCCAGGGTGAGCCTGGCCTGGTCGGCGACCATGGTGTACAGCTCGTAGCACAGCACGCCGTGGCTGTAGGCAGCGCGCAACTGCTCGAACTTCTGCCGGGTCCGCTCAGCGACGTCCTCGGCCAACTCCAGCCGAGCGATTACTCTCTGCTGGAAGTCGGCGGAGTCCTCGGGCCTCATGCGGCCGCCGAGGCCGAGCGGGGTGAAGACCAGGGTGCGCTCATCCGCGGCCTGCAACTCCTCCAGCGTTTTGATGTCCATGCGAAACCGTCCCCGGCCTTTCTGGCCATGCTTGTGGCGAACCGGCCAGAATGAGGCCAACTCGGGTTCAGCGCAAGCAGATTCTTTCCTTCGTCTGCGTCAGATGCCGTAGCGCTCGGGCTTGAGGCCCCGGCTCATCAGCCGGTCAGCAGCCTCGGGGCGACGGTGCAGGTGCTCAGGATGACGAGGACGACCTCGGTGATGGGCGCCTCCACCCCGTGCCGCCGGGCGAGCTCACCGGGAGCGCGAGAGCATGTATCCGGTGATCCGCTCGACGTCGTAATGCATGAGGGCGGACAGGCTCTGGCCCGCCCACAGGGCGAAGGTCAGCGCGACTTCGCGGGCGTCCTCCAGCTGGAAGTCCGGGCGGAGGTAGGCGAGATACGGCGCGGCGAGCCGGGCTGCGTGCTCTGCGGGCGCGGTCCTCGGGCTGCGCGTGGCGACGACGGACGTGATCTCCACGCAGGTGGGGCCAGCAGGATGCGCGTGCCGCTGCGCCAGACTGACCTGATCGCCGAATTCGCACAGCCACGAATCGAACTCGGCCTGGTTGTGGCCGAGTTGCTGGAGGCGGTAGGCGCACCACTCGGTCGCCAGCCACTCGACGAGCAGCATCGAGTCCACGCGGAGGGTGCCGGCGGCGTGCCACGTTTCCAGTGCTGCGGTCAGCGCGGGGTACAGCTTGTCGGGCGGAGTGGGACTTCCGTCCGTCCGGTCGTGGTGAGCGGCCTCATTGCGGGCGGTCATCTCGATCAGGGCGAATGCGGTCTCGCGCGGATCAGGGCGCGTGATGGTGTCCGGCATAGCGGCTCCGATGTGGTGTTGACGTATGCGGCCGAGCGCCCATACCTGGTGTTGTGAACGGGCGAGTTGGGATGGTCGTCGGTCCCGGATCAGGACCGGACGAGGTAGTAGCCGGTCTTGCGGCGCGTGCCCTGTCGCGTGTGAGCTGTCTCGTGGAAGTAGCTGACGGGGATGTCGTATTGCGGACCGGACCGATCCGCGTCGTGTACCCGCACGGACCTGCTTCCCGGCTCGTACTCGTCGACGACGACCGTTTCCGGGTAGACGGATGTCGCCCCGCCTCGGCATGTGGTGTAGGTCTGCTTGCTCTCGACGCGATGCACGACGCCCCTCTCGACGAGCGCACCCTATCGGGACGCCCGGGTGCTGCATGGCCGGTCGTTTCCGGGTGCTGGCTGGGTGTGTGGCGGGCGGTCCCGCAGCGTCTGCAGGAGGTCGCGCGCCGCCAGCGCGTCGCCGAGGGCACGGTGCTTGCCGCCGAGCCGGAGGCGGGTGGTGGTGTTCAGCCACATGGAGCGGCGCTTCATCAGGCACTGCCATGCCTGTGCCGAGCGCAGACGCCCCGGGTCGGCGCCGACGGACCGAGCATGCCCGACGATCATCCGCTGGTCGAAATTGCTGTTGTACGCGAGCACGGTCCGGTCACCGACCGCGGCCAGGACCTCGGGCAGGACCGCGCTCCAGGGGCGGGCGTCGGCTACCGCCGCGTCGGTGATGCCGTGCACCCGGCTGGCCGCGGCGGGGATGGACACGCCAGGCCCGGGGTGGACGAGGGTGTCGATCAGGACGGATCCGTTGTGCGCGTCGAGGGCGGCGACTTCGAGGACTCGGTCGTCGGCGTTCAGGCCGGTGGTCTCGACGTCCAGGACGCAGGCGACGCCAGGCTGGAGCATCTGGTGCGCCCAGTGCATCGTCCGTCCCACCGGGCCGAGCAGTACCAGGCGCTGCGCGTCCACCGCGCGTAGGAGCCGGCGCGGCAGCAACGCCTTGGCTGACTCCCGGTCCGGGCCGCCGCCGGACAACGGTGCCCAGTCGAGCGTCCACCGGTCCACCGTGCTGCTGTACCGGGCCCAGGCGTCCACTCCTTGGTCCCTCAGCCTCGCGGTGACGGCGTCCACCATCTGGTCCCGCTCGGCCATGGGCCCGGCGAGCTCCCGCCAAGGCGAGGGACGGCGGGCGTCAGCATGACGCGCAGCCTCCCAGTCGAGCAACAGGCCGACGACGATGTCGAGCGCCGCGGCACCGAACTGAGACGCCCCGGCCGTGCTGCGCCGTGCGGCAGAGATGTGGCCGGCCTCGACGAGATAGTCGAGCTCCCGCCGTCGCAGTCCCACGTACCGGGCGGCTTGTTCGGGCCCGAGGGTCCGATCGTCTTCGGCTCCCGCAGGTGCCGGCACTGGGGTGCCGGCCGTGACCGGGAAGTTCGCCTTCTGCAGCATCGTTCCTCGAGCCCTACGGGTGTGCCTGGTCGCCGTCGGTCGCGTCCGGGACCCCGGAGACCTGGAGGACGCCTTCTGTTCCGAACACGGTGCGGAACAGAACCCGGCCGCCCTTCGGATCCGTTCCGGGGGCTGCAAAGTCGAACCACCGGCTGCTACGGAGTACTTGAGCGATGCAGTCGCTCACGGAATTGCCGACCGGTGCGATCGCCGAGTCGGCCAGCTCCATGTCCAGCACGTCGTCCATGCCCAGGCCGTGGCGCTCCAGGTGCTGGAGGAGGAGGTGGGCCAGAACCCGTGACGGGTCGCTCGTGTGCAGCTGGTCGTCCTCCGGATCGAACTGGCCGGGGAACACGACGGTCCTGGTGAAGAAGTCGGTGAGGACTCCGAAGCGCTCCGGATCCGGATGGCGCGGCCTATCGTCGAGGGCCTTCATCCCGCGGTCCAGGATCACGTTCACGTGAGTTCGGCGGGCGAGTTCTTCCGCGTCCACGCCGTCGGACTGGCCGGCGCCGTCCCCCGTCCTGTGCGTCGTGTCCCTGCCGGGGTCGTCCCCGTGGCCGCTCGCGGATCGCGGCGTGGCCTCAGGCTGCACGCCGTCCATCTGGTCCTGCCAACGGGAGAATCCGGCGGCCTCCTCCTCGTCGCGCTGATAGGCCGCGTCGTACTTGTCGTCCCCGTACAGGCGTGCGGTCTCGGCCCCGTTCTCGATCAGCGCGGCGTGTTCCCACCGGTCCTCGGACGCGGGGAGCTGGTTCCTTCGCCCGTCCATCAGCGCCGGCAGCAGCGCGGTGATCGCCTCCGGCGCCGCGAGCACCGGCACCGGCAGGCCCAGGAGCTTCTCATCGCCGCGCCCCTGGTAGGACCATCCCGTCGCCGAGCTCCACACCAGGTCCAATCCGGATGGCCACTCGTCGCGAGTCAGTTCCGAGGCGCCGCTGTGCCATGACCAGCAGGCGCGGGCCGCGCCGTGGGTGTCCTCACGCTGGACCGAGAACTCCGTGTCGCCGTAACCCGCCCGCGCAAGGGCGCGATCCATGGCGCGCGGGTACCTCTTCCAGAGCCTGAACTGGTCCACGGTGCTGGCCTTTCGTACTGGTCCGGGCGGCGTTGTCTGACAGTCCGGCCAGACTGCCAGTCGGCACTGACAATGCAGCGGCCGTCCTCGAACGCAAACCGAAACCATGATCGTGCGTGCGAGTCCGGTCGACGCCGCTCCCCAGGCCCCGGGGCCGTACGTTCAGCCCGCTGCCGACCAGCGGCTGACGGAGGTGTGAAAGGCGTCCGCATGTTGTTCGTGCTCGACGCGTGCCGCTTCCAGAAGACGCCGCCAGGACGTGACCGTGGGGCGGCGCCGAAGAAGCGATCGCCGTTCCCGCTCCGTCATGCCACCCCAGATGCCGTGCTCGATTCTGTTGTCCAGCGCGTAGGACAGGCACTCCAGCCTCACGGGGCAGCCGGTGCACACTGCCTTTGCCCGATTCTGGGCCGCGCCCTCGACGAACAGCTCGTCCGGATCAGTGGTGCGGCAGACCGCTCGCTCGCCCCAGTCCCCATCGTCCCCGACCACGGTGGTGCCGTCCTCTCCCCGATCCGGCCTGTCCTACTCCCCTGGGCAGGCGCAGTCCGGAAACGGTACGGCACTCGTCCGTGGCATGGGACGCCGTCATCGTGGAGCCCCACCTTCGGGTGACGTGTCCCTTGCGAACTCGTCCCAGACGGCTTCCGGATCTCCGGCGTAGATCAGCACCGGCTCATCCGGTTCCGGGGGTTCGAAGCGGTCGAAGAAGTCGTCCAGGGCGCTGGGGGTGACCGTGAGCGCGTTGGCGTCGTCGCGGCGGTTGCGCCGCTCGAGCCTGGCCAGGAGCTCCGGCATTTCCACGGGGAGGTAGACCAGGAGCAGCCGGCCGCCCGCGCGCTCGACGGTGCGCCTCAAGTCGTCGCGTTCACGGCGCAGCCACAGCCCGTGGTCGAGGACGAGGTCGCGGCCGGCACGAAGGTGATCGACGAGTTCGGCCAGCACCGCCTCGACGACGGGACGTTCCCGTTCGCCGTACTCGTGCTCCGGGTAGTCGATCCCGTAGCGGCCGTGCAGGCGGTGGACTTCCTCATCGACGGAGAGGCGCACCATGCCCCGTGCGGCGAGCGCCGTGGCCAGGGTTGTCTTGCCGGAACCGGTGATGCCGATGAGCCCGACAGCGAACGGCTTGGACACGATAGTCGGCCTCTCCAAGCCTCTAGGTCTCACGATCAGGCCGGGAGCGGCGCCATCGCGGCCAGCGCCGGCCCCGACGCAGGCCCGGCTTCAGGGCCGTCACCACACCAGGTTCCGTCGGGCCGGCCATGTGCAGCCCGGCCTGCGTAACGATGTCCAAGACGGTGAGCAACTGGTCATTGGCCTTCGCGACGTCGATGGCCTCGGGGTCCGCCAGACACCACACCTCGCGCTCGGAGGGGTGCTGCTTGATCGCTTCGGACGCGAACAGGGCGAAGATCGCCCCGTCGATCATCCCGTCCGTGAGGTGGGTCCGCTCCTGTAGCCATCGGCGGGACGGAGCGACGATTTCCCTTGGACCGAGGTCCTCGCGCAGCGGCATCTCCGCGGTCCACGCCCTCACGGCATCCAGGACGGTCCGGGCGTTGGCGTAGGCCGCCATGAAGGCTTCGAACTGGCCTTCCTTCTCCGGAGGCACCCCCGCGTACATCGACATGAGGCCCAGGGTATCGAGCGGGCTTCACGCAACCTGGGGAACGGGCTGCGTCACTGCTTCCTCCCATGCACCGTTGAGGAAGTGCTGTCTCCGGCACGCGGCCGCATCCGAGCACGAACGAAGGGGCAACGACGATCATGGGCAGGCACAGCCGTCCCGGGCCATCAGACCAGCCATCGCGAGCGGTGCCGCAGATCGACCCCGACGACCCGCTCGCCGCCTTCCTGCGGCGCAGGCGCGCACCGATGGACGTCTACCGGCGCCACCGGCCCGCCGGCGGTGGCGCCACACACGTCAGGCCCGACGAGCCCCGGGTCCTGGAGTCCTGGGACGGCTTCGCCTACGTGCCCGAAGGGACCGCTCCGAACCTCGCCGCCGCCCAGCGGTGGGCCGACGGGCAGCCGATGCCGGACGCATGACCCCATCGCGCCCCACCGCGGTCATGGCGCCGGTAGCGTGATCGACCAGGCGGCGGCCGCCGTGGCCCGCCTCGGGGAGGACACACAATGAGTCGGCACGCCACCGCATACGTACGCGGCCTCGAGATCGCGGACGAGACCGCCCGCACGGTCTTCCTTCTCCTGGCCGAGCGCACCACCGCGCAAGGGGACCGCCACCGCCCTGAAGAGATCCCCGAGATCATGGGTCTTGAACTCCAGGACGCCGACATCCCCGCGCTCGCCGTGCAGACCGGGCTCACACCGGAGGACTTCCGCCAGCAGCTGCGCGAGCTGAAGAAGCACGTACGGATGGACGTCCTCGAGCACACGGACGGCGTCTGGGAGATCGTCTACGGCCCGTCGTACACCCGGCCTTCGACGCCCCGGCCTGCTCAGCCCGACCTGACGCGCGGCGGTCCGCACCCGTTCTGGCTCCCTGGCTGGGAGAAGTACAGCACCTGGGGGTACGAGCAGAGCGCGGACGGCAGCTTCCTGTACGCCCAGCTCGTACCCAACCAAGACGGGCCCGACGCCGAGCCGAGAATCTGGATCACTCCGCCCGGGCACGTCGTCCGCACGGTGGACGAGCTCGCAGAGGCGATCGCCACGGCGCTCGCCCCATACCAGCCAGTCCTGATGCCCGCATCACTGATCAAGACCTGGCTGACCACACCGCCTCTGTCGCACCGCTACCCCAACACGCCGTAAGCGCGCTTCGGTTCGCTCAATTGGAAGCCCCTGCCGCCAATAGGCCGAGGCCCATCCTGCCCGGTGAGGACGAGGGGCCTCGCGCGGCGCTCGGACGGCCCGGCGTTCACTCAAGGACGACTGGCTGGTCGGGCATCCCGTTGGTGACAAGGCGGGTCAGAAGGTCAGGAAGTCCGACGGGATAGATCGTCTCGGAAGTGGCGTGCACTTCGTACAGAGGCCACCAGCGCCTGGAGCGGATGTTGTCGGTCTGAGGAGCGCGAGCCGGGTTGATGTCCGCGGGCGCCAGGCGGGCAAGGAAGTACTGCTCGACCTGGCGGACCAGCCGCCCACCGACGTGGTGCTCCCGGCTGCGCTTCGCGAGCGGGGTGCTCAATTCGACGTTCGCGGAGAGGCCGAGTTCTTCGTGCAATTCCCGTCGAGCGGCGCTTGAGGGGTCCTCGCCCGCCTCAAGGGCGCCCCCGGGGGTGGCCCAGAAGCCGCCATTCTCGGCATAGCGCAGCAGCAGTACGCGCTGCTCGTCGTCGAGAATGATCACGCGGGCAGCCGCCCGTAGAGGTGTGGTCGGCACGTCGTTCAGTCTGGCAGTCCGGGCCCGCCCGTTGCTCCTCGATGAATGACTTCCGCACTGTGCTCTACGAGCTGCGCAGGGCCGTGGTGACGGCGGCCAGGGATGCTGGTCCGGAAGCGATGGTCTCCCTTGCCTGGGCGCTGTCCACGTGGTCGGCGAGGAGGTAGACGGGGCCAGTCACTCGGTTTCCCGAGACGCGCCTGGCGACTGCGGCGGAGTCGGTGCCGGCGACGAGGAGGACTTCCCACTGCTGTCCGCAGTGGTCGGCGACCATGCGCCCGCCCTCTCCAGTCTCCGGCTCGGCGGGTGAAGTGTGGTCCTTCGCGAGGACTTCCCAATCCGGGTACAGGCGAGGCGGGGACGGGAAGTCGCGAAGCTCGCCGTCGAGCCATGCGTCATACAGCGGGTCGGTGGAAGCGTGTTCGGCACGCCAGGCGGCGAAGGTCGGCTCACTGGCGAGCTCGTCGTACAGAGCTCGGGTTCGGTCGGCCAGTTCGGCCAATTCGGCGATGAGATAGCGTTCGCCGGCCAGCCCGACGCCCTCGACTCCCCCGTTGCGGCTGTGGTCGGCGCAGGCCTTGCTGACTGCTTCCAGTTCGGCCTTGGCCTGGTCGACGTCCGCGAGGGCCCCAGGCCGCTGGCTGTTGCGGGCGATCAGCTCGGCGTCCTCGACCTTGATCTGGGCGCGGCGCCGAAGGCGGGCCGCGTCCAGGGCGCGGCGCAGCCAGGTGATGCGCTCCCGGCAGATCCCTTCTTCGGCGCGCAGGCTGCAGACGATGTGTGCCCAGACCAGGCGGGCGGCCCGGGGGTCGTTCTGCTCGCGCCGAGCGGCGCGGCGGCCGACGGGACGGTCGGTGCCGTGGTCGATCGCCCGGGCCAGGATCCGGGCGGCCTGGGAGGCTCCCGCGCCCAGGGCCAGCATCTGGTGGATCAGATCGCGGTCCCGCTCGGTGTGGAACTGCTCGTAAGCCCGCTGGAGCCTCTCCTCCGGCCGCCGCAGGTCGGCAGCGAGGGCCTGGAGTTCGTAGAGGTGGAGCAGCGCCTCTTCCAGGCGGGGGCCGTCGTGATCCGAGGACGGCAGGTGACCGCTCTCAGGGTTCAGCTGGGCCGGCATGCGGCGGGAGAGGTGAAGGTCGGAGACGGCGAACGGCATCGGGTCCGACACGTGGAAGTGGTGAGCCCTGCTCGCGTGCCGGGGCTCGGGACGAAGCCGTACTTCGAGTCGGTAGTCGGTGTGTGCGATGAGTCGCTGGAGGTCAGCGAAGGTCGGCTCCCTCATGCCTTTCTCGTATTTGCTCACCGCCGCCTGCCCGAACCCCAGCCCCTCGCCGAGCTCGGTCTGGCCCAGGTCGTCACTGCCCTGGCGTGCCCGGCTGATCAGCCAAGCCGCCCGGATCGCGGCAAAGGGATTCGGGTAGCGCGCCATAGCAAGCCTCCACCTGCGCATATTCCAAATTGGATTGCAAGTATGACAGCGATGATCGCATGACGGCAATGCCCTGGTGGGGCCCAGCCGCCGGTCGTCGACACCCATGGCGCCACGCGATGATGTGATCACCCGACGAGAACGATGCCCTGGGCCTCGTAACGGCCCCAGGCGGCTGCCCCACTACGTGGGCGGGACGCGGACGATGCATCGCCTTGGGCGACTCGACCGGTCTTTGTTCCCGGTTCCGGGCAGCAGCCGGGCACGCCGGGCGTGGGGAGTGCAATTGAGACGACCGGGGAGGGTGCCCGACCGATGGTCCGCTCCCGCTTAGCTCGCGGGAGCCGGCTGGTGCCCGTCACGCCGACGTGCAGGGGCGGCCCGGCACGAGAGCATCGTGGCGGAAGAGGCAGTCGCCGCCGGTCTGCGGGGCGAAGCGCCTGCGTGGAGGCAGAGCATCGTCACGTCGACCGGGCTGCATCAGCCCTGGGTACCTGGAAGAGGCATGGTCCCGGGCGCCGCACGGGGGAACACGGCGCCCGGGCTGCTTTTCAACGTACATCGCGGACGGACTGCTCATACGGCACTCCAGCGAGATTGCCCCCGCCGCACCGGTGAAGTGTCAGATTCTCAGCTGGTCCAGCTCTTGAAGCGGGCAGCGATTTGGCGCACGTCGATGGCCCCCGCGAGGGTCTCCTCGATGAGGTCGCCCACCTCGTCCGCCTTCGCCGTTACGGTCAGCCCGCAGAGGTTCAGAAACCCGTAGGCCACGGAAAGGGCGAAGATCTCGTTGGAGTGAGCCAGCGCCGGGATCCGCAGAAGGCACTGCAGCAGAGCGGCCGCGCGGTGGTGCGGCTCCGGGTAGGTCGCCTGGTACATCACCGTGTCGCTGTGACGCGCCACGGCTGCGGCCGTGGCTCCCCAGTCCGTGATGTCCGGCTGGTCCCTGAGCTGGTGCTCGATGATCTCCAGCAGCCAGGCGCGGTCGATCGTGAGCTGCACGAATGTCTCTCTGCTCAGGCGGCCTGCTGGCCGGGACGGGTCGGCCCGAAGCGCTCGGCGAAGGCGTCGCCGAACTGCTCGATGCACGTCTGCGCGCCGGTGAGGAACAGGTGCCTGGGCAACTGCGTCTCGACCAGCGAGGCCACGTACGTGTCGGGGTCGACGCCGCTGGCGGCGGCGGCCTGGGTCACCGTGTTGCCCGACTCGTCGCTCATGTCGACCTTGAACTGCGCCATGGCACTACGGTAGCGGTCGCCGAGGGCCCTGGGGAAGCGAACGCCGGTTTCCGCACGACCGCCCCTGCCCGTCCGGGATCGCGTACGGGGACGGCGCTCACGATGCGGGGTGCTCTCGCGGTCGTCCTGCCGACAGCGCACCCGAGGCAGGCCGCCGCACTGCACAGAGGGTGGTGGAGCGTCCCTCTACAGTCTTCGACGAGCCGGACGACCCGGCGCTTCTCTCGCCGCCCAGGAGGTAAGGTGCCCGACCCGCACCCCGCCCATCGTGATCTTCCCTCGCTGTACCGCGCTGAAGCCGGCGTCTTCCGCAGCCGGTGGACGCTGTCCGTCATCGGCCCAGACCTGGAAATCGCGGCCGGACCGAATGTCGACCTCGGCGGGGTGGACACTTTCACCACCGCCCACCCAGACGATCCTGGCCGCTTCCTGATCGCCCTCAGCGGCGACGTCCCGGTCCTACCGCGCGAAGCGGCGGTAAAGGTCCTGGAGGAGCACGGCTTCGTCGTAGAGACCGCGGCCCGCGACGACGCCAGAACTGATCACGGCTGGACCCAGGTCGCGCGGGCGGAGTGGACAGCCCCCTGCCAGCCCACCGCGCGGTGAGCCGACTGCTGCACCGCGCCGCCGCCCACGCCTGCCCCACCCGGACCGGACACTGCGTACGGAGCGCCCGCCCATGAGCACGTCCACGCACGCCTTCACCGCCTTCGCCGTCGAGCAGATTCCCACCATCGGGGTTGGCGACGACCTCGCAGCGACGATCACCCGCGCCCTCGCCGACCAGGACACTCCCCTCTGCGACGGTGACATCGTCGTCGTCGCGAGCAAGGTCATCTCCATTACCGAAGGTCGGCACGTCGCCCTCGCAGACGTCACACCCGGCCCGCGGGCCCTCGAACTGGCCGCTGCTACAGGGAAGCCGGCCGCACTGGTCCAGCTCATTCTGGACACGTCCAGCGAGCACTTTCTTGCCACCGACCGAGGCCCGATCATCGCCCTGCATCACCTTGGTCTGCAGCTCACCTCCGCCGGCATCGACCGCGCCGGCATCGATGGCGCCTGGCTGCTGCCCGCCGACCCCGACGCCTCCGCACGCGCCCTTCGTAACGCTCTGACGAGGAGCACCGGATCCCGTGTCGCAGTTGTCATCGCCGACTCCGACGGACGCGCCGACCGGCGGGGCTCCACCGTCATCTCCATCGGCGCCGCCGGCATCGCCCCCCTACGCGTCACTGAACACACCGGGCCCGATGGAAGCACCAAACGCCAGGAGGAGACGCTTCTCGACCTGGTCACTGGCGCCGCGGGGCTCATCCTCGGTCAGCGCGGCCGCGGCGTTCCCGTCGTGGTCTTGCGCGGCATCACCTACGAACCCAGCGACGACGGCGTGCGCAGCATCCTCCACCAGGCTCCCCGCTGAGACAGCGTTCATCCGCCCCGGCGCCCTCGACCGCAGTACGACGGCAACAGGAGCCGACTCGTTCGCCGCGCGGCCGCCTTCGAACGAGGTCACAACAGCGTGGAGGCCAAGCGCCGTTGGGGAGGTATCGGCGCTTTCGTGGACCCAGCCGGCACCCAACGATGCCCTCGGGCATCGAGGCCGCTCGTATTCGGCCAAGACAGCCGAGACGCTAGGTGAAGAATCCGGGCATCCCGTAGCGTCCACGGCGTGGCAAGGACACTGCGGATGGCGGTCGCTCAGAGCACGGTGCCCGAAGACCCGACCGACCAAGGAGCGCTCCGGGCGGCCGGGCAGGAGATCCGGGAACTGATGGTTGAGGCCGCTGAAGCAGGGGTGAGGCTGCTGCAGTTCCCCGAAGGAGCGATCACCTACCCGAGCAAGCACGTAATGGCGACTGGCCCGGCCGGCGAACCAAGTCCGGCCGACTGGAGCCGAGCGGCGTGGGACGTCCTGCGTGAGGAAGCGGAGTCGACCGCGACGCTGGCGGGGGAGCTCGGACTGTGGACGGTGTTCGGATCCATCCACCCGCTCACACCGCCGAACCGGCCGCACAACAGCCTCTCTGCGCCACGAGGCGCAGTGCCGTATAGCCCGCGCAGCGGGCAGAGATTGGAGGAATATCTCTGGATCTGATGGCTTACCCAAGATCCGAAAGG
>NZ_JBHWGP010000060.1:0-24043 GCF_042733155.1 Streptomyces sp. NPDC059740 | reverse complement strand
GGGCATAAATGCCCCTAAAGAAATTCCTGGCGGAATTTCACGCCCGCCGAATTCGCCTGACGGCGAATTCCTTGTGGTTTATTCCGGGCCGCTGACGCGACCCTAGGTTTCGCGCATGAATTTGCCTGACGGCAAATTCTGGTTTGTTTTGTGTGGCGGGTTATTTTGTTTTTGCCTGGCGGCAAAAAATGCTTTTTGGTGAGTTTTTGGGCCGCTGGCGCGGCCTTTTGGATGGGGTGAGGTAGTGTCATGTGTGGTTTGGGTGTGAGGGGTTGGGGCTCCTGACGGCGCCCGCTGGGAGGTGGGTGTGCGCCTGGCGGCGCTGGGGTTTGGTGGCGTGTTGGTGGGTTCTTGGCATTAGAGTTGCGCATATCCCCTTTTGGTTGCGATCTTTCTTCCGTTTCGTGCCGGTATGTGGTTGTGGGATTTTGCTGTGGTGCTGGCTCTGCTGGGTAGAAAGGCTATCTCGTGAAGGTTCGTCGGCTTTCCCTGGAGCATTTTCGTGGTGTCCGTAGCGGGATGGTTCTGCTGGACGGGCATTCCTTGTTGGTGGGTTCGAACAGCGTGGGGAAGTCGACTGTCTGTGAGGCTCTGGAGCTGATCTTGGGGCCGGAGCGGATGTTCCGTCGGCCTGTGGTGGACGAGCACCACTTCTACGGCGGGTGTTACCGGGCTGAGGGTGTGGAGTTGCCTGAGATCCGTCTGGAGGTAGTGCTGACCGGGCTGACGCCCGCTGCGGAGCGGCGGTTTGGGCCCCATCTACGGCCTTGGTCGGATGGGCTGAACGACTTTGCTGACGGGGAGGGCGGTGGCCTGGAGCAAGCGGATGCCAGTCAGTGGTGTCTGCCCGTGGTGTTCCTGGGTCGTTACGATCCGCAGGAGGACGACTTCTTCGGAGAGACGTTCTTCTCCCACCCTGTGGACTCGGCGGATCGTCTAGGTGAGGGGGCTGTCCAACTCGGGGCGGGGCTGCGGCCGTTCACTTCGAGAGGACAAGCGGCTGTGCGGGTTCTTGTACCTGCGGCCCAACCGGACGGGGAACAGAGCGCTGTCGTTCCAGTGTGGTTCGTTGCTGGACACCATTGTGCGGCTTGAGGCGGAGCGGGCCGGCCCGTTGTGGGAGAAGGCGCTGACCGACGTCGTCTCCGTGGTGGTGGCGGACGAGAGTTCGGGGTTCTCGAAGATCCGTGAGGAGATGACTGAGCGGATCAGGCGTTTCGTGGGCCTGACGGCCCACCAGGAGCCTGTCGACATCCATCTGTCGGAAGCCACCCGGGAGCATCTGCGGGAGACGCTGCGGCTGTTCGTCGCGACGCAGCCGGGGAGGCATGCCGTGCCGTTCAACCGGCTGAGCACGGGCACGTTGAACCTCCTGGTGTTCGCGCTGCTGACCTATATCGCCGAGCTCAAGGGCGAGAGCTCAGTGATCTTCGCGATGGAGGAGCCGGGGATCGCGTTGCCTCCGCACGCACAGCGGCGGCTGGTCGACTTCGTGACCCGGCGGATGGGGCAGGCGATCGTCACCTCGCACTCCCCTTACGTGATCGACAAGTTCGATCCCGCGCAGATCGTGGTGCTGGGGCGCGATGAGGACGGGACGCTGAGCAGTTCGCCGGTGGTCCTCCCCCAGGGCTTCAAGGCCAAGCGGTTCTCGACCAACCGGCGGCAGTTCGCCGAGGCTGTGTTGGCCCGTGCGGTGCTCGTCGTGGAGGGGAGCACCGAGGCAGATCTGGTGCCTGTGATCGCTGACGTGCTCGAGCAGGACCCCTCGGTCGTGGACTACGTGCATCCCGATCTGGCGGGTGTGTCGGTGTTCAACGCCGGAGGTGACCATGCGGTGCCGGCGTTCGCGCCGCTCTTCAAGAGCCTGGACAAGCGGGTCTACGGCATTCACGACACTCCGACGAAGCCGCTGTCGGAGGATGTCGTGGCCAAGGCCGACGACTTCGCCCTGTACAGGGTCATCGACTACAAGAGGGTCGAGGACTTGCTGGTCGCAGAGGTGCCCGCGGAGGTACAGCGGCGGTTCTTGTCGGTGGCTGGTGAGCGGTCGGACTACCCGGTGCAGTGCGGCTGGCTGCGGCAGGACATGGACGACGCCGAGGTGGCCCAGCTGGTCCGGTCGGTCCTCATGAAGCACAAGGGGAGCGGCTATGCGGCGCTGCTCGTCTCCCAGTGCACCAACCGTCGTGAGTTGCCGGCCTCGATCGTGGAATTCCTGCTGGAGGTCAACGCGGATCTGTACCCGCCGACCGGTGTCGTTCAGGACTCCCCCGCCACCGGTGACGGCGAGGTGAGCGGTGAACCCGAGTGACCTCCAGCTGGATGACAAGCGCCAGGCGATCCTGGACAGCACCGGGCATCTGCTGATCGAGGGCGGCCCCGGCTGTGGCAAGACAACCATCGTCCTCCTCAAGGCCCTCAAAGCGATCGAGGGGCTCAAGGACGAGCAGCGGGTGCTGTTCTTGAGCTTCTCGCGCGCGACAGTCCGCCAGATCACCGACCGGATGCAGGGCGTGCTGACGCGCAGCGTGCGGGCGCGGCTGGAGGTGCAGACCTTCCATGCGTTCTTCCTTGAACTCGTGCGTAGTCACGGGCGGCTGCTGGCGGGGCATCCCGGCGCGTTCATCACGCCTGACCGGGAGCGGGAGATACGTGCCGAGTTTGATGGTGACAAGAAGGCCTGGAGCGCGGAGTGCCGGCGGATGGCCCTCGAGGAGGGGCGCTACGTCTTCGACCTGCTGGCCGGCAGCGCCGCGCAGCTCCTCGAGGGCAGCCGTGCGGTGCGCGACCTCTACAGCAGCATCTACCCGATGGTCATCGCCGACGAGTTCCAGGACACCAGCACCGACCAGTGGCAGGCGGTCAGAGCACTCAGCGGGACGTCGACGGTGATCTGCCTGGCCGACCCCGACCAGCGGATCTTCGGGCACCTGCCCGGCGTGGATGAGGAGCGCATCGACCACGCCATCGCCCATCTGCAGCCGGACTGCTTCGACCTGTCGGCGGACAACCACCGCAGCTCCGAGGGGGGCCTGCTCAGCTACGCCAACGCCGTCCTGCATCACCGGCCCCATCCCCGGCCCGAGCGCGTGACTGTCATGCCGTACTCGCTGCTTTGGGGGGCTCCCCCCTGCGAGGTGCATGCGCACCAGGCTCTGCTGGCCCTGCAGGCCAAGCTCGAGGACGAGCTTGGCCGTGAGCCGACGATCGCGGTGCTGGCGACCACCAACCGGCTCGTCGCCAGCATCTCCGAAACGATCAGTGAGCGGAACGAGACGGCACGTTATGTGCTGGAGCCCGTCGAGCACATCCTGCACTGGGATCCCGAACTGGCCGCGTCCGCGGGCTATGTCGTCGCCTCCGTCCTCGAATGGCCCGGGCTGGACCGTCTGGAGGCGCTGACGCGCACTCTGAAGGCTGTGGCCGACTACTACCGCACCAAGTTCACGCAGCGCGGTGCCAAGAACGCACGCGACGCCGTCACCAAGGTCGAGCGGTCCCTCGGCCAGCTGCGGGAGGGCAAGCCGATGCAGGCCAAAACGGCCAAGGCCTTGTCGGTGGCGTACGACGCCGGGCTGAAGCTGGCCGGGCAGCCCGTCGCCGACTGGCGAGAATCCCGCTCCCGTCTGAGCGGTTCCGCGGAGCTGGACGAACTGTTCATGCAGGTCCGCATGCTGCGAATGCTTCACGCCACCGACCTGCTATCGCTCACCCTCGCCCAGGCCTGGAGCCCGGACGGCTCCTATCGGGACGCGGCAGCCCAGGTACGCCGGGCCCTCGCCGACGACCAGCTCGCCCAGGCCGACGAGGATCCGGTGGCCGTGAGCCTGATGAACATGCACCGCTCCAAGGGCAAGGAGTTTGACGGCGTCGTCATCGTCGAAGGAAACCGCCACAGCCGGCTCCTGGACGCCACGTGGGACGACGACGCATCCAGACGAACCGTCGGCTGCTGCGCGTAGCCATCACTCGCGCCCGGCACCGCGTCGTCATCGTTCGCCCTCAGGACGCGCTCCCGCTGACACCCGTCGGGCGGCCTTCGTCGTAGCCGACCGTGGAGAGCGGCAAAGATCCCGGCCGTGCAAACTATTCACCGGCAATAACCTTTTGCGGCCTTGCTATCAAAGACGTCGGGGCGCGAGGGCCCCTTTGTTTCGAAACCTTGGGAGTTCACCTTGAGGCCCAGGGCTATCCTCAAGCAACTGGGTGGGAGGGGCCACCTGACTTGATCCGCGTACCCCGCGTGGGCGGGGACGGCGAGGGCTCGTAGATGCCGCGCGGTCGCGCAACAGCCGAGCAGGGCCTTGCTGTTCGGCGACTTCGGCCCCGTCATTGTCAGTGCGGGGCCCACAATCGGCGCATGGCTCACGAACTGACCTCCGTCGGCGAGTCGGAAGCACTCACCAACGCCTTGCGTGCCCACCTGGCCGAGTCCCGCTTCGGTTTTGATGGCCTGACCGGGAAGGAGGCGACCTTGTCCATCACCTGTGCCGTGGCGCGGTGGGCGAGAGCGTCGGGCTGGAGGAGCAGGTGGGAGGCCCCGATGCGCTGCATCGATCCACCTCGCGAGCTACATGGGGGCTGTCGCATCGTCTGGTCACCACCTTGGTCGGCCGTCCTGGATCTTCGCCTGATCCGCAGCGACGGCCCGGCCATCGCCGTGGAGATCGACCGGGAAGACGCCAGCACCGCGGTGGACAAGCTCCGCGACGAAGCCCTTCGCGGCCGTCCCGCATTGTGGATCAGATGGCACGGGGCGCTGCGCGCCGAGCTTCCGGCAGGTGTCGCCCGCCTGCACCTGCCCTCGCACTCAAGCCGCTCCCCCATCCGCTACACGCTGGCTGCGGTCGCCGACACAGCGGCTATCGCTCTCGGCCAGCCCGTGACTGCTCCGTCGAGTTGCAGGGGCAGTGCCTTGGTGGGCATCACGTCGGTGCCGTCGGCCGTCTCCCGCAGCGCCTTGGCACTGTCGAACACGCTCACCTCGTAGCCGCTGGGGTCGGGGTCGTCGTCCAGGGTCATGGGGTAGTAGCAGGTGACATAGACCTCGCCGGAGTCGACGGTGGCGTCGGCGGCTCCGATGTCCTCCTGCTGCGAGGCAGTGAGCAGTTCGCAGACCGAGTCCTCGTCGACCGGGTGTACGTCCGGGGACGAGGCGGCCGCCGCTTCGGACACCGCAGCCGTTCCGGGGCCTGGCTGGGAGCCCGAACTGCAGCCGGCTGCCGTCAGGACCGCGGCGGCCGCCAGGAAGAAGTGGACCGGTACGTCGATGCATGGTTACCCCCCGCACAGAATGTAAAGAAAACGTGTGGGGGGGCGGTGATCATAGCCTGCCGATACGGCACCGGGGCGCCCGGTCCGCATCACGTTTACGACGGTTAATCAGCAAGCCTGCTTGTGTGGTCAGTTGAGCCAGTCGGTCGGGATCAGGGCCTGGCGACGCCCGTCAATCGGCCGCCAGTTCTCCACGATGGAGTCCTGGAACCAGGGGTGGTCGGTCAGGTTGGCGTGATCGCAGACGATGATCTGCAATGCGCCTTCGTTGAGATCTGCGACGTCGCGGAGCAGCTCGAAGTAGGCGGTGACGGTGTCCCAGTCGGCGTCCCGGACGGTGGCGGCATCTTTGATCTTTGCAGGGAAGAAGGCCTGGGTGGGCTGGTCGAGCATGAGGAAGGCGGGGACGGGGCGGCGGTGGCGCCGGAGGTAGGTGTGCAGTGCGAGGTGGGCGACCATGTGGTAGCCGATCCAGTTCTTGGCGCTGCCGATGCGGTTGAGCGGCAGGCGTCCTTGGGGGCGGCGGACGACCACGTTGAGTTGGTTGAGGCTGACGGTGACTTCGTCTGCGGCTGCTGCCTGCCCGAGGTTGAGGCGCTTGGCCCAAACGGTCATGTCGGCGGCGATGTCGGTGAGGCGCCGTTCGGTCTCGGCGGCGACGTCGTCCTCGTCGATCAGCGCCTGGAGGGCGGCGACGTTCTCCCGGGCTACGGCAAGGTTGTTCTGCAGGGTGGCCATGTCGCCGGACAGCGATCCGCTGCCCGTGGTGAGGGCCTGGTCGATGCGGCCCTGGATGCGGGCGATGCGCACTTGCTGGTCCTGGAGGCTGCGCATGCGCTCGTCGCTGGCGTTGAGTTCGCGCAGCTGGACTCCGTTGACCCTCAGCCGTTCGATGACGGTGGTCCGTTCGGTCTGCAGGGACCTGCGGTGCTCGTCGCGGATCGGCTGGACGGTCTGGGCCTGGTCGAGTTCGTCGGCGAGTTGCTCGGTCAGGGCGAGGATCTCGGCGGCCGGTGCGTCGGGGTGCTCCAGGGGGTGGGTGCACATGGGGCACACGGTCTGGTCGTGGTCGCGTTCGGGGCCCAGGAGGTTGATGGACCTCAGTCGTCCCAGTTGCAGGTGCAGTTCGCCGGTGAATGCCTCGCCCTGCTTCTGCCAGCGGTCCACCAGGGCGAGTGCCTGGTCGGCCTCTTGGAGCTGTTCCCGCAAGGCGCGCCGTTCTTCGCTCAGCTGATGGCGCCGGTCGGTCAGGTCGGGCGGGCCGACGACGGAGACGGTGGCGGTGAGTGCCTGTTCCAGCAGTCCGCGGATCTCATCGGGCGCGGGGGCTTGAGGCACCTCGCCGAGCAGGCCCTCGTTCTGGGCCAGGCGCAGCAGGGCCACTCCGTCGGCGTCGACCGCCTCGCGGCGGCGGTGGGCGTCGTCGAGTTTGCGCTGGGCGGCGCGCTGGGCGCGCTGGGCCTCGTTGAAGTGGTGGCGGTTGAGTGCCTGCTGGGGTCCGGCGGCGCCGAGGAAGTAGGGCAGGGTGTCCTTGATGGCCTGCGCCATGCCGTTCTCGGTCTGGCGGTGGAAGAGAGCCTTCTTGTCGGCGATCTCGTTCTGGTTCTGCAGGCACAGCAGGGCTGCCTGGGCGATGGAGACGTTGAAGGCGGCGCGTGCGGCCCCGGGCGGGGGCTGGAAGCGGAAGTCTTCGATGCCCAGACGGGCGCTGACCTCGGCGCGCAGTGCGGCGACGCTCGAGGTCGCGATGAGTTCGTCGGCGCGCGGCAGGTCGAGGGTGTCGTCGCCGGTGCGGAACATGGCCTGGGTAGTGGAGGCCCCGGCGGGCCGGGGGCGGGCCAGGACCATGCGGCTGTCGCGGAAGGCCACCAGCAGCGCGTACCAGCCCACGGTCTGATCGATGGGCTCGTCGGGCAGGGTGTGGGTGGTGCGTCCCAGGCAGTAGTCGACGATGTCGAGGATCTCGGACTTTCCGGTTTCGGACTCGCCGGTGAGGATGTTGAGCGCCCCGGGACGAAACTTCACGACCCGTGGGGTGGGCCTGCCGTCTCGGTGGTAGAGGGCCAGGGCGAGTAGCTGCATGGTGGTTCGCGATCTCCTTTGTGCCAGAGGGGGTCAGGGGCAAACGCCCAGGAGGTTGTAGGCCTGGGTGGGTTCGACGACGGCGAGCCAGCGGCCGACGAGGCCGGCCCGGCGGGCACAGTCCGCCACCTCTTCGCTCGCGGCGGCCGAGGCGGGCTTGGGGGCGCGGGGGCAGCGCAGGGCGCTCCCGGTGACGGTCAGAGCGTGGTGGCGCAGGGCGGTGCGCAGGCTGGCGCGGGTGTAGTCGGCCAGCGCGGCGGCCCGATCAGCGAAGGCGGCCC
Source organism: Streptomyces sp. NPDC059740 (assembly GCF_042733155.1). NCBI lineage: Bacteria > Bacillati > Actinomycetota > Actinomycetes > Kitasatosporales > Streptomycetaceae > Streptomyces > Streptomyces sp. NPDC059740. The sequence goes on along the minus strand of NZ_JBHWGP010000060.1, from coordinate 16,403 downwards.
GGTGCTGGGGGTGTTCGGTGAGCCAGGCCGACATGGAGTGCACTGCCTGGGTCGGCAGGTCGTTGCGGGTGTCGGTCGGCAGCACGAACGGCAGCACGAGGAAGGCGCTGGCCCAGGACAGGGCCTCCTCGGACCTCTTCGCGGCGGCGTGAACGCTGGTGGCCAGGAGGTAGGCGCCGAAGGCGGTGTTGAGCAGGGCCTGTGCTTCGGGGACGCGGCGGTGGCTCATCGTCATGCATCCCGTGGTTCGTCGTAGTGGTTCTGGCACAGGTCCGGGTAGTCGGGGTGCCAACCGACGGCGTCCTCGTCGTCGACGGCACGGGGACGTCCGGCGAGGCTGTGCATGGTGCCGCGGCCGATCCATCCCTCCGTGGTACTGCCGGGGCGGGCGGGAAGATCGGCGACCTTGTCCATGGTGTCGTTGAGGACGCGCTTGCCCGCGGCCCGGCGCTCGGTGTCGGGGGTGTCGTCCTCGATCGGATCGGTGTGCCGGGCGAAGACGTGGTCCCACTCGTCCCACAGGCGCCGGTCGTAGCCCTCCAGCCCCTCTTCAGTGATCTTGAAGGTGCGCAGCCACTGCGAGCGCTGGGCGCGGGCGTGGTGGTAGTCGCGCAGGTACGCTGCGATGGCGCGGTCCTTGAGGCCGACCCAGCGCATCTGCGCAACCACCAGGTCGTCCTGGTACGCGGCGATCTCGGCGGCCGTGAGACGGCGCGCGGTCTCGGTGATGGGCAGGTTCTTGCCCGCGTACCGGTCGGTGATCTCCTCGAGGCGGCACTGCAGTTCCTGGGCGGTCACCGACGCCCGCGCGCGGCTCTTGTCCAGCGACTCCACGGCCACGCCGTACCACCACCCCTTGATGTCGTCGAGGATCGCGGGGGCATGCTCGCCGGGCCTGATCCCCAGTGTCCGCGCCAGCGTAGAGTCGAGGTCTGACATCAGGGGGGAGCCGTCGGTGATCTCGATGGCGGCCACCAGCCGGTAGCGCTGCGAGGGCGTGAGGGCGGTGAATTTTTTCCGGTCGTCGGCCGTGGTGGCGGGTCTGTCGGCTTCGGCGATCTGCTCCATGCGGGCCAGGGCATCGGGTACGGACCGCCCGGTTCCGGGGCGCAGTTGGTTCAGGAAGGTGCCCTCGGCCGCGACCTGCGTGGTGACCAGGCGCAGCAGCGGCATCGTGCCGGCCGACAGGCAATCCAGCGTGTGCAGGGCGTCGATCCACGAGGCAACGGACCGCCACACGTCCTCGCCCGTCTCGCTGAGGCGTCCGGCCTTCTCCCGGTGTTTGGACTGCAGCAGTTCGTGCGGTTCGGCCGTGGCCGCGTAGAGGAATTCGACGTCGTCGAGAACCTCCATGCGCACCTCGATGGTGGGCTCGTCCCAACTGTGGCGGGCCAGTTCCACGAGAGCCAGTTCGCACTGGTAGAGGTATCCGGTCATCTGGCCTGCCGCCGAATGCGACCCTGCTTGTGCCACGTTCCCCACTTGCGTCGAGCCTGCCTGCCGGCGGCCTCCCCCTGGTGCACTGCGGCCGCGTCGGGAAACAACGCGAGGTGCCGCGGACAAACCCGCGCACAAACTCGCCACTCCCCTGGGGCCGTAACGTAGCACCGGCCGCCGGACACCACCCTGTGTTCAGACGATCACCGCCGGATTCGTGCGGAGTCGGACAGGCGGGCCCCTCGAGTCTGCCGTGGCATCCACTGGCCCGGGTGTGGAGTTGATCGGCGTTCCGAATGGGCCCGGGTGCGGCGTAGAGCGAAGCTACTCGCCGCTGTCATTTCACAAGCAACGAGGGCTTGTTGACTCCAGGGAGCCGTGGTGGCGGGTTGACCGCCGTGCGCCCTGCAGTGCGCTGCTGGTGGGCGCCACCGTCCTCGATGATCACGGCTGGCGCCGAGGGACGGGGCCTCCAGGGCGGCGAACGCCCCGATCACGTTGACCTAGCGCGCCCCAACGGCCAGGGTGTGGGGAGCCGCATTCCATTGCGGCGAGAGCGGGTTCCGGTGTGGCCTGGTCTGGTACGACGCTGCAGCCGCACACGAAGCGCAACGCCTCCTGCGCCCTGTTCCCGATCTCCAAGTCGCCCCCCCCCGCTCGGGCAAAGGCACGTCCGAACAGCCGCATCGGGACCTTCAATCGCGACCGGGGTTCGGTGACGACTGCCCGGCGAGCATGCCGGGGAGTACTGAGCGGCGTGACGGGCTTGGTTCCAAGCACTTCAGCATTCCACCGTCCCTGGCTCCGGTGGACCGTGAGACGCATGTCCGTTCACGAAGCTCGCACGGGTGGTGATGGCCCGCAGGGCCTGGGCCACGCGAGGCTGGTCGTAGCGGGTGACGATCTGCGCCAGGCTCTCCACGAGGTTCGCGCGCTGGCCCGCGTCGAGTTGCTCGACGAAGGTCTGAAGCAGGCGGGCGGTTTGCACCCAGGCGTTGTCGGGCGCGTGGTCGGTAATCTGCTGTGAAAGCCGGTTGACGGCGGCGATGGTGTCACTGCCGGTTGCCTCGGGGTGATGCGTGATCCAGTAGGCCAGCGTCAGGGTCGGGGTGGCGGCCAGGGCGTGGTGGAGTTCTTCGGCTTCCTGCTGGCGTCGTCGGCGGGACTGTTCGTTCAGCCCCTCCTCGTGCAGCCGCCGTTCGAGAGCGGTGGCCGCCGCGAGGTCCTCGGCGGTCACCGTCAGGACTGCTTCGGCCCACAGGAGGCGGACCGGGGCGGCGTCGAGTTCGCTCCCGGCCCCAAGACGGGTGTTGATGTGGGCCTGCGCGGCGTGGTGTTCGCCCAGCGGGTACAGCTTGGCCGCGGCGCGGGCGGTTTCCAGAGCGTGATGTGTGGCGGCCGCGCGCGGATCGTGATGGCGGCGGGCGGCGGGCACCTCCTGCCACCGGCCGGTCAGTTCGGCGTGAAAACGGAATCCTGGCGTGTTGCTGGGCAGCGTGTAGGTGCCCTGGGCGAGCTGGCCGGCCCGCGGTGCCGGCCAGCCGGGGCGGTTACGGCTGCGGCGCATGGGTGCCCGTGGTCGGCGGCGCAGCAGGATCCTGGGCTCGGAGGCGGGTAAGGATCTGGTCGCGCAGGTGTGTGGCGGCGGTGTGCTGTGGGGCGGGTGGTGCGGGGGCCCAGCTGTAGAGGAGGTTCTGCATGGCGATGAGGCGGTTGGCGCTGTAGTGCGGGTCATTGGTGCGGTGGACGGCATCGCACATGATCTGCTCGGTGGTCTCGCGTAGTTCGGGGTGGGCGATGGCCGTCTGCATCCAGTGGGCGAAGGCGTCGGCGACTGCCGGCGACCAGCCGGCGGTGGGCAGGGCGTTGCGCCACATATTGGTGAGCCATGCGGTGTCGGCTGCGGGGTCGGTCAGGAGGGCGGGGCCGCTGGGGGTGCGGCGCTGGGCAAGATGGGCGAAGGTGCTCTGTGCGGCTGCCCGGGGAGAGGGCTGCGTGGCTCGGGTCCACGCGGTCAGTTGGTTTTGGATGTCCGGGCGCTGGGCGCTGTTGTCCCACAGGGTGTTGAGGGCCTCGCTGACGGCTTGGGTAACCGGGTTCGTCTGGGAGGTCTTGTCGTCGTGGTCAGTGGAGGTGGCCAGTTCGGCGATGCGGCTGAGCATGCTGGCGGGGTAGGCCTCGGCGAGTCGTTGACAGGCCCGGGTGAGAGCGACCTTGAAGTCGTCGGTGAGGGTGGCGGCTTCCTGTTTGGCCCACCGTCGGTAGGCGTTGCGGGCCAGGCTTCCTGCGTGGTCGTCCACGGCTGCCAGGACGAGCAGGTCGCAGGCGGCGTCCGGGTAGGTGGTGGACCATTGCTCGGCCAGGGTCTTCAGCAGCCGGGTTCTGCGGTGTCGGGCCATGGTGTGCACGGCCCACTGGCTGACGCGCCAGGCCAGCGGTGCGGCGAGGCCGTCATCGATGCCGGTGGCCTGGGCGGCGGTCCAGCGGGTGAACTCTTCGGCCAGATGAGGGCGGTCGTCCAGGAAGTAGTCGATGACGGCTTCGGCGTAGTTGTGGTACCGGAAGCGGATCGTGCCGTCCGGCTGGAGGTCTGCTTTGGCCCGGTGCGTCAGAGCGACGACGCCGAGGCCTTGCTGGCCGGTGCGCAGGGTGGGTGTCTCACCCAGGGCCTGGGCCAGGGTGGTGGAGGCTTCGTAGATCTGTTGCGAGCTCGCGCCTTCGAGTACCGCGGCCGCCAGCAGGTAGTTGCGGTAGTCGCTGTCCTGGTGGGTGGTGTGCCACTCGAGGAGGTCGCTGCGCCAGTCCTGGGCGGCTTTGACGACGTTCTCGACCAGGGTGTCGAAGTATGACTCGTCGGCGGCAACGCGGGCGGGCGTGAGGAGGCCCTTGTCGCGTTCGACTTCCTCCGTATTGACGATGGCATCTGCCCACGCCTGGATCTGGAACGGCGGAAGCTGGCCGATCCCCCGCCGGATGGGTTCGGCAGCGATCCATTTGTCGATGCTGACGATGAGGGGCACGCCTGCCAGGTGCTTTCGGAGGATGTCTGCACGCGGCGGCCCGGCCAGTGGGCGGCTGAGGCCGGTGGCTCCCTTGCCGCATTCCAGCCATGCCTGGGTGCCGATCAGGACGATGAGGAGCGACCCCGGGGGCAACTCGTTCGCGTCTTCGGCCAATTCACGCCCGAACCCGGCAGGCGGCGTCTCGGCTCGCAGGTCCAGGATCCAGCCGGTGTTGTGTTCGCGCAGGCCGCTCAGTGCGAAAGGTGTGTCGGCTTCGCGGCGGACCTGGCGGATGGTGGTGTTGCCCATACGGCGGTGCAGGACGTCCAGGGCGGTACTGAAGCGGCCGCTGCCGTCCGCCCCGGTAAGCACGACCACGGAGCCGTCGGTGAGGATCTTGTTGATCGCGAGGTCGTCGTCCTGGCTCCGGACGTAGGTGCGCAGGTGCGCGGCGACGTCCTCGCCGGTGAGGGCGGTGCCGCGCAAGCGCCGGATGCCCTGCTCGATGAGCGTGCCGATGACGACGCCGCGGTTGGTGACGACACGCTGGCTGACGTGTCCGGCCCAGTAGGCCTCGGTTCCCTGCTCACGACTCTCGGTTTCCTCCGCAGGGGTGCCGACGCCCGCAGACGTGAGGGGGGCCTCGGCGGCGGGTGCGGGGGGCGGTGCGGCTGTGCTGTTCCCATGCATGGGCGGCGGGTCGTCGATAGGAGCCGGCGGCGGGTCGTCCGGAGGCTGCGGGGACGGTGCGCTGAAGGTCACACGTGGGCCCTTCTCGGGGCAGCAGGACGGATAATGACGGGCTACCGGGAAGCGGGAGGAGGACCGATGTAGCGGGCTCGGATCCCCGTCATGTTGCCGCTCTCCTCGACCGTGCCGGCCTCCTGGACGGCGTCCAGGAGGCCGACGACGGTGTCGGAGTCGACGGCGGTGGCCGTGCCGCGCAGCGTGTCCATCTTCTGCCGCACGTACGGACCGGAGGGGGTGCGGTTCTCCTCCCCCACGAAGGTCAGGCGCTGCTCATAGATTTCCTCGAGCGTGCCGCGCACCCGTCCCAGCATGCGCAGCAGTCGGACGTCGTCGACGTGGATGCGTTCGGGGGCCTGCTGATATTCGTCCAGCACGTCGCGCAGGGTCTCCAGGTTCTCCAGCCGCTCGGCGAGCACGCCCTGGTCGGCGGTGAGCGGCAGGCTCAGTTCCCCGCGCAGTACGCCCTGGGTGTGGAGGTTGCTCTCCGGTTCTCCGCGCCGGTTCAGCAGGTTCTCCAGGCGCTGGTAGAGGAATGTGAAGGTGGCCGGAAGCCCGGCACCGAGCACGGCGGATAAGGCGCCGAGGTCTGGCATGGATCCCCCCCATTTTTCTGGCGCTCGTTGAGGCGGCGCGAGAAATTCTGCCCCACCCACCGGACCGAAAGTCACATGTTGAAGAAGATGACTGAAATCGGCCTTTTCTCTTGAGTCGCACGAGTTTCACCTGTATCTGCCGCACCACTTCGGCGCTCGAGGCACTGAGCCTTTTCCAACCTGCTCCGTGCGTTGTCCAGTCGGGCTGACAACGGGGTGAAGCCCCTGGTAGATGGGTTTTCGACCAAGAGAACCGTGTCCACCAGAGGCTTCGCATGCTTGTCTACCTTCCGGCGTCGACGTGTCCAGCTCTTCCCTGCGCCTCCTCGCAGAGCATCTGCGTGTGCATCGCCGGGCGATCGGGTCACGGTGGCGTCGGCTGAGCCCGGGCCGCCAGGCCCTACTCGCACTCGCCCACCTGCGGCTGGGACACACCTACGCCCAGCTCGCCGCAGGGTTCGGCATCGGCACGATCACCGCCCACCGCTACGTCGCGGAGGCCGTCGACCTCCTGGCCGCCCTCGCCCCGACTCTCGCCGAGGCGGCTCGCACCGCGTCGATGAAGGCGTTCGTGCTGCTGGACGGGACGTTGCTGCCGATCGACCGCATCGCTGCCGACCGTCCCTTCTACTCGGGCAAGCACAAAAAGCACGGCATGAACGTGCAGGTCCTCGCCGAGCCCTTCGGCAGGCTGCTATGGGCCTCACCGGCCCTGCCCGGAGCCATCCACGACGTCCGCGCGGCCCGCGAGCACGGCGTCATCGACGCCCTCACCGCGGCCGGCATCACCTGCTGGGCGGACATGGGCTACCGCGGCGCCGGGGGCACCGTCCGCATTCCGTACTGGGGACGATGGGACACCCTGTCCACAGGTCAGCAGGCGGTGAACCGGTCCCACGCGAAGATCCGCGCCCTCGTCGAGCAGGCCATGGCGACCCTCAAGTCCTGGCGTCTCCTTCGCAAGCTCCGCTGCTCAACCACCCGGATCACCAGCCTCGTCCAAGCCGTCCTCACCCTGCATCTGGCCAGCTCAGACCGATGATGGAGAAGGCTCACTGAGCGTTTTCAGCCTGGCCACTGATCGGGTGACGGAGCGGTGTGAAGGTCGGGGTGCGCAACGGACAGGGCTCCCGTGCCGTTGAGGGAGGTGTTCGAAGTCTCAACTCAGCAGCACAGTAGCCCTGTTGCTTCCCTATCCTGCCGCACTCGACCTGCCTCACGCCCTGGTCGAGTGGGTCACGATGGTCATCGTCACCCGTGAGGGTGGCCGGCGGTGCAAACTGCCGCCGCACCGCTGAGCGCTCGTCGCACTCGTGTACCTGCGCCGCCACGACACCCTCGCCCGTATCGCCGCCGACTTTGGGATATCCGTCGGCACCGCCCACGCCTACGTCACCTCCGTCACCGGCCTGCTCGCCGAGCAGGCGCCGGGCCTGCTCAAGACGCTGCGCGCGCACGACCCGGACTTCGTCCTCCTGGACGGCACGCTCGCCGAGTGCGACCGCGTCGGCGACGGCCGGGCCGACTACTCGGCGAAACACAAGCGGCAACGGGGTGAACGTGCAGGTCGTCACCGACCCGGCCGGCGAGATCCTGTGGATCTCGCCGGCACTCCCGGGCCGGTCCCACGACCTGACCGCCGCCCGCACCCACAAGATCCTCCGGATCTGCGAACGCCAGGGCGTCGCGACCCTGGCCGACATGGCCTACATCGGTGCCGGCGACTGGGTCACCACCGCCAGACGCCGCCCGCCGGGCGGCGAACTCCCGCCCACCGAGCGGACCCGGAACCGGGCCCTGTCCGCAGCCCGGGCACCCGTCGAACGTGGCATGGCACGGCTCAAGTCCTGGCAGATCTTGCGCAGGTCCCGCATCAGCCCCAACCGCATGACCGTCATCGCCAGAGCCGTCCTCACCCTGGAGAGGCAACGCTGAAAACGCTCACTGAGCTCTTTCCAACCTGGCAGGGGGCGAGAAGTTGGGCAGGTGGGACGGTGTCTGGACGTGGAGAAGCTCCTGATAGACAGGTTCACGACCAAGATCGCCTGTCCACCAGGAGCTTCCGTGTGCTTGTCTACCCCTCCCGCGTCGATGTGTCCATCGCTGCTTGGCCGCTCGCCTGCGGGCTCGCCATCAGCAGCGATGGAGGCACTGTCGTCGCGTGAGCGTGGGGGCGTCAGCCTGACGCACTGCGCGACTGACGAGGGCGGCCTCGGCGTCAGCTCTCGGTGCTGTAGTGGGCGGTGGTCCCTGTAGCGTGCGGGTTGAGCTCGGGGCGCAGAACCAGGTCCTCGTCGTAGTCGCCGCCGTTTTGGTGGCGGAACGGCAGCGGTCCGGTGTGCGGAAGGTCCTTGAGACGCTGGCGCAGGACGTTCGCGTGGAAGGCGTACGCGGCCTCGTCCACGCGGTCGGCTCCGTGGACGAGCAACGGAGGTAGGACCTCGATCCCTGCGTACCACAGCGTGCCGTGCTGGAGAGGGAAGAGTAGGTCGTTGAGCTCACCGTTGACGCCGCGGGGGCCGAGGCTCGCCTCCCGAGCACCGGCACTGACGACGACCATCGCGCGCTTGCCCGCGAGCGCCCCCTCGCCGTATCGCACTTGGCGTCCTCGGGCGTCGCGGACGCCGAAGGCGAACCCGCCGACGAAGACGCGGTCGAACCAGCCCTTGAGGATGGCCGGCATCCCGTACCACCACAACGGGAACTGCACGACGAACGTGTCCGCCCAGGACAACTTGTCGTGTTCGACGGCGATGTCAGGGGCCAGTGTGCCCCGCGCGAAGGCCTGCTGGGCCGCGCTGCCGACGATGAGCCGCTCGCCGTCGGGGTGGGAGAAGTCACTTGCCCTGACGACTGGGTCGAAGTTCATCGCGTACAGGTCGCTGGTGCGCACCTCGTGCCCGTGGTCCAGGAGGTGTTGGACACCGTCGCGGTACAAGGAGCCGTTCAAGGCACGGGGTTCGGGGTGGGCGGTGAGCCACAGGACTTTCACTGTAGGTTCCCTTCTGCCAGGTCCATGATCGTGGGCACCTACTCGGCCCGCCCTGGGCGACCCGCTGCCGGGGCCGCCCAGGGCATGGTGACGTCGAGTCCCCGCCAGTAGCCTGGCGGGGACTCCAGGGGGAGCGCCGGGGGCGGGGCGCGGCCTACTTGGCCTCCACCACCTCGTCGGTCAGCAGCGGATAGACCCCGTTCTCGTCGTGGTCCTCACGGCCGGTGAGGGCCGGGGTGAAGATGCACAGGAAGGTACTGTCCTCGATCGGCTTGATCGTGTGGTTGTCGGCGTCGTCCAGGATGTGGAGGGTGCCGGGCGTAATGACGTGTTCCTCGTTCTCGTCGCGGTCGACCAGAATCATCTTTCCGGAGATGCAGAAGACGGCTTCCACGTGGTTCGCGTAGCAGATTTCGGTCTCGGTTCCGGCGTACACGACGGTCTCGGAAACCGAGTACCCGAATCCGTCCGAAGCCAGCAGGATGCGCTTGCTGCGCCACGCACCGCTCGCCGCCGTGACGTCGCGGTCAGTACCTTCGATCTCTGAGATCCTACGAACCTGCATGATGTTCCTCCTGATCGTTCTTGAATTCTTGGTGCTATTACGAATGAGGTGAGGGCGATAGGGTTAGCGTGTTTTCAGCGACTTGAGGAGCTCGATGTAGAGACGATTGAACTGGGCCCCTGTGTCCAGGTAGGTCGCCCCGACGATCGCGCTCTCGCGCAGGTACTTGACGAGGACTCCGTTACCGGGGCGTTCGAGGTCACCCCGAACGATCTCCATGGAGTCCGCGTTCCTGGGGTTCCCTGCGATCTGGATGCGAAGTCCGAGTAGTTCGGTCGCAATGCTAGGGAAGTAAGCGACCCGAGTAACCTTCGACCCATATCCCAGAGATGACGCTAGCGCCTTTCCGGCAACATTTCCAGTGTCAATCGCATTTTTCCAGAATTCCATGCGGGTTAGCTTTCCCTTGCCCCACGGGTCGGGGTAGCGGGCGATGTCGCCGGCTGCGAAAACGCCCTCACATCCTCGCACGCGCATATATTCGTCGACCTGTACTCCGTCAGACAGGTCTAGGCCGTTTCCGTCCAACCATTCCACGTTGGGTACGCTGCCGATGGCCTCGATGAAGAGCGATCGTTCAGACGCCGCCCCGGGAGGTGACGTCGCGTGCCCGCCTCGGGAGCGCCTACTCGAGCGGTCACAGAGCAGTTCTTTCGCCGCCTCACCTGTCAGCAGGGTGACGCCGTTCGTGGTGACCCAGCGTCCGAGTGCTCGCGCGACGTCTTCGCCCAGGATCTTCTCGAAAGGGCCGTGCCTCATCGCTTCGAGCATGAGCACGTCACAGCCATACTCCTTGGCCAGCGAGGCGAGTTCGCACGCGACGAACCCAGCGCCCGCGATCGTCACGACCTCTCTCCTATGGAGCTCCTGGTGGATGGAGTGGGCGTCGTCCAGGCCGCGCAGCGTTCTGTGCGCGTGCGAGGCGCATTCCTCGTCGCCACGGGCGGCGGTCCGCGGGCGTACTCCCGAGGCGACTACCAAGCCGTCGTAGGGGAACGTTCCGCCGGTGCTCAGGTGCAGAACCCTGCCAGGCAGGTCAGCTGCCTCAACGCGGGTGCCGAGGTGCCAGTCGAGCGCGCTGGTCTCGGCCCCCTTGACTCTCAGGTCCTCAGTGATGGCCGCTCTGAGGCCGGCCGACGGTGGGTACCGCCTCTTCGTGAGTCCCGGCCGGTTGTAGGTGCGGTGGACCTCGTCCCCGAAGACGGTGATCCTGGCACCAATTTCGCAAGAGAGGACCGATTGAGCCGCCCGCAGGCCGGCTATACCGGAGCCGACGATGCCGATGCGCGGCGCAGTGCCAGTCATGCGACGTCACGGGCCATGACGATCGCCTGCAAGGGGCACGAGTCGATGGCGTCCTCGATCGCGTCGAGGTCTTCCTCGTCGAACGTCTCCTGATACGCCAGCTTCCCGTCGGCGTCAAGCTCGAAGTGATCCGGCGCCGAGATGGCGCACAAGCCGTGGTTCTGGCACTTGACCTCGTCAACAGTGATCTTCATGGTTTCCTCCGATCGGAAGCGGGGTTTAGAAACGCGAGGTGAACGTGATGGGCAGCGCAACCGCCCCCGTGTTGCCGGAATCGGGCAGCCACTCGGCGTCCTCCTCTACGCGCAGGTCGGTCAGCCGCGTGGCCAGCGTCGAGAGGGCCACACCGATGTCCGCACGGGCGACGAAGTGCCCAAGGCAGTGGTGCAGTCCGCCGCCGAACGCGAAGTGCGGGGAGCGCTCGGCGTCCAGGTCGATGCGGTCAAGGTCATCAAACGCGGCCGGGTCGGTGGCCGACGTCATGGTGAAGAGGTGGAGCGTGGTCCCCTTGTCGATCGTGCGCTCCTTATGCTGGAACGTTTCCGCCGCTTCGCGCGAGATCCAGCGGCCGATCGGGTTGACGCGCAGCGCCTCCTCGACTGCCGCGGCGGAGTAGCGCTCGGGATCCGATGCCAGCTTCTCCCACTGGGCAGGCTGCTTGGAGAACGCTTCGACGCTCAAGGCCAGTTGATTTCGAGTCGTGTCGATGCCCGCGAAGATCAACAGGATGATGAGGTTGATGAGCTCCTTGTCGGAAAGTTTGCCCGCGTCCTCGTCTCTCGCGTCCACGAGAGTGCTCAGGATGTCGTCCTTGGGGGACTCTCTGCGGCTGCGGACCAGGGACTCGGCGTACTCGGTCAGCTCGACGATGGCCTGGTCGATCCGGGCGATGTTCTCATGGATGGTGATGCCGAGGCCGAGACCGATCGTAGAGGCGAGTTCGTGGATCTTCTTCCAGTCGTTCTCGTCGATGCCCAGCATCACGCAGAGAATCCTGGTCGCGTACGGTGCGGCGAACCGGCTCGCGAACTCGGTGCGCCCCTCCTCGATCCACTCGTCCACCAGGCCATCCGCCAGTGCCTGGAACTTCGCGTGCAGGGGCGCTATCCGGCGAGGCGAGAAGGCGGGGTTCACCAGGCGGCGAATCCTGGTGTGCTCGCCGCCCTCCAGCACCAGCAGGGTCTTCTGCCACCACTCGTCGAAGTATCCTTCGACGACCCCGTGCTGGGCGGGCCACTTGGCCGACCCTTGCGTCAGCAGGGAGCTCTTCAGGAGGGCGCTGCTGTCCTCGTAGCGCAGGACGGCGATTCCCCAATCCGTACGTGCGTACCAGTGGGCGTCTCGTGCCTTCCGCACTTCCTCGGAGTCCATGCGGAAGTGGGCGTTGCTGATGTCGAGGTGATGTGTCGTGGGTTGCGTGGCCATGGCGGTCGGCTCCCAGTCGTCGGATGCGGTGCTGCTCGGACCAGTAACGGGCGGCCCTGATCAGCCGGCGGTCAGCGGGCCGATGCGGTACAGGACCTCGTCGTGGTGGCCCTCGCTGTCGGCGAAGAGGAAGCTGGGGAAGAGTACGCGGGTCTCGACGGGGGCCGAGTGCTTCTTCGCGTACTGCTTCAGCACCATGATGATCGCCTTGTTCTCGGCGGAGACAGTGGCCTCGACGTACCGGGCGCCGTTGGCGACCTGCTGGTCGGCCGCCTCCTGGAAGAGCTTGACGCCGAGGAACGGAATGCCGTGGCGCGGGTTGACGGCGGTCTGCCACACGAAGTAGGTCTCGGGCTCCTCCGGGCGGCGATAGCCCGTGAGGAAGCCGACGAGTTCGTCGTCCACTGTCGCGACCAGCGAGCCGTCGGCGAAGTCCCGGAACCACAGCGAGTAGTAGTAAAGGCTGTTGGAATCCAGGCCTGGAGTGTCCTCGACCATCTTCCACACGGCGGGTCCATCTTGAGGGACCGGAGCGCGGAAGACGGCCCGCTTCTTTCCGGCGGTGTTCGGCTCCGTGGAGGCTGCAGTGGGCATGGTGATCGTCATGTCGGGTCGGGGCCTTTCTTTCGTGTGTCTCTCATGTCGGTGGCGGACGTGGTCATGCCGTTTCGTAGACCGCGCGCTGCACGGTGCGCAGCCCCTCGTCGAGGTCATCGGTGGTGATGGTGAGCGGGGGCAGCAGCTTCAAGACTTCGTCGTGAGCCCCGGATGTCTCCACAAGGAGGCCGAGTTCGAAGGCGCGGCGTACGGCGCGCCCCGCGTGCCGAGGGTCGGCGAGCTCCAGGCCCCAGGCCATCCCACGGCCGCGGTAGGCCGATCCGCTGTGGTGTGCGGCAGTGTCCTGGAGCGCGGCCTCGATGGTCTGAGCGTGCGCAAGGGTCTGCCGCTCCAGCGTGTCGTCGCTCCAGTAGGTGTTGAGGGCGGCGGTCGCGGTGACGAAGGCCGGGTTGTTGCCGCGGAAGGTGCCGTTGTGCTCGCCCGGCTCCCACACATCGAGCTCCGCTCGGAACAGGCAGAGTGACATGGGCAGCCCGTAGCCGCTGATGGACTTGGAGACAGTGACAATGTCCGGCGTGATCCCCGACTCCTCGAATGAGAAGAAGGCGCCGGTGCGACCGCAGCCCATCTGGATGTCGTCGACGATGAGCAGCATGTCGTGCCGGCGGCAGAGCTGGGCGAGGGCGCGCAGCCACTCGGCGCGGGCGACGTTGATGCCGCCCTCGCCTTGGACCGTCTCGACGATGACGGCGGCCGGCCGGTTCAGTCCCGAGCCCTGGTCCTCCAAGAGTCGTTCGAACCAGATGAAGTCCGGGGTCGTGCCGTCGAGGTAGTTGTCGAACGGCATGGGGGTGCCGTGCACCAGCGGGATGCCGGCGCCGGCCCGCTTGAAAGCGTTGCCGGTGACGGCGAGCGAGCCAAGCGACATGCCGTGGAAGGCGTTCGTGAACGACACGATCGCCTCGCGGCCCTTGACCTTGCGTGCCAGTTTGAGGGCGGCCTCAACGGCGTTGGTGCCGGTCGGGCCCGGAAACATGATCTTGTAGAGCAGGTCTCGCGGGCGCAGCACCGTGTTCTGGAAGTACTCGAGGAACGCACGCTTGGCCGTGGTGGACATGTCCATGCCGTGGGTGACGCCGTCGTGCTCCAGGTAGTCGAGCAGGGTGCGCTTGAGCACGGGATTGTTGTGGCCGTAGTTAAGGGAACCGGCCCCGGCGAAGAAGTCGAGGTACTCGTGTCCGTCCTCGTCGTACATCCGGCTACCTTGCGCGCGGTTAAACACGGTGGGCCAGCTACGGCAGTAGCTGCGTACCTCGGACTCCAGGGTCGTGAAGACGCTGAGGTCAGGCTGAGTGAGCGTCATGCCGCGACCTGCCCCCTGTGCGTGGCGAGGACGAAGTCGGTGAAGGTGTCTACGGAGACGAAGTCGTCCGCGTCCAGCTCCTCCGGGTCGACGACCAAGCCGATGGAGTCCTCGAGGAACATGAGCATCTCGAGCATGGTGGTGGAGTCCAGGTGCAGGTCGGCGAAGAGCTTCACGTCGCCGGTGAGACCGGCGACGGGGTGCTCCAGGACGTCGGTGAGGGCGTTCTCGAGGGCGGTGACGACGTGCTGGCGGTCCATGGTCAGTTCCTTACGTGTGTCGAGTGGTTGTCGTTCTCAGGCGTTGCTCTGGTGGGGCGTACGGGGGTCGGTCAGTGGGCCAGGCGCGCTTGGAGGGCCTGTGTGGTGGCTGAGGCGGGGGGCCTATTCGATCAGGGCGGCCAGCTTCTTGCGGTCGACCTTGCCGTTGCCGTTGATGGGCAGGGCGTCGAGTCGGACGCAGCGGCGCGGGATCTTGAAGGGTTCGATGTGGTTCCGCATGCCCTCACGCACCTGGTCGACGGTGAGGTCCGCGACGACGGCGAGGAGCGCGGTCCGCTTGCCCTCGGGAGGCAGCACGGCGGCAGAGGTCACTCCGTCGACCCGGGTTGCGGCGGCCTCGACCTCGGTGGTGCTGAGGCGGAACCCGCGCTCCTTGTAGAGGTCGTCCCTGCGGCCGGAGAAGTAGAGGTAGCCGTCCTTGTCCTGCCAGCCGTAGTCGCCGGTGTGCAGCTCAGGGAACAGCCCCTCCGTGCGCGGGAAGCGCTCCTCGGTGAGCTCGGGGCGGCGCCAGTACCCGGCCATGACGTTGGGTCCGCGGACGACGATCTGGCCGATCTCTCCCGCGGGCAGCCGGCCTCCGTCGTCGTCGACGATGAAGACCTCGGTGCCTGGCAGCGGCAGCCCGCAGGAGCCCGGGTGGTCCAGGTCCCCATCGGGGGGCATGATCGCCGTGCGCTTGCACTCGGTGAGGCCGTACATCACCTGGATTCGAAGGTGGGGCAGGGCGGCGCGCAGCGCGGTCATGGTGGGCTCGGAGAGCGCTGCACCAGTGTTGGTGAGCAGGCGTAGACGGCTCGGCCCCCCGCTGCTGCGGCTGAGCAGCCAGGCGAGTCGGTCCGAGACGGAAGGCATGGAGGGCAGGACGGTGGCGTCCGCCTCCTCCAGGCTGCGCAGCAGCGGGGGGCCGACTTCGGCGACCGTGGCCAGGTGGAGTCGGGCGCCGCTGAGGGCCGCGAGGTAGACCTGGTAGAGGCCGTAATCAAAGGAGAGCGGGAGCGGGCAGTAGACGACATCGTCGCTGCGGTACTCCAGGCACTCCTGGATTGCGGTGGCAACGAACAGCACCTGCTGGTGGGTGCTGACCACGGCCTTGGGCAGGGAAGTGGTGCCCGAGGTGTAGATCAGACTGACGGGGTCCACGCCTAGGGCGTTCGGGCCGGCGGAGGTAGCGGCCTCGGCGGGGTCAGCGTCGAGTACCGTGCGCACGAGTTCGTCGAGCACGAGGGAGCGGACGCCGTGCTCGGCGGCAGTCCGTCCAGCGTCGAGGTCGTCGGAGACCAGCAGCGCGGGCTCGCAGTCGCGAAGGACGTGTTCCAGCGGCTCGCCGCGTACTTGATCATGGAGCACGCTGAAGACGGCGCCTAGGCGCGAGGCGGCGTAGATCAGTATGGTGATGCCGATGCTGTCGGAGGCGGTGACGATGATCCGGTCGCCGCGTCGCAGGCCCTCGTGCCGCAGGCGGGCGGCCATGGCGGTGGTGGCGGCGGAGAGTTCCCGGTAGGTGAGGCCGCGATCGCGTGAGCTCAGTGCGGCCGACTCCGGAGCGCGGTCGGCGGCTCGGTCCAGTATCTCGTGCAGGAGCTGCGGAGTGCTGGGCATCAGGCCTCCTCGGCCGTGGGAGTGCGGGCGGTCGCCGTGTGTGCCCGGCGGTGGGGAACAACGGTGGTGGCGGTCGCAGCACACACGAGTTGAGGCTCGTCGAGGACCTCGCCGGCGCTGTCGGCCTGTTCGGGGCTGGCGCGGATGACCTTGTGCGCCTCCAGCTCGACCACGCGGCGCAGACGAGTTCGGCGCACCAGCCGTGCGCGCGCCTCGATGTAGTCGCCAGGCCTCACGGGCGCGGTGAAGCGGATGTCGCTGTATTGGGCCAGCAGTCCTTCGTCGCCGTCCGTGCGGACGGTGATCTCGGTGACGAGGTCGCCAAACAGGCGCAAGATACGCGCGCCGTCGACGAGATCGCCCCCGTAGTGAGCCTCTTGTTGGCCGACGCGTACGCGGAGGAAGGCTGTGGTCTGTGCTTCTTGCTCGTCGCGGGTACTAGGGCGCGTATCGAGTCGTGATCAATCTGCGAGTTCCCCGCTCGCGATGATCGGTGATCCTGTAGATCGTCTTGCATGACGCGAGCGCAACTG
>NZ_JBHWGP010000059.1:0-26288 GCF_042733155.1 Streptomyces sp. NPDC059740 | reverse complement strand
TCCTCACGGGAGGCCGCCGGGCCGTCGGCGTACGGCGGCGCGCCTTGCGGGCCTCGGGTCCCGAGGCAGGGGCGTGGCGGTCACCCCCGCCAGCAACGCCTCACGCGGTCCTCGGCGACCTCGAAGTTCACCCGGCCCGCCACGTACTCCATGGTGATCACCGACCCGGGCGGCAGGGAGCGCACGGTGCTCCAGCCGCGCCCTCTGGCCCGTTCCTCGGCCTCCCGCTCCGCGAGGCCGACGTAGGCGTCCAGGTCGTCGTCCGGGTCCTGGGGAAGGTGGGGTAGGGCTGCCATGCCGCTCACCGTAGGCGCCTGCGCGGGCTCCGCGGAAGAGCGGCGCGGCGGTGTCGCGCGTCCGGGCGGGACGGCCGGTGCCGGCTCCCGGCGTCCTCCGTCTGTCACATGTCTGTCACAGCGACGAGCACGCTCCGTAGCGCCGGGAGGCTTTCGCCGCGGGTTCCGGCGCCCCGCGACGGAATACCGGACGCCGCTTGTGGCCACCGTCACGACAAGTCCCTCACGCTATCCCGACGTGACGTAATTCGCACGTCCATTCCCCACCGGTTCCGCCCTGTGTAATCACCGGATAAACACCCGTCAGTTCACCCCGCGCGCCCGGCATTAAGCGTCGCTGTTTCGGATCTTCCCAATTCCCGGCCACCGCCGGGGCGCCGGTGTCCGAAACGTGCGGGCGCCCCCGGGAGCGAAGGGGGCCAATGCGGAGGCGGTTCCCAAACTCCCTTCCGTGCCCGGCGATCGACGGTTCACTCCCCCTGTCCGGCCGCGAACACGAGCCGGGCACAACTTCCGCACAGCCTGGGAGACCGTGGGGTTTGGCCATAGCTGTGAGCGGTACACGCGACCTGAGCGACATCGCCCGCAACGCACAGGGCGCGTAAAGAGAACAGCGACCGCCGTACCGGCGGCACACAGTGTCGCCACGGCCCGCCCCCGGGCCCGCCCGGGAGGCCCTGCCCGCCGGGTGGGGTCCGCCTCACGGGCGACGCCACCGACCTTCGCGGACAGCCCCCGGCGCACGCCGCCGTCTCCTCCGACACCAGGACGGGACCGGCACGGGAGGTCCGGCACCCGCCGGACCGTGGCCGGCGGCTGCCGCCGTACCCCTCGGTGGCGTGGTGGTCGCAGCGCATCCAGAAAGCGAGAGGAAGGCCACATCATGTCCGTTGTACCCGCACAGCAGCAGAGCGGCGGTGGAGGCGGTTCCAGCGGCCTGTACGACGTGCTGGAACTCATCCTCGACCGCGGGCTGGTGATCGACGCCTTCATCCGGGTGTCCCTGGTCGGGATCGAGATCCTGAAGATCGACGTCCGCGTGGTCGTGGCGAGCGTCGACACCTACCTGCGCTTCGCCGAGGCCTGCGGCCGACTCGACCTGGAGTCCGGCCCCAACAAGACGCCCGGCCTGCTGGAGACCGTCGACGGCATGACCGAGAGCGGTGCGCACGGCAAGACCAAGGGGGCGCTCTCCGGAGTCGCGGAGTCCTTCGGCCAGGCGCTCAGCCAGGGCCGTGAGCAGGCGGAGGAGGACGAGCCGCGGCGCCGCCGCACCTCCTCCTCCCGGAAGAAGGAGGAGGCCTGATGGCCACGTACGTCTACGGCATCGCGCGGGGCGACCACCCCGACCTCCCCGAGGGGCTGACCGGCATCGGCGACCCGCCCCTGCCCGTACGCCTGGTGCGGGAGGGCGACCTGGCCGCCGTCGTCAGCGACTCCCCCGACAACCTGCGCCCCAAGCGGCGTGACCTGCTGGCCCACCAGCACGTCCTCGCCGAGGCCGGGGCCGAGGGCGACGTCCTCCCGCTGCGCTTCGGCTCGGCCTCCGAGGACGACGAGGCGGTACGCCGCGTGCTGACCGAACAGGCCACCCTCTACCGGCAGCAGCTCGACGAGCTGAGCGGCCGGGTCGAGTACAACATCAAGGCCGCCCACCGCGAGGAGGAGGTGCTGCGGCTGGTCCTGGCGCAGGAGGACGACATCCGGGCGCTCAACGAGGCCAACCGCAAGGCCGGTGGCGGCTCCTACGAGGACCGCATGCGGCTGGGCGAGATGGTCGCGCACGCGGTGCAGACGCGCGAGGCGCAGGACGCCCGCCGCATCGAGGAGGCCCTCACGCCCCGGGCCGAGCGCACCGCCCCGGGCCCCGAGGGCTCCGGCTACCTGGCCAACCTGTCCTTCCTGCTGCCGCGCGAGGAGGCCGCCCGCTTCGTGGAGGCCGCCGACACCTTCGCGCGGGAGAACGGGCACCTCGAACTGCTGGTGAACGGCCCGCTGCCGCCGTACAGCTTCGTCAAGCCCGTGACGGCCGCCGGGCAGCCGGCGTAAGGGGACGGGTCCGGTGGGCCTGATCAGCGAGGTGCTGCTGCTCCCCGTCGCCCCGGTGCGGGCGCCGGCCAAGGGAATCGGCTGGGTGCTGCAACAGGTGGTGGCGGATGCCGAGCGGCAGTACTACGACCCGTCCGCGATCCAGCAGGAGCTGCGGGAGCTCTCGCGCCGGCTGGACGCGGGCGGGATCACCGAGGCCGAGTTCGACCGGCAGGAGGACGAGCTCCTGGACCGGCTGGACGAGGCGAGAACGAGACGACAGACGACGACTGGGCAAGGGGACGGGACATGACGAACCGGCTGGCCATGACGCTGGCCGTCGCAGGTGGGTACGTGCTGGGCCGCACGAAGAAGGCCAAGCTCGCCATCGGCATCGGCGGAATGGTACTGGGCAAGAAACTCCAGCTGAATCCCCAGCAGTTGATGGGGATGGTGAACAAGCAGCTCGCGTCCAACCCGGCGCTCGGTGAGCTCCGCGACCAGCTCACCGGTGACCTCAAGGGGGTGGGCAAGGCAGCCACCGGAGCGCTGGTCAGCCGGCAACTGGACTCCCTCGCCGACTCGTTGAGCAAGCGCACCTCCGACGTCCGCGACCGCCTGGAAAGCGGTCGGCTGACCGGACCGCTCACCGACTCCGCGCAGGACGACGACGCGGCGGAGGACGAGGAGGACGAGGGCCCCCGGAACGGGGCCGGCGAGGACGAGGACCGGCAGAGCGGGGACCGGGAGAAGAAGGCGACCGGCAAGAGCGGGTCTGCGGACCGCGGAGGTGACCGCTCCGACGGTGACCGGAGCCGCCCGGCGCGCAAGGCTCCCGCGAAGAAGAGCGCGAGCGCCGGGTCCGCCTCCCGGGGCGCCGGTACCGCCAAGAAGACCGCGACGAAGACCGCCTCCGCCAGGTCCACGAGCGCGCGGAGCACCGGCAGCCGGACCAAGAGCACCGGCAGGGCGGCCGGCAAGGCCGCCGCGCGGGGTGGTGAGCGCCGTGGCTGAGCAGGACAAGGGCGGACTGCTCGCCTCCCTCAAGGACAACCCCGCAACCGACCGGCTCAAGGAGGAGGCGAACGCCTTCGCCGCGGCGCAGGCCCAGCGCCTGCTGATGCTCGGCGGTCAGAAGCTGGGGGCGGCGACCGCGCGGCTGCAGGAGGTGGCCGACGGCAACGGCCCGGGCCTCGGGGACCTGGTCCGGCAGGGCGGGAAGAAGCTCGCCGAGGGCAAGGGTCCGGTGCGCGCCGCCGTCGAGACCGGTGCGGGCCACCTGGGCGAGACGCTCAAGGACAAGGTCAAGGGCGCGTTCGGCGGCGGTGGCCGCAAGGGCGGGGGCGGCGGCAAGAAGTTCGTCACCGTCGTCGAGGACATCGACGTCGGTGTGCCGGTGCGCGAGGCCTACGACCAGTGGACCCAGTTCCAGGAGTTCTCGACCTTCACCAAGGGCGTCCAGGGCGTGGAGGTCGCCGACGACACCACCTCCAACTGGCGGGCGAAGGTGTTCTGGTCGACGCGCAGCTGGAAGGCCACCACCACCGAGCAGGTCCCGGACGAGCGCATCGCCTGGACCTCCGAGGGTGCCAAGGGCACCACCAAGGGCGTGGTCACCTTCCACTCCCTCGGCGAGAACCTCACCAAGGTGCTGCTCGTCATCGAGTACCACCCCAAGGGACTGTTCGAGAAGACCGGCAACATCTGGCGTGCCCAGGGCCGCCGCGCCCGGCTGGACCTCAAGCACTTCCGGCGCTTCCTGATGATGCGGGGCGAGGCCACCGGCGGGTGGCGCGGCGAGATCCGTGACGGCGAGGTCGTCCTCTCCCACGAGGACGCGGTCGAGCGGGAGGAGGCCGAGGAGCGCGAGGGCGAGCAGCCCGAGGGCGCGGAGGCCGAGGACGAGCAGCCCGAGGGCGCGGAGGCCGAGGACGAGCGGTACGAGGACGAGGAGTCGCAGGCCGGCGAGGAGGACGAGCCGGAGACCGACGACGACGCGCCCGAGGCCGAAGCCGACGAGGCCGACGACGACGCACCCGGGGCCGAGGCCGACGAGGCCGACGAGGAGGAGTACGAGGCCGAGGAGGACCGTCCCGGGGACGAGCCGGACGAGGAGTACGACGAGGACGTCGAGGAGGACGCCCGGTCCGAGGCGGAGGACGGGGACGAGCCCTACGACGAGGACGAGGAGTCGGCTCCGCGGGACGAGGAGGTCCCGGAGGACGAGGCCGAGGACGAGTACGAGGAGGAGCCCGTCGAGGAGGAGCCGGTGGGCGCCCGGCGCTGACCGGCCCGGCCCGTCGTCCCCGTCCGCCCCTGCCCGGGGCGGCCGGGGACGACGCCGTGCGGGGAACCGGGCGCAGCGCGGCCCCGGTGCGGAGAACGCCGGGCCGCCTCCGTTCCCGCCGGGAATCCGCGCCCTTTGCGCCGCGGAGGGGCGTTCGGGGCGGTGCGGTGCGGCTGCCGGCGTCCCGCCCGGCAGCCCGCCGGGATCGGTCCCGTCCATCCGTGCCCCGGGCGTGACCCTTACCGCCGATCGGGCGTTGTCCTGTTGACGTGCCGGGGCCCGCCCGGCAGCCGAGCGCACATCGAGGAGCCAACCGTGCCGCGCATGCTCGACGTCAGTGACGACGTCCGCGCCGAGATCGGCGACGAGGAAGCCGACCGTCTGCTGGCCGGTGAGAACGCCCCCGGCAGCTACGACTGCACGTCCTGCCGCACCCCCGGCGACAGTGACAAGGAGCGCACCAGCACCGTCCTGTTCGTCGGCGAGGAGACGGCGGTACTCGCCTTCGCGCACGCTGCCTGCATCCCCTCGCAGGTCGTCCCCGTCGCCGAGGAGCAGCTCAAGGGGGCCGTCCGCTCCCTCGCCGGCGAGGAGGGCGAAGCGCCCCCGCCGGCCGCGCAGAGCGCGGACATCCCGCTCGCCGACCCCCGCCAGGCCACCCTCGGCATCACCTGCGGACTGGTGCTGGTGGAGAACGAGTTGCGGCCCGCCCTGGTGGTGGAGCCCAGCGGGGCGATCGTGCGCCCCGGCTCCTCGGCCACCGAGGACGAGTTCCTCGATCTCCTCACCGAGCAGGGTTTCGCACCGGTCGACGACATGGCGGTGCTGCCGGGCGGCAACGAGGGCTGGTCGGTGCTGCTGGCCGTGGGCCGGCTGCACGCCGTGCTCCAGCCGACGCCCGAGGGCACCCAGACGGCGTGGTGGCAGGCGCACCAGCCGCTCGCCGTCACCGACGGTTGGCGGGCCGCCGCCAACCGCACGGGCATCGTACTGGTGTACGCCGCGCCGGCCGGGGCCATCGGGCATCAGCCGCGGGAGGACCTGATGCGCGAGGCCATGGAGAAGGCCGCCGCCCGGGGTGAGCTGGTGGCCGCCGCCATGCCGCTCGCGGGCACCTGAGCAGGCCCGGGGAGGCCGTTCCCATGGCCACCACCACCCGCCCGCGGCTCACCCGCGAGGAGTCGGCGCAGGCCGGGCCGCATCCCGAGGCCGATCGGGTCGTTGGCACTGACGTGCACTCATACGACCCCTCGCGACTCTCCTACGGCTATGCGATCCCGGCCATGCGCCCTTCGCAGGACGCGTCGTCCCGCGGCCGACCGTCGGACCCGTACCCGGCTACGCCCATCTTCGACGAGCTCTACGCGGAGTACCGCCGGGCTTTCCGGGCCCTGCCCGGCGACCGCACGGGCGAGGAGGAGCTCAGCGCGGAGGCGATGCGGGCGATCTGGCGCACCACGCCGACGGCCGGTGGCCGCTGGGACGCCGGCACCACCTCGCTGCGCGCCCAGGCCCACTACACCCGTACCGCGGCCCCGGCCGCGCTGCCCACGGGCCGGGGCCGCGAGGGCCGGTCACCCGGTCACTGACGCCGCGACGGCGTGCGAGAAGCCGGCGGGCCCGGCCACGAGGACCTGTCGGTCCGTCCGTGGCCGGGCCCGTCGGCTTCCGTTGCGGGTGCGGTGGGTGGGCGGTGGCGCCCTGCCCGCGCTCCGCTACTTCCTGGGCTTGGCGCCGCGCTTCTCGCGCACCCGGACCGAGACGTGGATCGGCGTGCCCTCGAAGCCGAACTCCTCCCGCAGTCGCCGCTCCACGAAGCGGCGGTAGCCGGCCTCCAGGAAGCCGGAGGCGAACAGCACGAAGCGCGGCGGCTTGGTGCCGGCCTGGGTGCCGAAGAGGATGCGGGGCTGCTTGCCGCCGCGGACCGGGTGCGGGTGGGAGGCCACGATCTCGCCGAGGAAGGCGTTGAGCCGCCCGGTAGGCACCCGGGTCTCCCAGCCCTCGATCGCCGTCTCGATGGCGGGCACCAGCTTCTCCATGTGCCGCCCGGTACGGGCCGAGACGTTGACGCGCATCGCCCACGGCACCTGCACGAGGTCGCGCTCGATCTCCCGCTCCAGGTAGAAGCGGCGCTCCTCGTCGAGGGTGTCCCACTTGTTGTACGCGATCACCAGGGCGCGGCCCGCCTCGACGGCCATGGTGATGATGCGCTGGTCCTGGACGCTGATGGACTCGCTGGCGTCGATGAGGACGACGGCGACCTCGGCCTTCTCCACGGCCGCTGCGGTACGCAGGGAGGCGTAGTAGTCGGCGCCCGCCTGGAGGTGGACCCGCCGGCGGATGCCCGCAGTGTCGACGAAGCGGTAGGTCCTGCCGGCGATCTCGACGAGTTCGTCGACCGGGTCGCGGGTGGTGCCGGCCTGCTCGTTGACGACGACCCGCTCCTCGCCCGCGACCTTGTTCAGCAGAGAGGACTTGCCGACGTTGGGGCGGCCGATGAGCGCGATGCGGCGGGGCCCGCCCAGGGTGGTGCCGAAGGTCTGCAGGGGCGCCTCGGGCAGCGCGTCCAGGGCGGCGTCGAGCAGGTCGCCGGTGCCGCGGCCGTGCAGCGCGGAGACGGGGTGCGGCTCGCCCAGGCCCAGGGACCACAGGTAGGCGGCGTCCGCCTCGCCGGAGGGCCCGTCGACCTTGTTCGCGGCGAGCACCACGGGCTTCCCGGCCCGGCGCAGCAGCTTCACGACGGCCTCGTCGGTGTCGGTCGCGCCGACCTTCGCGTCCACGACGAAGACGACGGCGTCGGCCGCGTCGATGGCGAACTCGGCCTGCATGGCGACGGAGGCGTCGATGCCGAGGACGTCCTGCTCCCAGCCGCCGGTGTCGACGACCTTGAAGCGGCGGCCGTTCCACTCCGCCTCATAGGTGACCCGGTCCCGGGTGACGCCCGGCTTGTCCTCGACGACGGCCTCGCGGCGGCCGATGAAGCGGTTCACCAGTGTCGACTTGCCGACATTGGGGCGGCCGACGACGGCGAGGATCGGCAGCGGGCCGTGGCCCGCGGCGGCGATGTCGCCCTCGACCTCCTCCAGGTCGAAGCCCTCCTGCGCGGCGAGCTCCATGAACTCCGCGTACTCGGCGTCGCCCAGCGCGCCGTGCTCGTCCCCACCGGGGTTCTGGTCGTCCATGAAGTCGTTCCTCGTTCTTCGTCTCTGGTCGGTGGGCGCCGGATCGGGGCCCACTGCTACGGGTCGGTCAGCGCCCGGTCAGGCGTCTGGCCTCGGTCAGGTGCGCGGTCAGCTGCTGCTGGATGCGCACCGTTGCGGCGTCGAGGGCGGTACGGGTGCGGCGGCCGCTGCCGTCGCCGGCGTCGAAGGGGTCACCGAAGACGACGTCGACCCGGGAGCGCAGCGGCGGCAGCGCGGGCACCATGCGTCCCGCCCGCTCGGCGGTGCCGAGCACGGCCACCGGCACCACCGGTGCGCCCGACCGCAGGGCGAAGTACGCCAGCCCGCCGCGCAGGGACGCGAAGTCCCCCGCGCCCCGGGTGCCCTCGGGGAAGATGCCGAGGACGCCGCCGCGGTCCAGGACGCCGAGGGCCGCGGTCACGGCATGGCGGTCGGTCCCGGTGCGGTCCACGCTCACCTGGCCGATGGCGTCCAGGAAGGAGCCGAGGGCCCCGGCGAACGCCTCCTGCTTGATGAGGAAGTGCACCGGCCGGGGGGCCGTGCCCATGAGCATCGGACCGTCGACGTTGTGCGTGTGGTTGACCGCGAGGATCACCGGCCCGGCGGCCGGCACCCGCCAGGCCCCGAGGACCCGGGGCCGCCACAGGCCGTACATCAGGCCGATGCCGATGCGGCGGCCGACGGCGGCGCCCCGCGCGCCGGGCGCGCTGCCGGGTTCGGTCACTTGGCCGCCCGCTTCTCCTCGATGAGCGCGACCACGGCCTCGACGACCTGGTCGAGGTTGAGGAGGGAGGTGTCGACCTCCACCGCGTCCTCGGCCTTCGCCAGCGGCGAGGTCTTGCGGCTGGAGTCGGCGGCGTCCCGCGCGGCGAGCGCCGCCTGCGTGGCGGCGAGGTCGGCGGCGTCCTTGCCCTTCAGCTCCCCGCTGCGGCGGGCGGCACGCACCTCGGGCGAGGCGGTCAGGAAGATCTTCAGGTCGGCGTCCGGCAGCACCGTGGAGCCGATGTCGCGGCCCTCGACCACGATGCCGGCCGGCGCCTCCTTGGCGATGGAGCGCTGCAGGTCGGTGATGAGGGTGCGCACCTCGGGAACGGCGCTGACCGCGCTGACCGCGCCGGTGACCTCCTGGCTGCGGATCGGCCCGGCGGCGTCGGCACCGTCCACCGTGATGGCGGGCGCGGCCGGGTCGGTGCCGGAGACGATGACCGGCTTGCCCGCCGCGTCGGCCACGGCCGAGGCGTCGCGGACGTCGATCCCGTTGGACAGCATCCACCAGGTGATCGCCCGGTACTGGGCGCCGGTGTCCAGGTAGCCGAGTCCGAGCCTGGCCGCTACGGCCTTGGAGGTGCTGGACTTGCCGGTGCCCGCGGGTCCGTCGATGGCGACGATCACTGCGGCCGGGGCGGTCCGGTCGACGGTTTCCACGGTGCTGGCACCTTTCTGGAGCACGGGGGTGTCACCCGGGGCGGGAGCGGGGGGCGACGATACGGCGGCGTGGCGGTCTGGAACAAGGTTACTGGACCCTGCCGGGCGCCCGTGCCGTGCGGCCGGGGGGCGGGGAGGGCCGGACGTGACCCGTGCCACGGCCCGTCCCCGCCGGCAGGGCGGACACCGGCCGGCGCCGAACCACGCGCGGGGCCGTCCCCCAGGTCCCGGCCGCCGGTCGCGGGCCTCGCGGACCGGTTCCGGGCTGCGGCTACCGGCGGATCGACCAGCCGCGGTCGCGCAGGGACGCCGTCAGGTCGGGGGCGGCGGAGGGCTCGACGAAGAGCTGGATGAAGCCCGCCTGCTGGCCGGTGGCGTGCTCGATCCGGACGTCCTCGATGTTGACCCCGGCCCGCCCCGCGTCGGCGAAGATGCGGGCCAGCTCGCCCGGCTGGTCGCCGATGTGCACGGCGACGGTCTCGTAGGCGGCGGGCGCGGCACCGTGCTTGCCGGGCACGCGCTCGCGGCCGGCGTTGCCGCGGCGCAGCACGTCCGCGACGCCGTCGCCGCCCGATGTCCGCTCCGCGTCGTCGGAGGACTGCAGGGCCCGCAGCGCCTGCACCGTCTCGTCGAGGTCGGTGGCGAGGTCGGCGAGGACGTCGGCGACCGGACCGGGGTTGGCGGAGAGGATGTCGATCCACATCCGCGGGTCGGAGGCCGCGATCCGGGTCACGTCGCGGATGCCCTGGCCGCACAGCCGCACGGCCGTCTCGTCGGCGTCCGCCAGCCGGGCCGCGACGAGGCTGGAGACCAGTTGCGGGGTGTGGGAGACGAGCGCCACCGCCCGGTCGTGGGCGTCGGGGTCCATGACCACCGGCACCGCCGAGCAGAGCGCGACCAGCTCCAGTGCGAGGTTGAGCACGGCGGTGTCGCCGGCGGGTGGCGGGGTGAGGACCCAGGGGCGGCCCTCGAAGAGGTCGGCGGTGGCGGCGAGCGGCCCGGAGCGCTCCTTGCCGGCCATCGGGTGGGTCCCCAGGTAGCGGGAGAGGTCCAGTCCCTCCTTCTCGGCCACGGCCGCCAGCTCGCGGCGGGGGCCGCCCTTGACGCTGGCGACGTCCAGGTACGCACGGGCGGCGCCCTGGCGCATCGCGTCGGCGAGGGAGGCGGCGACATGGGCGGGCGGCACCGCCACCACGGCGAGGTCGACGGGGCCGGCCGGTTCGTCGGTGACGCCCGCGCCGAGCGAGGCGGCGGTGCGGGCCTGCGCGGGGTCGTGGTCGCGGAGGTGGACCTCCACGCCGCGGGAACGCAGGGCCAGGGCGACCGAGGTGCCGATCAGGCCCGTGCCGATGACGAGGGCGGTCCTCACTGTGTTTCCTCACTGCCGTGCGGGGGCGCGGGGTGCGGCCGGCCACGCAGCCGGCGGGCCGGGCGCCGTGCCGGGAAGTCAGCCTATCGGCGTCCCGGCCAGGCGGCCTCGCCGGTCCGAGCGGGCCGGCCGCGGGCCGAAACCCGGGTGACTGCACCTCCCCCAGGCGCCAGGATGACGCGCATGCCCGCGAACAGCCCGGCCGCCGGGCCCCGCCACCACCCGGCCGTCCCGTCCTCGCCACGGCGGACGCCGGACGCCGCGCCTGACCGGCACGCCCCCGTCCCCCACCCTGCCTGCTGCGGTGAGCGCACCCCCGGCCCGCTGCATCTGGTGGAGCGGCACACGGTCCTCACCTGGGTGACGGGCTCGCGTGCCCAGGGGCTGGCGATGCCGGACAGCGACACCGACCGGCGCGGCGTCTATCTCGCGCCGACCGCGTCCTTCTGGGGTCTGGACAAGCCACCCGCGCACCTGACCGGCCCGCGGCCCGAGGAGTTCTCCTGGGAGCTGGAGCGCTTCCTGCACCTGGCGCTGCGCTCGAACCCGACCGTCCTGGAGTGCCTGTTCTCCCCACTCCTCGAGTACGCCGACGAGACCGGCCGCGCCCTGCTGGACCTGCGCGGCGCCTTCCTCTCGCGGGCGGCGGCCGGCACCTTCACCGGTTACGCGGACCGGCAGCAGGCCAGGCTGGCGGCGGACCGCAGCGCCGGCCGCCCGCCCCGCCCCAAGCACGCGCTGCACCTGCTCCGGACCCTGCTGACCTGCCGTGACCTGCTGCGCACGGGTGAGCTGACGCTGGACGTCGGGCCGGCCCGCGAGGAGCTGCTGGCGGTGCGGGCCGGCGAGCTGGACCCGGCGTACGTGGCGGCGCGCGCCGAGGACCTGCGGCGCGAGGTGGCCGAGGCGGCGCTCACCTCGCCCCTTCCCCCGCACCCGGACCGCGACCGGGTGGAGGCGTTCCTGCGCGCGGTCCGCCGCCGGTCGGCCGGGGCCTGACGGGCTCTGCCGGGGCCTGACGGGCCCGCGGCAACGGCTCGCGGATCTGCCGCCCGCCCGGTACCCCGGGGCCCCGGGCGGGCGGCGGCATCCACCGGGCCGGCTGTTACAGGTCGACCTCGCGCATCAGCATGCCGACCTCGGTGTTGGTCAGGCGCCGCAGCCAGCCGGACTTCTGGTCGCCCAGGGCAATGGGCCCGAAGGCGGTGCGCACCAGCTTGTCGACCGGGAAGCCGGCCTCGGCGAGCATGCGGCGCACGATGTGCTTGCGCCCCTCGTGGAGGGTGACCTCGACGAGGTAGTTCTTGCCGGTGTTCTCCACGACGCGGAAGTTGTCGGCGCGGGCGTAGCCGTCCTCCAGCTCGATGCCGTTCTTGAGCTGCTTGCCCAGGTCCCGCGGGAGCGGGCCCTGGATGGCGGCAAGGTAGGTCTTGGTCACGCCGTAGCGCGGGTGGGTCAGGCGGTGGGAGAGCTCACCGTGGTTGGTGAGCAGGATGATGCCCTCGGTCTCGGTGTCCAGCCGGCCGACGTGGAACAGGCGCGTCTCGCGGTTGGTGACGTAGTCGCCCAGGCACTGCCGCCCGTCGGGGTCCTCCATGGTGGAGACGACGCCCGCCGGCTTGTTCAGCGCGAAGAAGAGGTGGGACTGGGTGGCGACGGTGAGGCCGTCGACCTTGATCTCGTCCTTGTCCGGGTCCACGCGCAGGCCCTGCTCGGTCACGATGCGTCCGTTGACCTCGACCCTCGCCTGGTCGACGAGTTCCTCGCAGGCCCGGCGGGAGCCCAGGCCCGCGCGGGCCAGCACCTTCTGGAGCCGCTCGCCCTCCTGGTCGCCGAACGTCTTCGGGAGCTTGACCTGCGGCTTGTTGTGCCGGGCCCGGTTGCGCTCCTCGATCTGCGCGTCGTACTCGCGGGGCCTGGCCGGCCCCGGACGGCCGCCGCCCTGGCCCGGCCTGCCGCCGCCCTTGGGCCCGGTGCGCTTGGCGCCGCCCTGCTTGGCACCCTGCTTCGGGCCGCCCTTGGCTCCGCCGCGCGCCGCCTCGCCGCGGCCGCGGCGCGCGTCCTCGCCGCCCTGGCCGCGACCGCCCTCGCCCACGTCGTAGCGGCGCTCCTCGGGACGGGGACGGCCCGCACGCTTCTGGTTGTCGTCGCGCTGGTTGCCCGCGCCCCGGTAGTTGCGGTTCCCGCTGTTCCTGCCGCTGCTTCGCATCGAAAAGTCCGTTAAACCCGTCTGGTCAGTCTCTGGCCCACCCCTACGGCCCCTGGCGGGTCGCGTGAGCGGTCTCACGTGTCACTGTTGTCGTCCACGTCGAACGACGGCACGCCCTCCTGGGAGTCGCCCTCGACCGCGTCCACCTCGGGGAGGAAGGGCGCGAGCTCCGGCAGCTCGTCCAGACCGCGCAGCCCCATCCGCTCCAGGAAGTAGTTCGTCGTCCTGTACAGGATCGCACCTGTCTCGGGTTCCGTGCCCGCCTCCTCCACCAGTCCGCGCTGGAGCAGGGTGCGCATCACCCCGTCGCAGTTGACGCCGCGGACGGCGGAGACCCGGGAACGGCTGACCGGCTGACGGTACGCGACGACCGCCAGAGTCTCCAGCGCGGCCTGGGTCAGCCGGGCCTGCTGGCCGTCCAGGACGAAGCTCTCGACGGCGTCGGCGTACTCGGGACGGGTGTAGAAGCGCCAGCCTCCGGCCACCAGCCGCAGGTCGAAGCCCCGGCCCTCCCGGGTGTAGTCGTCGGACAGCTCGCGCAGCGCGAGCGCCACCTGGCGGCGGGGGCGCTGGAGCACCTTGGCCAGGTGCTCCTCGGTGGCCGGTTCGTCGACGACCATGAGCACGGCCTCCAGGGCGGGCCGCAGCGCCAGCTCCGCGAGGCCCAGCGCTCCGGCCGGCGCCTCCTCGGCCTCCGGCGCCTCCGCGGCCTCCGGGGCCCCGGCCTGCTCCGGCAGCCGCGCCGGTTCCGTGGCCGGGGCGCCGGCGGGTCCGTCGCCCGGCGGCGCGGTCCCGCCGGGGGCCGCCGGGCCGGGGGCGGTGCCGTCCGGGGCCGCCGGGCCGGGGGGTGTGCCGTCCGAGGTCGTCATGTCCCCTCCTCGTTCCTCGTCTCGTCGCCGGGGCGCCCGCCGGCCCGCGACTCCTGGTCGAACTCGTCGGTGACCCGCACCGTCGCACCGTCCTCGCCGGTCCAGCGGACGGTCAGCGCCCCCAGCGCCTCCGGTTGCTCCAGGGCGACGACCCGCTCCCGGTAGAGCTCCAGCAGGGCCAGGAAGCGGGCGACGACCGTCAGGGTGTCGTCGGTGTCGGCGACCAGGTCCGCGAAGGCTGCCTCGCCGCACTCCCGCAGCCGCGCGACGACGACCTCGGCCTGTTCCCGGACGCTCACCAGCGGGGCGTGGATGTGGTCGACGTACACCTGGGGCCGGGGCCGGGGCTGCATCGCTTTGACGGCGAGCCGGGCGAACCCCTCGGGGCCGATGGAGATGACCACCTCGGGCAGCAGCTCGGCGTGGTGCGGCTCCAGGCCGACGGTGCGGGGGTGGCGGCGCGCCTCGTCCGCCAGGCGCTCGGCGAAGACGTCGGCGATGGTCTTGTAGGCGCGGTACTGCAGCAGCCGGGCGAAGAGCAGGTCGCGGGCCTCCAGCAGCGCCAGGTCGGCCTCGTCCTCGACCTCGGCCGCGGGCAGCAGCCGTGCCGCCTTGAGGTCGAGGAGGGTGGCCGCGACGACCAGGAACTCGGTGGTCTGGTCGAGGTCCCAGTCCGTCCCCATGGCCCGGATGTGCGCCATGAACTCGTCCGTCACCTTGGACAGGGCGACCTCGGTGACGTCCAGCTTGTGCCGGGAGATGAGCTGGAGGAGGAGGTCGAAGGGGCCCTCGAAGTTGGCGAGCCGGACGGTGAACCGGCCGTCGGCCGCGCCCTCGGCGGTGTCCTCGGCCGCACCGTCCGCCGCCGGGGCGGCCTGCCCCGCGGCGGACGGCTCGGCGGCTCCCGGCTCCGCGGCGTCCGGCCCCTCGGCCTCCGGCTCGGCGGCGTTCCGGGGCGCGCTCGCCTCCGGGGCGTCCGCTCGGGGGACCCGTGCCCGGGGCGGCGCCAGGGGTGCGTCCGGGGCCGGCGCGTCCGGCGGGCCCTGCGGGGCGGGCTCCGGCGGGCCGGGGGGCGCGACGGGCTGCGGCGGCAACTCCGCGAGGCCGGGGCCGTGGGCCGCCACGGCGTTCCCCCGGGCAACCGGGTCGCCGCCGGCGGGGTCCTCGGGGCCGGCGGGGGGTGTGGGCGTGGGCTGGGGGCGCGGGGTGGCCGCCCGGGGAGCCGCCGCGTGCGTGCCGGGACCGCGGCCCAGGGGACGCCGGCCACCCCGGGCGGGGGGCTCGGGGGCGTCGTCGTGCGTGGTGGGCATGGCGGTCCAAGGTCAGGGTGGGCGGGGTGCGCCCGGCCGCGAGGGTGACATGTCGAACGTACCGCTCGCGGGTGCGCGGGGGCGGTCTCCCACCCCGGGCGGCCCCTGGTCCGGGGCGCTCCCGGCGGTGCGCGCAGCTGCCGGGCCCGGCCGGCCCCCCGCCGTGTCCGGCCGGTCCGCGGTCCGGCATCTCTGGCCGGGCGGCGGACGCCGGTCCGGGCCGCTGGGAGGCGGGCCCCTGGGCGCCTCAGCGTCCGCGCAGGCGCCGCACCAGGATGCTGGCCTCGCCCCGCGACTCCAGGTCGGCCAGGACGACGGCGACGGCCTCCCGCACGATGCGTCCGCGGTCCACGGCGAGGCCGTGTTCGCCGCGGAGCACCAGCCGCGCGTGTTCGAGGTCCATCAGTTCTTCGGCGGAGACGTAGACGGTGATCTTCTCGTCGTGGCGTTCCCGGCCGCTGGGGCGGCGGTTGGCGCCGCGGCCACGGCGCCGGGGCTGGGCTGCGGCGGCCGGCGCGGACCCGGCCGCCGGCCCCTCGGCCTGGCGGCGCCGGCTGCGGGCCCGCTCGGCGGCGGAGGACTCCCGGCCGGCGTGCTCCGCCGGGGCGGTGGCGGCCGGGTGTTCACCGCCGGTGGTGCCTGCGGCCCTCGTCGGGCCCTCGTGCTGTTCGGCGGCCGGCTGGGCCGGGTCGGGTTCGCCCGCCGGCGCGGGAACGCGGGGCGTCTCGGCTGCGCCCGCACCCCCCGCCTGGGGGCTCGTGCCGTTCGCCGGCCGGGCCTGCTTGGGCGCCTTCGGGGCCGACGACTGGAGCGGCATCCCCCCGGTGGTACGGAACAGTTCGTCGGCTCCCGGCAGACTCACTCGGCGTGACACCGGGCGAGCACCTCCCTGGCGAGCTGGCGGTAGGCGGCGGCGCCGACGGAGTTGGAGGCGTAGGTGGTGATCGGTTCACCCGCGACGGTCGTCTCGGGGAAACGGACGGTGCGTCCGATGACGGTGTGGTAGACGTGGTCGTCGAAGGCCTCGACCACCCGGGCCAGCACCTCCCGGCTGTGGACCGTACGGGAGTCGTACATGGTCGCCAGGATGCCGTCGAGCTCCAGCTCCGGGTTGAGCCGCTCCTGCACCTTCTCGATCGTCTCGGTCAGCAGCGCCACACCGCGCAGCGCGAAGAACTCGCACTCCAGCGGGACGATCACCTTGTGCGCGGCCGTCAGCGCGTTGACGGTCAGCAGGCCGAGCGAGGGCTGGCAGTCGATGACGATGTAGTCGTAGTCGGCCAGCAGCGGCTTCAGCGCCCGCTGGAGGGTGGACTCCCGCGCCACCTCGCTGACGAGCTGCACCTCGGCGGCGGAGAGGTCGATGTTGCTGGGGAGCAGGTCCATGTTGGGGACCGCGGTCTTCAGCAGCACCTCGTCGGCGGCCATCCCCCGCTCCATGAGCAGGTTGTAGACCGTCAGGTCCAGTTCCATCGGGTTGACGCCGAGGCCGACGGAGAGGGCGCCCTGCGGGTCGAAGTCGACCAGGAGCACGCGGCGTCCGTACTCGGCGAGGGCGGCGCCCAGGTTGATGGTCGAGGTGGTCTTGCCGACCCCGCCCTTCTGGTTGCACATTGCGATGATCTTGGCCGGGCCGTGCTCGTTGAGCGGTCCGGGGATGGGGAAGTACGGCAGGGGGCGCCCGGTCGGGCCGATGCGCTCGCGTCGCTGCCGCGCCGCGTCGGGCGCGAGGGTGGCCGCGTACTCGGGGTCCGGCTCGTACTCGGCATCCGGGTCGTAGAAGTGCCCGTCGGGCAGGTCGTCGTAGTCGGCGAGGCGGGTGGATTCGTAGCCGCCCTGCTCGCCGGCCTGCGCGTTCACGTGGTGGCCGTCCATGCTCTGGTGGGCTGTCGTTGACGTGCTCTGGTGGGAGGCGAAGGTGTGAACCGCTACGGAGCCGACAGCCTTGAGCCCCGAGGGGTCCTGGCCCCGCGCAACCGATCCTGGCTGAGCACCTCCGGGAGTAAATGTCGACTCATTCACAAGTCGTCTTACCTCCTTGAGAGTGACCAGGAAACTTATCGATAGGTCAGCGTGGCACCATGCCGACGGTTTGCGACTCTATGGCGTGTCGGCCGTCCGCAGCAACACAATCCACCGGACCCGGCACGATGTGTCGGTAACCGAACACCGCGGTGTCAAGGGTGCAAGACCACGCACTGCGAGGTTCCGTGGGTGTGCGAATCGGTTAAAGCGCTACGTTCTCGGCGAGTTGACGATCTTTCGTCCTCCCCCTGCCCCGTACGTGCCCCCGCACGACGCCGGCCGGGCCCCCTCCCGGAGGCCCGGCCGATGAAAACGGGTTGACGCGCGGTGTTGACGCGGACGGTGTCGATGTGCCGACCGTCCACGCGGTCGCCTGCGGCGGGTTGACGTCAGCCCAGGACGGCCGCCAGCTCCGTCGCGGTCATGCCGTGGGCGCTCGCCACGGAGGGGTAGACGACCTTGCCGCGGTGGGTGTTGAGCCCCTTGGCCAGCGCCGGGTCACGGCGCAGCGCCTCGGTCCAGCCGCGGTTGGCGAGCTCCACCACGTAGGGCAGCGTCGCGTTGGTCAGGGCGTGGGTGGAGGTGTTGGGAACCGCGCCGGGCATGTTGGCCACGCAGTAGAAGACCGAGTCGTGGACGGTGAAGGTCGGCTCGGCGTGCGTGGTCGGACGGGAGTCCTCGAAGCAGCCGCCCTGGTCGATCGCGATGTCGACAAGGACACTTCCGGGCTTCATCCGGGACACCAGCTCGTTGGTGACCAGCTTCGGCGCCTTCGCACCCGGGATGAGGACCGCGCCGATGACCAGGTCCGCCTGCAGCACGGCCCGCTCCAGCTCGTAGGCGTTGGAGACCACGGTCTGCACCTTCGTGCCGAAGATCCGGTCCGCCTCGCGCAGCTTGTTGACGTCCTTGTCGAGCAGGGTGACGTGGAAGCCCATGCCCACGGCGATCTGCGTGGCGTTCCAGCCGGACACACCGCCGCCGATGACCACGGCACGGCCGGCGGCGACACCGGGCACACCGCCCGGCAGCACGCCGCGGCCCCCGGCGGAACGCATCAGGTGGTACGCGCCCACCTGCGGCGCGATGCGGCCGGCGACCTCCGACATCGGCGCCAGCAGCGGGAGCTGGCGGCCCGCGGTCTCGACCGTCTCGTAGGCGATCGCGGTGGTGCCCGAGTCCAGGAGCGCGTCGGTGCACTCACGGGAGGCGGCCAGGTGCAGGTAGGTGAAGAGGGTCTGGTCCTTGCGGAGGCGGTGGTACTCCTCCGCGACCGGCTCCTTGACCTTGAGCAGCAGGTCGGCGGCGGCCCAGACCTCGTCCGCGGAGTCGAGGATCTCGGCCCCGGCGCCGGTGTACTCCTCGTCGGTGATGGAGGACCCCAGCCCCGCGTTCCGTTCCACGACGACCTGGTGGCCGCCTCGCACCAGCTCGTGGACTCCGGCGGGCGTGATCGCCACGCGGAACTCGTTGTTCTTGACCTCGCGGGGAATGCCGACCTTCACGTCGATCACGGTCCTTGTCATGGGGGATTGCGGAGGGGGCGGGCGCGGCCGGGGCGATGCGCCGGACCACGCACGAACACGCGGAACACGGGAGGAAGCGCCCGACATGCCGACATGTCGGAGCTGCCGCGAACGACCGCGTTCGAATCCAGTGTATTGAAGGAGCTGCCGTTGTCTAGCCTTGCAAAGGAATAAGTTCCCGGCGAGGTACTACCGATTTCGCAGGTCGCCTGGGGTTGGCGAGGTGCTTTCGACGGTGTGAAGCGCCTCCTCGCCCGCGCCGGCGCCCGTCACCACGGCACGCACGCCCTCTGCGGCCCGGGCGCCGTTATCCGTCGCCTCCCCCTCACCCTCGGCGCTCTCACCGGCCGACGGCCCGGTCCCGTCCGGCCCCTCGGGCCGCTGCGGCGCGCCCTCGGAGGCGGGGGGTGCGGGCGCGGACGCGGGGGACAGCAGCCGGATGCCGCGCTCACGGTGGCGCCGGGCGCCCTCCTCGTCACCGAGGACGGGCAGCAGCTCGGCGATCCGCAGGTGGGCGGCGCCGACGGCCTCGGGCACCGCCGCCTCGCGGGCCAGCCGCAGAGCCTCCTGGCAGGTCCGCAGGGCGTCCGAGGGCCGGCCGGCCTTCTCCAGCACGGCCGCCGCGGCCACCAGGGCGTGGGCCTGCCCGGCGAGGTCGCCGAGGCGCCGGTGGGTGCCGGCGGCCGAACGCCAGGAGCGCAGGGCCTCCTCCCAGCGGTGCGCGGCCGCCAGCGCCGCCGCCAGCCGTTCGTGCAGCCGCGCCTCGTCCGTCTCCTCCCCCCGGGCCTGGCGCAGCTCCAGCGCCCGCCCGTACCAGTCGGCCGCGCGCTGCCAGTCCTCGCAGCGTGCGTACGTCTCCCCCAGCGACTCCAGGGCACGGCCCTCGGCTGCCGGGTCGGGCACCCGGCGGGCGGCGTCCAGCGCCCTGCGGTAGCGCGGCAGCGCCTGGGCCAGGCGGCCCGCGCGCACGTCGAGGTCGCCGAGGTTGAGCAGGGCCGCGGCGCCCTCGGCCGGCAGGTTGCGGCGTTCGGCGACCTGGAGCACCAGGCTGTGCAGCCCGTACAGGTCGGGGGCGGCGCCCGCCGCGCCGCGGTGCGCGAGGAGGGCGCCCACCAGCGCGGACACCAGGCGGCGGTCGAGGGTCTCCAGCTCGCCCTCGGTGACCGCGCAGCGGGCGGCCTCCAGCAGGAGGACCCGCCGGCTCTCCAGCCATCCGGCCGCCGCCGCGGCGGAGGGGAAGCGCAGTGCCCGGGGCAGGGCAGCCGCGTGCCGGCGGGCCGCGGAACCCGGCGGCCGGGTCACGGCCCGGCACGAGCGGAGCAGCCGCACCAGACGTTCCAGCATCCGGGCGCGCGCCACCTCGGTCTCGGCCGGCCGCTCCCGGTCGGCCAGCAGGTCCGCCAGCAGCGGGGCGAGGGCGCCGGGCACCCGGTAGCGGCGGTGTTCGGTGCCGTCCTCGGGCAGGGCGTCGAGCATGCCGCGGCGGGTCAGTTCCGCGAGTGCGGCGTCGGCGTCCGCGACCGAGACGCCGACCAGGGCTGCGGCCACGTGCGCGTCGACGAGCCCGGCGGGGGCCAGGGCCAGCAGCCGGGCGAGCCGGGCCGTGGTCGCCGGCAGCCCCGCCACCACCAGGGTGAGCGCCCGGGCGATGGGGCGGGCCGCCGCCGCGGGCCGACCGGGCGGCTCCGCCGCGCGCAGCCCGCGCAACAGGTCGGCCACCGAGGCCATGGGCCGGGCGGCCAGCCACCCCGCCGCCAGCCGGAGGGCGGCGGGCAGTCCGGCGCACTCCTCCACGACCTCCTCCGCCGAGCAGGGGTCGACGGTGATCCGGGTCGAGCCGGCGCGCCGGGCCAGCAGGGTCACGGCAGGCCCGCGCTCCAGCCCGCCCAGGGTGCAGGGCCGCACGTCGGTGATCCCGGTCAGCGGCCCTTCGGAGATCACCAGGACCAGGCAGCCGGGGCTGTCCGGCAGCAGGGTGTGCACCTGGTCCGCTCCGGCGGCGTCGTCCAGCAGGAGGACGGCGCGGCGGCCGGTGAGGGCGTCGCGCAGGGCCTGGGTGACCTCGTCCTCGTCGGCGCCGGCGACCAGGGGCGCTCCCAGGTTGGCGAGGAGGTCCCGGGCCACCCGCGCCAGGTCGGCGGGGCGGCCGTCGGGCGTGCTCAGCACGGCGCGCAGGACCCCGTCGGGGTAGTCGGCGGCGACCTCGGCGAGGAGTTCCTCGGCGAGCGTGGTGCGACCCGACCCGGGGGCGCCGGCGATGAGGAGGATGCGGCTGCGGGCGCCGCGCCGGCCGGCGAGGGTGTCGAGCCCGGTGCGTTCGATGTCGGCGAGGAGGCCCGCCACCTCGCGCTCCCGCCCCAGCGGAACCTCCCGGCCGGTCTCGGAGCGGCTGCGGGGCACCCGGGGGGTGCGCCGGCCGCCGGACGCCTGGCCCGGGACGGTGGGGGCTGCGGGGGCCGCCGCGCCGGCGGCGGGCGGTGGGGGCGCGGCCGGTTCGCGGTCCGTCCCGGGGTGCTCGGGTCCCACCGCCTGATCCGTCACGGGTCAGCTCCCGTCCGCCTGCCTGAGGTGTCCTTGCGCGAGGGCCGTCCGGCCCGGACCTCGCCCGGGATGTGCCCCGGGCCGCGTTACCGCCGGTCGCCCGGACACGCCCCGTACGAGGGCTCCCTCCCGCAGCCTCCGGCCGGGAAACCCCCACCGCCCGGCGATGCACGGCACCGGACGCCGCGGGTCGATCGGACACCCGTTGCGCAAGGACTCCTGATACCAGCCCGCCGCGAACGCGGACGGGACCGCCACGAGCGTAGTTGACGGCCCGTCAGGCGGGTGGCGGCGCGCGGCTGCCACCTCACCCTTTCGGCTGATCCGACGATCGGATCCGTCCGGGCCGCCCGGGGTCAGCTCTGGTACGGCCGGGCCGGCCAGGGGGCGTCGGCCCCTCGCAGTGCGTCCAGGCCGCCCGGCGGTGCGCCGGTGCGGGCCGCGTGGAGCGCGAGGACCCCGACCACGAGGCAGTTGTTGTGCAGCTCACCGGCGAACACCCGGGTCAGGAGGTCGGCGAGTGGGACGCGGGCCAGCTCCATGTCGGCCTCCTCGTCCTCGGGGGCGAACCGCTCCCCCTCGACGTCGGAGAGGTCGGTGGCCAGGAAGACGCGGACGGCCTCGTCGCAGCCGCCGGGGGTGGTGTAGACGTCGGTCAGCACCCGCCAGTCCTCAGCCTTGACGTGGGCCTCCTCGTACAGCTCGCGCTGTGCGGCGTGCAGCGGGTTCTCACCGGGGACGTCCAGCAGGCCGGCCGGGATCTCCCACAGCCGCTGGCGGACGGGGTGGCGGTACTGGCGGACCAGGATCACCCGGTCCTGCTCGTCGAGGGCGAGGATGGCCACCGAGCCGGGGTGGACCTGGTAGTCGCGGCTGGTGGTCGAGCCGTCGGGCATCACCACCTCGTCGGTGCGCACCGAGGTCTTCTTCCCGGTGAACGGCGTCCGTGAGGTCACGACACGCCATTCCTCGGGGGTGTCCGTGACGGCCTTGCCCGTACCCATGATTCTCGCTGTTCCCTCCGACGCGAAGCCCCGCGGAAAGGGGCGGACCGGGCGGGACCCGAAAGAGGTCCCGCCCGGTCCACGGTATCGGTTCGGCACGGCGCGGGGGCGGGGCACCCACCCCGCCCGACCGGCTCCCGCTCAGCCGTCGACGCTGGTCCGGCGTGCCACGGCCGCCTTCACCAGCCCGGCGAAGAGCGGGTGCGGGCGGGTCGGACGGGAGCGCAGCTCCGGGTGGGCCTGGGTGGCCACCAGGTAGGGGTGCGTCTCGCGCGGGTACTCGACGTACTCCACCAGCTTGTTGTCGGGGGAGGTCCCGGAGAAGACCAGGCCGGCCTTCTTCTCCAGCTCACCGCGGTAGGCGTTGTTGACCTCGTAGCGGTGGCGGTGACGCTCCTCGACGTAGGGCTGGTTGTCGTAGGCCTCGCGCACCAGGGAGCCCTCGGCGAGCTTGGCCGGGTACATGCCGAGCCGCATGGTGCCGCCCATGTCCCCCTCGCCGGCGACGATGTCCAGCTGCTCGGCCATCGTGGAGATCACCGGGTGGGTGGCGGCGGGGTCGAACTCGGTGGAGTTGGCGCCTTCGATGCCGGCGAGGTTGCGGGCGGCCTCGATGACCACGCACTGCAGGCCCAGGCAGAGCCCGAGCAGCGGCAGCTTGTTCTCGCGGGCGTAGGTGATGGCGCCGACCTTGCCGTCCACGCCGCGGTCGCCGAAGCCGCCGGGGATGAGCACCGCGTCGCAGTCGCCGAGCTGCTTCTTCGCGCCCGCGGCGGTGCGGCAGTCGTCGGAGGTGACCCACTTGATCTTGACGCGGGCCCGGTTGGCGAAGCCGCCGGCGCGCAGCGCCTCGGTCACCGAGAGGTAGGCGTCGGGCAGGTCGATGTACTTGCCGACCAGGGCGATCTTCACCTCGTGGTCGGGGTTGTGGACGCGGTCCAGCAGGTCGTCCCACTGGTTCCAGTCCACGTCCCGGAACGGCAGGTCCAGCTTGCGCACGACGTAGGCGTCCAGGCCCTCGGTGTGGACGACCTTGGGGATGTCGTAGATGGACGGCGCGTCGGGGCAGGCGATGACGGCGGCCTCGTCCACGTCGCACATCAGCGAGATCTTGCGCTTGATGGCGGTGGGGACCTCGCGGTCGGCGCGCAGCACGATGGCGTCCGGCTGGATGCCGATGTTGCGCAGGGCCGCGACCGAGTGCTGGGTCGGCTTGGTCTTCAGCTCGCCGGAGGGGCCGATGTAGGGCAGCAGCGAGATGTGCACGACGAAGACGTTGTCGCGGCCGACCTCGTGGCGGACCTGCCGGACGGTCTCCAGGAACGGCAGCGACTCGATGTCGCCCACGGTGCCGCCGACCTCGGTGATCACGACGTCGACGTCGTCGGTGGCCAGCCGCCGCACGCGGTTCTTGATCTCGTTGGTGATGTGCGGGATGACCTGGACGGTGTCGCCCAGGTACTCGCCGCGCCGCTCCTTGGCGATCACCGTGGAGTAGACCTGGCCGGTGGTGACGTTGGCCGACCCGTCGAGGTCGACGTCGAGGAAGCGCTCGTAGTGGCCGATGTCCAGATCGGTCTCGGCGCCGTCGTTGGTGACGAACACCTCGCCGTGCTGGAACGGGTTCATGGTGCCCGGGTCGACGTTGAGGTAGGGGTCGAGCTTCTGCATCGTGACCCGCAGACCGCGCGCCTTCAGGAGAGCGCCCAGGCTCGAGGCGGTGAGGCCCTTGCCGAGGGAGGAGGCGACGCCCCCGGTGACGAAGAGGTGCTTGGTCGTCGAGGACGATCGGTTCGGCATGGCCAAGAGGGAACTCCCGTGGTCGTGGTGGCGAGGTGCGACGGGCCCGGCCCGACCCGGCGATGGGGGTCGGCAACAGGGGTGCCTTCGCTGCGGTTCCGGGGGTGTTCGCTCGCGCTGGCCCCACCGGTCCACGGGGTACCAGGCTATCAGCGACCCGGGGCGGCTGCGTCCGCCCACGCCTGGAGCAGCCGGGGTGACCCAGGCCACCCGTTCGGCTCACCTCAGTAGTCACTTGAGTCGCGCCATTCACTTCTGAGCGTCGTATCCTGCTCGGACACTCGCATCGAGCCCTCCTCCGGCGGCACCACCCCAGCCCGATTTCCGGATTGACGCTCGAGGAAGTTTCATGGGCGGACGGTAAGGATCAACGTCCCACGGGGGGCGTCACTCCAGGTTCTGACAGGAGATGCACGTGGCCGGGCGCATCGAGGACTACGCACTCATCGGCGATATGCAGACAGCCGCACTCGTCTGCCGTGACGGCACGGTGGACTGGTGCTGTCTGCCCCGTTTCGACTCACCAGCGATTTTCGCCTCCCTCCTCGGCACCGAGGAGAACGGTTACTGGCGGATGGGACCCGTCTCACCGCAGGACGGCGCGCCGCAGCCCGCGGACCGCCGTCGCTACCGCGGCGACTCGCTGGTGCTGGAGTCGGAGTGGGACACCCCGCGCGGCACCGTGCGGGTGATCGACTTCATGCCGCCGCGCGACGGCGCACCGCAGCTCATCCGCATCGTCGAGGGCGTCAGCGGCCGGGTGCCGATGCGTTCCGCGCTGCGGCTGCGGTTCGCCTACGGCTGGGTGGTGCCGTGGGTCCACAAGGTCGACGGGCGCACCGTCGGCGTCGCCGGACCGGACTCGGTGTGGCTGGACTCACCGGTGGACACCTACGGCGAGAACCTGACGACCTACTCGGACTTCACCGTCACGGCCGGTGAGCGGATCGCCTTCACCATCAGCTGGGAGGCCTCGCACCACCGCCCGCCGCCACAGCCGGAGCCGGAGAACTCCCTGGCGGCCACCGAGGCGTTCTGGGACGAGTGGGTCGCGCAGTGCACCTACCACGGCCCCTACCGCGACGCCGTGGTCCGCTCGCTGATCACCTTGAAGGCGCTCACCTACGCGCCGACCGGCGGCATCGTGGCGGCACCGACGACGTCGCTGCCGGAGCACATCGGCGGCATGCGCAACTGGGACTACCGCTTCACCTGGCTGCGCGACGCGGCGATCACCCTCTCCTCGCTGCTGCGCACCGGTTACCGCGAGGAGGCCCGTGCCTGGCGCGAGTGGCTGCTGCGCGCGGTCGCCGGCGACCCCGAGAACCTGCAGATCATGTACGGCATCGCGGGCGAGCGTGAGCTGGGCGAGAACGAGCTGACCTGGCTGCCCGGCTACGAGGGCTCCACCCCGGTCCGGGTCGGCAACGGCGCCGCCGGGCAGGTGCAGCTCGACGTCTACGGCGAGGTCACCGAGGCGCTGCACCTGGCGCACATGACGGGGCTGGCCCGCAACGACTACGCCTCGCTG
Source organism: Streptomyces sp. NPDC059740 (assembly GCF_042733155.1). NCBI lineage: Bacteria > Bacillati > Actinomycetota > Actinomycetes > Kitasatosporales > Streptomycetaceae > Streptomyces > Streptomyces sp. NPDC059740. Next base: position 886 of record NZ_JBHWGP010000059.1, on the reverse strand, counting down.
CTCCAGATCAAGCTGATCCAGTGGGTCGAGGACCACTGGATGGAGCCGGACGAGGGCATCTGGGAGGTGCGCGGCCCCAAGCGGCACTTCACCCACTCCAAGGTGATGACCTGGGTGGCGGTGGACCGCACCATCAAGCTCATCGAGTCCGGTGACGTGGACGGCCCGCTGGAGCGCTGGCGCGAGCTGCGCGAGGCGATCCACCGCGACGTCTGCGAGAAGGGCTACGACCCGGAGCGCAACACCTTCACCCAGTCCTACGGCTCCCGCGAGCTGGACGCCTCGCTGCTGCTCATCCCGCAGATGGGCTTCCTGCCGCCGGACGACAAGCGGGTGATCGGCACGATCGAGGCGATCCAGCGGGAGCTGGGCACCGAGGACGGTTTCGTGCTGCGCTACCCGACCTCCGGTGAGGAAGCCGGCGTGGACGGCCTGGCCGGCGACGAGGGCGCCTTCCTCGCCTGCTCGTTCTGGCTCGCCGACGACCTCGCGATGATCGGCCGGGTCGAGGAGGCGCGCAAGCTCTTCGAGCGTCTGCTGTCCCTGCGCAACGACCTAGGACTGCTGGCCGAGGAGTGGGACCCGCGCCTCAAGCGCCAGGTCGGCAACTTCCCGCAGGCCTTCAGCCACGTCCCGCTGATCGACACGGCCCTCCGGCTGACGGCCAGCGGCGCCTACGGGGGGTAGCCCGCGGCAGGGTCCCTTCCGGGCCCCGCTCCCCCGCCCGGCCGGCCGCATCCACCACGCGCCGGTGGGACGGGGGGCGGGGCCCGCGTCGTGGGCGGGCCCGCGGGGGGTGCCTCTATGTCTTTCGTCAAGGCATCCCTGTCGGGTTCGGGGTGGTTTGGTGTTGCTGGGGTTATGCGGCGAGTTCGACGTCCTTGGG
>NZ_JBHWGP010000058.1:0-27109 GCF_042733155.1 Streptomyces sp. NPDC059740 | reverse complement strand
GCCGGAGTCACGGGACTCCGGCCGCCTGCGGCCCCGGTGGAGGCCGGCCCTGCTCGGCCCCTACTTCGTCCAGCCCATGGTCACGTAGTCGAGGTCGCCGAGCCCGGGCGCACCGAAGTTCGCCATGTTCTTGCGCACGGCGAGTATCTGCGGGCGCTGGTAGATCTCGATGGAGTGCACCTGCTCCCAGATCAGCTTGTCCGCCTGGTTGTACAGCTTGTGCGAGGCGGCGACATCCGTCTCCTCGGAGGCCTTCTTCAGCAGCGCGTCGATCTGCGGCGTGCCGATCCTGCCGAAGTTCAGGTAGGTCTGGTCGCCCTTGGGCTGCTGGAAGGTCGAGTAGAGCTGCGAGGGGAAGATCTGGTCGACGTTGCGGAAGCTGGTGAGGTCGAAGTTGCCGCGGTCGATGTACTTGTCCGACCAGTCCTCGTCCGGGACCTTCTGGATCTGCACCTTGATCCCTGCCATGCCGAGCTGCTGCTGGACGATCTGGGCCTGGTCCAGGGAGGCGGTGGAGCCGCCGGCCGTGATCACGTAGTCGAGCGTCAGCGACCTGCCGCCCTTGGTGCGGGGCTTTCCCTCACCGTTGTCCTTCCAGCCCGCCTGGTCCAGCAGCTTCTTCGCGGCCGCCAGGTCGTACCTGCCCCACTTGCCGGAGTTCGCCTGGTAACCGGCCTGGTTGGGCATGAAGAAGTGGTTGTCGAGGGTGGCGACGTCGAACGGGATGTCCTTGTCGAAGGCCGTGACGATGCCCTTGCGGTCGATCGCGAGGTCCAGCGCCTGCCGCACCTTCAGGTCCTTCAGCGGGCCGCGGGTGCCCAGGGTGAGGTGCACCTCGTCCCAGCGGGCGCCGCGCCGGACGGCCGTACCCGGGGCCTTCACCAGCCGCTTGTAGTCCTCGGGCAGGATCGCGGGGGCCTCGTCGATCTCCTTGTTGAGGTACGCCTCGGTCCACGCCTGCTGGCCCAGCGCCCGGTAGGTCATCGAGTCCAGCTTCGGCCTGGGCCCCCACCAGTTCGGGTCGGGGACCATCGTGACCGTCTGGGACGTCCTGTCGAGCGACTTGACCTTCCAGGAGGAGCCGGTGATCGGGAACTTCTCGATCCAGCCCTTGTTGAACTTCTCGGGGGTGTCGATGCCGGCGGCGGGCAGCAGCGGCCGGAACAGGCGCTGCCAGTCGGCGTAGGGCCTGGCGAAGGTGACCACGACCTCCTGGTCGTTCGCCCCCCGCTCCACCTTCCCGATGTGGTCGTAGCCGGTGCTGTCGGCCACCAGGTAGCGGCTGTCGTGGCCGTTGAGGTCCTGCCAGAGCTGCCGGAAGTCGCGGTAGCCCAGCTGCTTCCCGTCGGACCACTTCGCCTTCGGGTTCAGCTCGTAGGTCACCACCTGCGGGCTGGTGGAGGTCACCTTCGCCGACTTCAGGAAGTTCGGGTCGGGGTGCGGCACCCCCTTGGCGTCCCGCGGCATCAGCACCGGCTCGACCTGCTCCAGCAGGGCCTGCGCGTCGCCGTCGGTGCCGTCGACGTGGAAGTAGTTGTACTGGTGCACCCACTTCTGGACCGCGAACCTGAAGGTGCCGCCCTGCCTGACCCGGGAGGCCGGCTGGGCGTTGATCTCCTGTGCCCCGACCGCCGGCGCCGCCCCCTTCTTCGCGTCACCGTGTCCGTCCTCGGACGAGCCGCACCCGGTCACCAGGAGGGTGAGGGCGGTCGCGGTGGCGGCGAGGGCTGCGGACCGCAGAGGTCTGGGCATGGGGTTCCTCCGGTGAACTGGCAGGCGTTGCGGGCGTCTCGGTGACGCGCGGCGCCGGGAGACACCGGTCGAACGGGATGGTAAGGCGTCAACTCCGCCTGCGTAAGCGCCTGCTGGCATGTGACATGTGTCCTTCACAACGTGGCAACGTTCTGCTACGAAGATCGTCTGCACGTGGCCGAGCAGGCCGAGGACAGCACGGCCCCCCACGTGACCACCGAGAGGACGACGCCCGTGACGGCCTACCTGGCCAAGAGACTGGCCTACTACGTGGTCCTGTTGGTGGTGGCCGTGTGCCTCTCCTACCTCCTCGCCTCCGCCGCCCTCGACCCGCGGGCCTACTTCGCCGACCGACGGCCGCCGCCCTCACCCGCGGCCGTCGACGCCCACCTCACCGCCCTCGGCATCAACGACCGCACCCCGCTCCTCGGCCGCCTCGGCCACTGGTTCGGCGGGGCGGTCCACGGCGACTTCGGCCGGACCATCGACGACACCTCCGTGGCCGCCGAGTTCGGCCGGCGCCTGGGCGTCTCGCTGCGGCTGCTGATCACCGGCACGGTCCTCGGTACCGTCTGCGGCATCCTCGCCGGCGCCTGGACGGCCGTGCGGCAGTACCGGCTGACGGACCGGGCGGTGACCGTGGCCTCCTTCCTCCTGCTGTCCACCCCCACCTTCCTGCTGGCGGTCCTCCTCAAGATCGGCGCCATCAAGCTCAACGCGGTCCTGGGCACCGACCTCATCCAGTTCACCGGCGAGAAGGACCCCGACCTCCACGGCGGCCTGCTGGCGACGCTGCGCGACCGCGGCGTCCACCTGCTGCTGCCGACGCTCTCCATCGGCCTGGTCACCCTCGCCGCCTACAGCCGCTACCAGCGCAACACCATGCTCGACGTGCTCGGCGCCGACTACCTGCGCACCGCCCGCGCCAAGGGCCTCAGCCGCCGCACCACGCTGCTGCGGCACGGGCTGCGCACCGCGCTCATCCCCATGTCGACCTACTTCTCCTACGGCTTCCTCGCCCTGTTCACCGGCGCCACCTTCACCGAGATCATCTTCGGCTGGCACGGCATGGGGGAGTGGCTGGTGGAGTCCATAGGCAAGAACGACGTCAACTCCGTCGTCGCCGTCTCGGCCTTCGCCGCCGTCGTCGTGCTGCTGTCCGGCTTCCTCGCCGACATCCTGCACGCGGCGCTCGACCCGCGCGTACGCACCTGAAGGAGAGGCGACGCCATGACAGCCGACACGGCACCCGCAGCCGTGGAGGCGGCCACCGAGGCCGCCACCCTCACCGGGCCCGAGGCCCCTCTGCCGGGACGGACCCGCATCGTCCTGCGGCGCTTCCTGGCCCGCCGCTCCGCGCTCGCCGGGCTCCTCGTCGTCCTCCTGCTGTTCGCCGCGGCCTTCGGCGGACCCCACCTGACGCACTGGACGTACACCGACATCGACTACACCGCCCTGCGCGCCGCCCCGGACGCCGACCACTGGTTCGGCACCAACCGCATCGGCCAGGACGTCTTCGCCCAGACCATGCGCGGCCTGCAGAAGTCGCTGCTCATCGGCGTGCTGGTGGGCCTGTCCGCCACCGTGGTGGCCTCCCTGGTCGGCGCCTGCGCCGGCTACTTCCGGGGGTGGACCGACCGGGCCCTGATGTTCCTCGTCGACCTGCTGCTGGTCTTCCCCAGCTTCCTGATCATCGCCGTCGTCGCCCCGCGACTGCGCCCGGCCGGCTGGCTCGCCTTCGTCGGGCTGCTCGCCCTCTTCGCCTGGATGATCACCGCACGGGTGGTCCGCTCCATGACGATCTCCCTGGCGCGGACCGAGTTCGTCCGGGCGGCGCAGTTCATGGGCGTGCGCCCGCTGCGCGTGATCTTCCGGCACGTCCTGCCGGGCGTCGCCTCCTTCCTCATCATCGACGCCACCATCGCGGTGGGCGGTGCGGTGATGAGCGAGACCGCACTCTCCTACTTCGGGTTCGGCGTGCAGTCGCCCGACGTCTCGCTGGGCACGCTCATCGCCGACGGCACGCCCGCCGCCGTCACCTACCCCTGGATGTTCTTCTTCGCGGCCGGACTCCTGGTGGTCTTCGTGCTCGCGGTCAACCTCATCGGGGACGGGCTGCGCGACGCCCTCGACCCGACGTCGCGAAAGGGGCGCCGATGACGCCGGTTCTGGAAGTACGCGACCTGGCGGTCGACTTCGCCGGGACGCCGGCCGTCCGCGGCGTCAGCCTCAGCCTGGAACGCGGCGAAGTGCTGGGCATCGTCGGCGAGTCGGGGTCCGGGAAGTCCGTCACCTCGCTCGGCGTCATGGGCCTGCTGCCCGCCGGCGCCCGGGTCAGCGGCTCGGTGCGGCTGGCCGGTGCCGAACTCCTCGGAGCCGACGAGGCCACCCTCAACTCGGTACGCGGCAACCGCATTGCGATGGTCTTCCAGGACCCGCTCTCCGCGTTCACCCCCGTCTACCGGGTGGGTGCCCAGATAGCCGAGGCCGTCCGCGCCCACCAGGACCTGAGCCGGGAGCAGGCCGCGCAGCGCGCGGTGGAACTCCTCGATCTCGTCGGCATCCCCGAGCCCCGGATCCGCGCCGCCTCCTTCCCCCACGAGTTCTCCGGCGGCATGCGCCAGCGCGCCATGATCGCCATGGCGATCGCCAACGACCCCGACGTCATCCTCGCCGACGAGCCCACCACCGCCCTCGACGTCACCATCCAGGCGCAGGTCCTTCAGGTGCTGCGCCTGGCCCGCCGGGAGACCGGCGCCGCCATGGTCCTGGTCAGCCACGACCTCGGGGTGATCGCGGGCAGCGCCGACCGGGTCGCGGTCATGTACGCGGGCCGGATCGTGGAGACGGCCCCTGTGGACGAACTCTTCGCCCGGCCCCGGATGCCCTACACCCTCGGCCTCATCGGCGCCGTCCCCCGCCTGGACGGCGCCCCCGCCGCGCCCACCACCACCGCGTCCGCCGCCTCCTCCCGGGCCACCGCCCCGGCCGGGGCCACCACGCCCGGCACCGCACCCGCGGGCACCACGCCCGGCCCCGGCACCGCACCTGGGAGCGAGCCGAACGGGGACGGACCCGCCCCCACCGCTCCGCCGGCCCCCGCCGCGCCCTCCGCCCCGGCCCCGCGCCCCGCGCTGGTCCCGATCCCCGGCACGCCGCCCTCACTCGCCACGCTCCCGGCCGGCTGCCCCTTCGCGCCCCGCTGCCCGATGGCCGAGGAGGCCTGCCGCGAGGCCGAGCCGCCCCTGGCACCGGCCGCCACCGCACCGCCGGCCCCCGCCGCCCCCGCGCCCCGGGCGGAGGCCACCCCGGCAACCGCGCCGGCGCCGTCAAGCGCACCCGCCTCCACCGCCGCCGCAGCCCCCCGGCACCTCGCCGCCTGCCGCCGGGCCGAGGAGATCGCCGCCGGAGCCCTCGGCCCCACCGACGTCTTCCCCGTCCCCCTTCTCCCCGCCCCCGGCACCACCCCCGCCGACGGGGAACGGAACGGGGACGCGGACGGCAACGACGCCACCGAGCCCCCGGTCCTGCGCGTCCGCGACCTGGCGAAGACCTTCCCGCTCTACAAGGGGAGCGTCCTCAAGCGCCGGATCGGCAGCGTGCACGCCGTCGACGGCGTGGAGCTGGAGGTACGGCGCGGGGAAGCGCTCGGCCTGGTCGGGGAGTCCGGATCGGGCAAGTCCACCACCCTCTACGAGATCCTGGGGCTGCGCCCGCCGCAGGCCGGGACCGTCGAGGTGCTGGGCCGCTCCACCGCGGACCTCGACCGCCGCGCGGCGCAACGCCTGCGTGCCGCGGTGCAGATCGTCTTCCAGGACCCCATGGCCAGCCTCGACCCCCGCATGCCGGTCGGCGACATCGTGGCCGAGCCGCTGCGCGCCCAGCAGGCCGACCGGACGCACATCGCCCGGCGAGTCCCCGAACTCCTGCGCCTGGTCGGCCTGGAGGCCGGCCACGCCGCACGCTTCCCCCACGAGTTCTCCGGCGGGCAGCGCCAGCGCATCGGCATCGCCCGGGCGCTCGCCGTCGGCCCCCAGCTCCTCGTCCTGGACGAGCCGGTGTCGGCGCTGGACGTCTCGGTCCAGGCGGGCATCCTCAACCTCCTGCAACGCCTGCGCGCCGAACTCGGCCTGGCCTACCTCTTCGTCTCCCACGACCTCTCGGTGATCCGGCACGTCGCCGACCGGGTCAGCGTCATGTACCTGGGACGGACGGTGGAGTCGGGCACCGTCGAGCAGGTCTACGCCGAGCCCCTCCACCCCTACACCCAGGCACTCCTGTCCGCCGTCCCGCTGCCCGACCCGGCCCGCGAACGCCGCCGCGAACGGGTGCTGCTGGCCGGGGACCCGCCGAGCCCCACCGTCCGCGAACCGGGCTGCCGCTTCCGCAGCAGATGCCCCCGCTACGCGGAACTGACCGCGGCCGACCGCACCAGGTGCGAGACCGAGCGCCCGCCGCTGACCGGCCACGGCGACCCGGACCACCCGGCCGCCTGCCACTTCGCGCAGGTGCGCCGGGTGGTCTGACCCCCCGCGCCCCCGTGGCGGACCCCGATGCCCGTGGCGGGCCCCACCCCGGGGCGGGCGTGCGCATCCCGGCCGGGGGCGGGGAGACGTGGTGACTGTGGGGCGCGGGGACGGTGGGTGGCCGCGGCGACAACCGGCCCCGGCCCCGCCCGCGCAGGCGAAGGCCGCGGCCACGCAGGAGAGCCGCCGGCCGCGCCGCCGGGAAGTCCGCGGCGCCTGCGAAAACCCGTGGCGCCCCCGTCGCCACCGCCCCTAGACTCCCGGCGTACCGGGACGGCCGAGGGCCGTCGTACGTCAGGTGACCCGTGAAGGAGGTGTCGACCGATGGCTGTCGTCGAGCCGGGCACTGCCCGCATCCGGAAGTCCGTCACGCACACCTCCGTGGCCACCGGCTGACCTCACTCCTCCTGCGCGGCACAGCGCAGGGCGCCGGGGCCACCCTTGTGAAGGGTCACCCCTTGTCCTCCTCTGCTCTGCCCGTTCCGTCCGCTCCGCATCCCCTCGCCCGCTACGGGTGGGACACCCACTGGGAGGCCGCGTTCGCCCCCCACGCCGGCACCGGCCTGGTACCCGGACGTGTGGTCCGCGTCGACCGCGGCAGGATCGACGCCGTCGTGCCGGCCGAAGACGGCGTCGAGACCGTCCTCGCCGACACCGCTCTCGTCGCCACCGGCGACCCGATGCGCGTCCCGTGCACCGGGGACTGGGCCGTCCTCGACCGCGCCAACGGGCCCGCCGGCCTCGTCCACAGCCTGCTGCCGCGCCGCACCGCGCTGGTGCGCTCGGCCTCCTCCAAACGCTCCGAGGGCCAGGTCCTCGCCGCCAACGTCGACCACGCCGTCGTCGCGGTGTCCCTGGCCGTCGAGACCGACCTCGGACGCGTCGAGCGGTTCGTGGCACTGGCGTGGGAGAGCGGGGCCCGCCCCGTCGTCGTCCTCACCAAGAGCGACCTGGTGGCGGACGCCGCCCTCGACCACCTCCTGGACGATGTCCGCGGCGTGACCCCAGGCGTCCAGGTGCTCCCCGTCAGCGCCCGCACCGGAGCGGGCCTGGACGTCCTGGCGGCCCTCCTCGCCGAGGGCACCGGCGTGCTGCTCGGCCAGTCCGGGGCGGGCAAGTCCACCCTGGCCAACGCCCTGCTCGGAAGGGACGTCCAGGAGGTGCGGGCCGCCCGGGACAGTGACGGCAAGGGCCGGCACACCACCACCACCCGCGACCTGCTGCTCCTGCCCGCCGGCGGCACGCTCATCGACACGCCCGGCCTGCGGGGCGTGGGCATGTGGGACGCCGAGGAGGGCCTGGCACGCACCTTCGCCGACGTGGCCGAACTCGCCGCCGACTGCCGCTTCCACGACTGCTCCCACCAGGCCGAACCCGGCTGCGCGGTGCTGACCGCGGTGGCCGAGGGGGCGCTGCCGGACCGCAGGCTGGAGAGCTACCGCAAGCTGGTCCGCGAGAACCGGTGGATCAACGCCAAGACCGACGTCCGCCAACGCGCGGAGATCCGCCGGGAGTGGAAGCAGAAGCAGGCCGCGGGCCGGGCCGCGGCCGACCGCAAGCGCGGCTCCCGCGGGAGGTACTGACCGGCCGCACCGGGGCCGGGCCCACCCGCCCGGCCCCACCGGCCGTACCGCGCCTCATTCCCAGACCACCGCCACCAGCCACCCCTCGCACACCACCAGGCACGAGGCCAACTCCACCAGCACGCTCGCCCCCACCGCCCGCATCACCGTGCGGGTCGAGGCCCACGCGGCACCGAACCCACCCAGCCGGACCCGCTCCAGGACCAGCAACGTCCCCACCGCCCCGGCGAAGACGCCCAGCACCGGCAGGAGCAGCCCGGCCACCACCGCGCCCACCGCCGTCCGCACCAGCAGCCGCCGGGGCACCCCCGCCTGCCGGGGGTCCCGGCCGGGCAGCAGCCACCGCAGCACCTGGCCCACCACGAGGACCACGCAGGCACCGGCCAGCACCGTCCACGCCGGCCGGTCCTGCTCGACCAGCGCCCACCAGGCCACCCCCGCCCACACCAGCAGCGGCCCCGGCACACCCCGTACGAGCACGCCCACCAGTCCGAGCGCAAGCACCAGGCCCACGGCGAACAGCTGCCAGACGCCCATGCCACCAGCGTGCCGGACCCGGCGCCGACCCGCTTCCCAGGGCCCCCACCGCCCCGGCCACCACCGACCCGGACCGCCCGCCCGTTCGCCCGACCGGCCCAGCCCGCGGTGTCCCCGGCCGGTTCGGGGGCATCCGGTGCTCCACACGAGGTGACGGGCCGGTCAGGGAGCGAGGAGCGCATGGCGAAGCAGAGCGTGGCCGAGCAGTACGTGGACGTCCTGGTACGCGCGGGGGTGAAGAGGCTCTACGGGGTCGTGGGGGACAGTCTCAACCCGGTCGTGGACGCGGTCCGGCGCAACAAGGGGATCGACTGGGTGGCGGTGCGCCACGAGGAGGCCGCGGCCTTCGCAGCCGGAGCGGAGGCGCAGGTCACCGGGAAGCTCGCGGCCTGCGCGGGTTCCTGCGGGCCGGGCAACCTGCACCTCGTCAACGGCCTCTTCGACGCGCACCGCTCCATGGCACCCGTCCTCGCCCTCGCCTCCCACATCCCCTCCACCGAGATCGGCACCACCTTCTTCCAGGAGACCCACCCCGACCGCCTCTTCGTCGAGTGCAGCCACTACAGCGAGCTGGTCTCCCACCCGGGCCAGATGCCGCGCGTGCTGCAGACCGCCATCCAGCACGCCGTCGGCCGCCGGGGCGTGGCCGTGCTCGCCCTGCCGGGTGACGTGGCGGCCCAGGAGGCGCCCACCAGCGCACCCGAGCACGCCCTCGTCACCTCCCGGCCCTCGGTCCGGCCCGGCGACGAGGAGATCACCCGGCTGGCCCGCATGATCGACGACGCCGAGAAGGTCACCCTCTTCTGCGGGGCGGGCACCGCCGGAGCCCACGCCGAGGTCATGGAGTTCGCCGAGCGGCTCAAGGCCCCCGTCGGCCACGCGCTGCGCGGCAAGGAGTGGATTCAGTACGACAACCCCTTCGACGTGGGGATGAGCGGCCTGCTGGGCTACGGCGCGGCCTACGAGGCGACGCACGAGTGCGACCTGCTGATCCTGCTGGGCACCGACTTCCCGTACAACGCCTTCCTGCCCGACGACGTGAAGATCGTCCAGGTGGACGTGCGGGCCGAACACCTGGGTCGCCGCACCAAGCTGGACCTGGCGGTCTGGGGGGACGTCCGCGAGACGCTGCGCTGCCTGAACCCGCTCGTCACGCCGAAGACCAGCCGCCGCTTCCTGGACCGCATGCTCAAGCGGCACGCCGAGGCCCTCGAAGGCGTGGTGAAGGCCTACACCCGCAAGGTCGACCGGCACGTCCCGATCCACCCCGAGTACGTCGCCTCGGTACTGGACGAGGAGGCCTCGGACGACGCGGTGTTCACCGTCGACACCGGCATGTGCAACGTCTGGGCGGCGAGGTACCTCAGCCCCAACGGCCGTCGGCGGATCATCGGTTCGTTCTCCCACGGCTCGATGGCCAACGCCCTCCCGCAGGCCATCGGCGCGCAGTTCACCGACCGGCGGCGCCAGGTGGTCACCCTCTCCGGCGACGGCGGGTTCGCGATGCTGATGGGCGAGTTCCTCACGCTCGTCCAGCACGACCTGCCCGTCAAGGTCGTGCTGTTCAACAACTCCTCGCTGGGAATGGTGGAGTTGGAGCAGATGGTCTCGGGTCTCCCGTCCCACGGGACGGCGAACACCGACACCGACTTCGCCGCGATCGCCCGCGCGGCCGGGGCGCACGGGGTCCGCGTGGAGAAGCCCAAGCAGCTGCGCGGCGCACTGCGCGAGGCGTTCCGGCACAAGGGCCCCGCCCTGGTGGACGTCGTCACCGACCCCAACGCCCTGTCCATCCCCCCGAAGATCAAGGCCGAGATGGTCACCGGCTTCGCCCTGTCGGCCAGCCGGATCGTGCTGGACGGCGGTGTGGGCCGGATGGTCCAGATGGCCAGGTCCAACCTGCGCAACCTGCCCCGGCCCTGAGAGCGGCGACAGGCCGTCGCCGGCCCGCGGACGGCGGCCCGTTTCCCTGCGGTCGGTGACCGTCCGGGCACCTCGGGTGCCCTGCTGTGGTATGGACCGCCGGCCACATGGGCATGCATGACGGGGAAGCATGTTCGACCGGATACCGGTTCCGGACGGGGGAGCGGGGGCGTGGCACCTGTGTGGCACGAGGGACACGGAAGACGGAACGGCGCCCGCAGGCGGCGTGGCGGGGCGACGGTCGCACCCCCGCCGGACACGCTGCGCCGCGAGGTGGACGGCGAGGACCTGACCCAGGTGGCGGAGGTCAGACGGGACCTGCGGCGCCTGATGGCGGGCTGGCCGGCCACCGAGAGCGAGGACGTGGCCGACGTCGCGGAACTCCTCACCAGCGAACTGGTCACCAACGCCCTGGTGCACACCGAGGGCGGCGCCGTCGTGACCGCCACCGTCACCGACCGGCTCCGCGTCGAGGTGCGGGACGCGGCCCCCCGCCCGCCGGTGGTCCGCGGGACGCACCTGGGCGGCACCTCGGGACGCGGCATGGTGCTCGTGCACCACCTCGCCGACGCCTGGGGGGTCGAGCACGACGGGCCCGGCAAGTGCGTCTGGTTCGAGCTCTCGGGCGAACAGGCCGCCTGAGGGGTCCTTGCCATATGCCCGCCCGGGCCGCGTGGTCTGGCACCGCACCTCGCGGCGTTGTCGAAAAGCCCTGGTAGCTCCGCTACGAGGACTCTCCGGCGCCTTGCGATGCACGGCACCGGACCACGCGACCTCATCGGACGCTCATATTGCAAGGACCCCTGAGGCCCCGGCCGCGCAGCCGCCGGTGCGGCCACGGTCAGCCGAACGCCCGCTCCATCTCGGCCAGCTTCGCCTCCAGCGAGTTCAGCCGGGGCAGCGTCTGGGTGTCGTCCTCAGCGGTCAGGTCGACGGTCCGCAACCTCCCGCCGCCCGGCGGGGACTCGGCCCCGGCCCCCACGGCGGGACGCGGGCGTTGCGGCAGCGGCTCCCGGTCACCGGCTATGGCAGGCTCCGCGCCGGCCTGGCCCTGCCCGACCGCACCCGAGGTGACGGCCACCTGCCGGCCGCCGCGGCTCAGGCCCCAGGAGCGGTGCTGCCGGTTCAGCGCCCGCAGCTGCGCCCGGTCCATCCGCCCCTGCTCGCGCTGGCGCTGCCGGGAGTCCTGCCGGGTACGGCGCTCCTCGCGGACCTCCTCCACGGCCTCGTCCAGGCTGCGCACGCCCTCCAGCAGCATCAACGACCAGGCGGCATAGGTCTCCCGGGGTGCCCGGAGCCAGCGGACGATGCGGATCTGCGGCAACGGCCGGGGTACCAGGCCCTGTTCGCGCAGTGCCGCCCTGCGGGTCTGCTTCAACGCACGGTCGAAGAGGACCGCGGCCGACAGCGACATGCCGGCGAAGAACTGCGGCGCCCCCGCGTGGTCCAGGCCGCGGGGCGCGTGGACCCAGTTGAACCAGGCCGCGGCACCGGCGAACGTCCACACCAGCAGCCGTGAGCCGAGCGCCGCGTCCCCGTGGCTCGCCTCCCGCACGGCGAGGACCGAGCAGAACATGGCGGCCCCGTCGAGACCGAAGGGCACCAGGTACTCCCAGCCCCCGGAGAGGTTGAGGTTCTGCTCCCCGAAACCGACGAGTCCGTGGAAGGAGAGCGCCGCCGCCACCGCCGCGCAGCAGAAGAGCAGTACGTAGGAGGCCGACCCGTACACGGCCTCCTTCCGCCGCCTGGCCTCCTCGCGGCGTTCCCAGGAGTCGTCCGCGGACGCCCCTGCGGCCGAACGCCTGCCGCGCAGGACGAGCGCCGTGGTGCCGGCCACGACCACGGCCGCCAGAGCGCCGGGCAGCAGCCAGTCCGTCGATATGTCGGTCATCCTCATCCTGGGGTGTCCCTGTTCGCTCGTCGGTCCTCAACGGGCGTCATCCTGAAGGACGGGGACGGGCGGGCGCCGGGGTTCGGGAGAAGTTCCGGAGAACGGGGGACGCGAGTGGACGGCGCAGGGCGTATCGCGGGGGAACACTCCGAACTTGTCTTCGCACAAACGAAGTTGTGTTCGCTGAAGGGGTCGGGGTGTGCGTCCGGACAGTCGGCCGGGCGAGGTGTTCCGGCCGGCTCCGACGCGTGCGCCGGACGCCGGTGCCTGCTGCCGCCGACGGGTTCTACGAGTGGGTGACGGTGGAGGCCACGAAGATGACCAGGGCCCACAGCCAGCCCTACTTCATCAGCCCGGAGGACGGGCAGGTGATGGCGTTCGCCGGCCTCCGCGAACGCCGGCGCGACCGGTCGGTGCCCGAGGGCCACCCGGCGGCATGGTTGACCAGTTGCACCCTCATCACCGCCGAGGCAACCGACGCGGCCGTCCGCGTGCACCCCAGGAAGCAGCGAGGGCCCCCAACTGCCGGCGGCCGCTGAGCAGTAGCCGTCCCCGGCGCGGACGGGCAGGCTCAGACGGCGTGGAGTCGGTCGAGCGTGCGCTGCAGCTCCTCGCGCAGACAGTCCCCCGCCGCCTCGGCGTCACCCCGCTCGATGGCGTGCACCAGCGCCTCGTGGCCGTCCACGCCGTGCGGCGGGTCCTCGGGGCGCAGCCCGATGAGGTCCACCAGGTCGATCAGCCCCTGCCGCAGCACCGGCACGAACTCGGCGAACATCCCGGTGAGCACCGGGTTGTGGGCCGCCGCCACGACGGCCGAGTGGCAGGCAATGTCGGCGTCGACGAACGCGCCGTGGTCGCCGCCGGCAGCGGCGCGCCTGCCGGCGACGGCCGCGTGCAGCGCCCGGACATCCTCGTCGTTGCGGCGGGCGGCGGCCAGCTGGGCGGCCTCCACCTCGACGAGCATGCGGACCTCGTAGACGTCGGTGACGGCCGCCTGCCGCAACCGGGTGGACCAGTCCTCGCCGGGAACGGTGGCGACCACGAAGACGCCGGCGCCCTGCCGCGCCTGCACCAGTCCCGCACCGGCCAGCGCGCGCAGCGCCTCGCGCACGGTGGAGCGGCCCACCTGGAGGGTCTTGGCCAGGGCGGTCTCCGCTGGCAGCCTGCTGCCGATCGGCCAGTGGCCTCCGGTGATCTGGTCGCGCAGGTGCCGGGTGGCCTGTTCGACCAGAGGACTGGGGCGGAGGGCGCCGATCGGCATCCTGCCATCTCCTCTCAGGTTGTCTGTGGAGCTGAGGGGCCGCAGTGTACCGCCGGTTAACAGCCGGTACGTCCGGCGGTGTCGCGCTGCGGGGTGCCGGCGGCGTGGCCCGGCGTGCCCCCGGCGGCGGAGTGCTCCTCAGCCCGCGTCGTTCGCCGCGACCGCTTCGGCCGGCTTGGGGGTGGAGACGGTGGGCGCCGCGGGCACCACGCGGTCGGGAAGCCGTACCGCGAGGACCACGGGTACCAGGAACAGGCCGACGAGCGTGTAGAAGACGACGGGCAGACCGCTGCCGTCGGCCAGCCAGCCGAACGCGGGGGAGCACAGGCCGCCCGCGGCCATCGCCAGTCCCAGCGTCAGGCCGCTGGCCGTGCCGGGGTGGTGGGGCAGGTAGTCCTGGGAGAGCGTGACCTGGGCGGCGAAGGGCAGGAACATCGCCACGCCGAACGTGACGGTGCACAGCACGAGCAGCCAGAAGGTGGGCGCCAGGGCGATGCCCGCCAGGGCGGGGAGCGCCACGAGGTAGCCGAGGCGCACCGAGGTCATCCGGCCGTGCCGGTCGCCGATCCAGCCGCCCAGCAGGGTGCCGACCGCACCGGCCGCGGTGTAGCAGGTGAGGACGGCAGCGCCGGCGGCCGTCGACTGCTGCAGGTCGCGTTGCGCGTGGAGCGAGACCATCGAGGTGACCGTGACGTAGGGGATGGACCAGCCGACGATGACCACCACCAGGCGGCCGAAGGCGCGCCAGTCGTCGCCCCGTTCGGGCTCGCCCGCCTTCGCCCCGGCCCCCGCCCCGGCCAGCGGCGTCGCCGGGGTGTGGCCCCGCCACCGCATCCAGGGGCCCTTGACCGCCCACATGGCCGCCATCACCAGCGCGGGCACCGCCAGCAGGTAACTGCTGGAGAACCCCGCCGCCCCGATGACCAGGGTCACCAGCGTCGGTGCGAGTGAGCCGCCGATCGTCCCGCCGACCGAGAAGACGCTCATGGCCTTCTGTGAGGAACCGCCGGCGGCGCGGGCCTGGCTGGTGGCCGGCGGGTGGTAGGCGGCGATCCCGATGCCGGCCAGCGCGACGCACAGCCAGGTGACCAGGTAGCTCCCGGAGAGTCCGGCGGCCACCACGCCCAGGGCCGCGGTGACGAAGCCTGCGGGCACCAGCCACGGCCGCGACCTGCGGTCGGAGAGGACGCCGAACAGCGGCTGGAAGAGGCTGGAGATGCCGCTTGCCGCGAATGCCAGCCCCGAGACCGCGGCGTAGCTGTAGTGCCGCTGCGTCATCAGGAACGGCAGCATCGCGGGGATCGCACTCTGGTACAGGTCGTTGACCACGTGCGTGCCGGCCAGGAAGCCGAGTTGCCCTTTTTTCATCTGGAACGTCGTCCTGTTCTTCAGGATGAGTGGTGAGACCTCTGCTAGTCAGGTCCTCAGAGGTGTTACCTTAGCCGACGTCCTCGGGCGCACAAAAGCGTTGCCCGGCGGGCGCGTTGGTGCGCAGGTGTCGCTGCGGCGCGCCGCTCACCACCCCCGGCCCACCTCTGCGGGCGCACCGTCCGCCGTCCCGGACGGCCGCCACGGTTCGGCCGCCTCGGACGTGTCCGGCACCGTCATCCGCCGGCTGACGGGAACCATGTGAAGGAGCTTGCGATGAGCGTCATGACCGGTGTCCACGTCTCGGCCGGACTGGCCGCACTGGAGGAGGAGGCGACGACCCTCGCCGAGTCCCTGGACGCGCTGTGCACCCGCTGGGCCCGGGGCACCGGCGCCGCCGCGCTGACCGTCCCGGCGCTGCTGCCGGTGGCCGACCTCGCCGCGCTCGAGGTCTACGAGAACTTCCCCCAACTCGCCCTCGTCGCCTCGGCGCTGGAGACGACGGCGGGCGCGGAGCAGCTCGGCCCGGAGGCCGCCGCGGGCTCCTTCGGCCCTGGGGCCCTGCAACCGGCCGCACTCGCCCTGCCCTCCAGCGCCTGCTACGGCGTCTACCTCCACCACCGCGGCCGGGAGGTCACCGGGGACGGGCGGCTGGTCACCGTGCTGGGGCAGTGCTACCGCAACGAGGACCACTTCGACGGACTGCGGCGGCTCAAGGCGTTCCGGATGCGTGAGGTCGTGGCGCTGGGGACGCCGCCGTACGTCTCCGCGCATTTCCGGGCGCGCCGAAAAAGCCCTGCGCGTGAATTGCGAGAATTCACCCGGCAGCAGCCGTCGGATATACGGAAACGTCACGGGAGGGTAGGGAGGTGGCGGGGAGCGACTCTGGTCCCCGCGAGGACGGACCGGTGCGGTCGGTGTGCGGAGCGCGCTGTCCGCGGCATGGTGGCCGGGCGTGCGCGCGGGACCGCGGGACGTGCCCCGCGGTCGGACGGGCGAAGCGGACGGGTGGCGCCGGCGTCACGGCGCCGCTGTCACCGCGGCGAGGCGGCTCCGGGCAGGCGGCCGGCGGGCGCCCCCTGGTGGCAGGAGTGCGGCGTGCGGGACCGGCGGTGCCGGTGGCAGGCCCGGGCGTCGTCGGCGGCCTGCGCGTGCGGCGTCGGTGGGAGAGAGGGCCCGCACGCGCCGGGCGGCTGCCGGCGCGGGGCGGTGCCGAAGGCGTGTTCCGGCCCGTTGGCGGTCGTGCGGAGAGGCCGCCGCGCCGGCGTCGCACCTGTCGGCGCCGGCGGATCGCCCCTGCGGTGTCCGCTGCCCCGCCGCTGTCTGCGGGACGGATCTGCCTGCTGCTCCGTTGTCACCGTTGCACCCCCGTGCGGTCGAGCAGAGACCTGCCCCATCTGCTAGTCAGGTCGCCAGACAAGTAACGTAATTGATCAAGTTCTGACCGGCAATCAGCGTCCCACAGTGTGGACTCGATCGTGCCCGACGCCCGCTCGGGCCTCCCGCGGGACGACCTGACGGCGGAACCGCCGTGGCGCCAGGTCGCGGCACAAAGGCCCCGGTCAGCGCCTCCCCCCGCACGCGCACGCGGCGGCCCCGGCACGGTTGCCGGGGCCGCCGCTCACACCGCCACGTCAGCGGACGGGTCTGCGGGCGCGCACCGCCCAGCGTCCCTCGATCCGGTCCAACGTGACCGGGTAGTCGAAGCACTTGCTGACCTGGTCGCCGGTCAGCAGCCCCGCCACCTCCCCGGCAGCCAGCAGCCGGCCCGCGCGCAGCAGCGCCGCGTGGGTGATCGTGCCGGGCAGCTCCTCCAGGTGGTGGGTGACCAGCACCGTCGCCAACTCCGGGTACATCTCCGGCAGCAGGTTCAGGTGGTCGATCAGCTGCTCCCGCCCCGCCAGGTCCAGGCCCGTCGCGGGCTCGTCCAGCAGCAGCACCCGCGGGCGGGGCAGCAGGGCTCGCGCGATCAGGGCGCGGCCGCGCTCCCCCTGGGACAGGGTGGGCCAGCGGGCCTCACTGCGGTGGCCCAGCCCCAGCACCTCGATCAGCCGGTCGGCCTCGGTCTGCAGCTCGGCCGCGGGCGTCCAGCGCGGTGGCGGCTCGATGCTGCCGGTGCTGCCGGTCAGGACGACCTGCCGGACCGTGAGCGGACTGCGCAGCGGGTGCCGCGGGTTGACGTGCCCGATGTCCCGGTGCAGCTCGCGCATGTCCACGCGGCCCAGTCGGCGCCCGAGGACGTGCACGGTGCCGCGCGTGGGGTGGGTGCGCGCCCCCAGCAGGGAGAGCAGCGTGCTCTTCCCGGCCCCGTTGGGGCCGAGCAGCGCCCAGTGCTCTCCCGCCTCGACGGACAGTGCCACCTCGGTGAGGATCTGCTGGCCGTCGCGGACCAGGTCCACGCCGTCCGCCTGCAGGACGCTCACGCGTCCCCCTCGGCGGGGTGGGAGCGGTTGACGGCGGCCATGACCGCGTTCACGCCGGCCGCCACGATGGAGGTGCCGGTGCCGGCGCCCCACCGGCTGCCCCGGTCGCTCACCTCGCAGTGCACGTACGCCACCGCCTCGCCGCTGCTGCCCGTGGAGATGGCGTGCTGGCTGTAGGAGAGAATGTCGACGACCACGCCCGCCTCCCGCAGTGCGGCCGTCAGGGCGGCGAGCGGCCCGTTGCCGGTGCCCCGTACCGCCGTGGCGCCGGCGGGCGTGGTCAGCGTGGCGGTGAACTCCTGGGTGCCGTCCTCGCCGTGGGGGCCGACGTTCCACTCGCCGAGGGTGCACGGACCGGCGGTCGCGGGGGCGGTGTAGGTCTCGTCGAACAGCGCCTTGAGGTCCTTGTGGGAGATCTCCTGCTTGGTGTCGTCGGTAACGTGCTGCACCGTGCGGGAGAAGTCGACCCGCATGCGCTGCGGCAGGTCCAGGCCGTGGTGCGTCTGCAGCAGGTGGGCGATGCCGCCCTTGCCGGACTGCGAGTTGACGCGGATGACCTCCTCGTAGGTGCGGCCGATGTCGGCCGGGTCGATGGGCAGGTACGGCACGTCCCACGGCGCGACCTCCGGCGCCACGCCCAGCTCGGCCGCCTGCTTGGTGTGGGCGATCATGCCCTTGGCGATCGCGTCCTGGTGGGTGCCGGAGAAGGCCGTGTGCACCAGGTCCCCGCCGTAGGGGTGCCGGGGGTGGACGGACATGCGGATGCACTCCTCCACACCGGCCCGGACGGTGTCGATGTCGGAGAGGTCGATCATCGGGTTGACGCCCTGGGTGTACAGGTTGAGCAGCAGCGTGACCAGGTCCACGTTGCCGGTGCGCTCGCCGTTGCCGAACAGGCAGCCCTCCACGCGCTGGGCCCCGGCCAGGACGGCGAGTTCGGCGCAGGCCACGCCGGTGCCGCGGTCGTTGTGCGGGTGCACCGAGAGGATGACGCCGTCCCGGCGGGCCAGGTTCTTGTGCATCCACTCGATCTGGTCCGCGTACACGTTCGGGGTGGAGATCTCCACCGTCGCCGGCAGGTTGACCACCACCGGACGCTCCGGCGTGGCCTGCCACAGACCCGTGACGGCGTCGCAGACCTCCAGCGCGTAGTCGGGTTCGGTGGCGTTGAAGACCTCGGGAGAGAACTCGAACCGGACGTCGGCGTCGGGCAGTTCCTCGTCGGCGCGGCGCATCAGGTACTCTGCGGCCCGCAGGATCAGCTCCTTGTGCTCGCGCCGGTCCTTCTGCAGGACGATCTCCCGCCAGACCGGGGCACTCGGGGTGTACATGTGCAGCAGCACACGCGGCAGGCCCCTGACGGACTCGATCGTGCGGTCGATCAACTCCGTGCGCGCGGGGGTGAAGACGCTGATCGTCATGTCCTCCGGCACCGCACCGCTCTCGGCGAGGTGGCGCACGAAGTCGAAGTCCGTCTGGCTGGCCGAGGGGTAGGCGACCTCGATCTCCTTGAACCCCATCACGGCCAGCAGGTCGAACAGCCGCCGCTTGCGGGGGGTGTCCATCGGCTCCGGCAGGGCCTGGTTGCCGTCCCGCAGGTCCACCGGGACCCACAGCGGCGGCGTCTCGATCTGCCGGGCCGGCCAGTCCCGCTGCTCCAACCGGGGCAGCGGCACACGCTGGTGGGCGGGCCGGTAGCGGTGGTGCGGCATCGCGGAGGGACGCTGCGGGTTCCAGGCGGGCGCGCCGGGCGGGACGTCGCCGGCGGGGGTGCGCAGTTGCGGGAAGGCGGACACGTCGGTCACGGGGCTCTCCATCGTCGGGGTGTGCCACAAGGTGACCGGCACGCGAAGACCCCGCTGCGGGGTGCCGGTCACACGCTGGACAAAACCCCGCAGCGGCAGCCAAGAAGAAGCAGCTCACGCAGCGACATGCTCGGCACAGTAGCGATACATCTGCTCCGCAGACAAGCTGAGGCCATGAGAGGAGGAGGTGTGAGGGTACTTCGGGGCGCGCGGCCCCCGGCGGACGCCGGGTGGCGCCACCCGGCCCGGTAGCCTCCTTGTGGAGCGGCGACTAAGCTGTCTGAGCTCAGCTCTGCAGACAACCAGAGAGGTCCTGCCCGGATGCCGCTCGGCGCCCTCCGCCCCAGTCCCTTGGTCGAACAGGCCACCCAGCAACTCCGCGACCAGATCACCGGGGGCGACTGGCCGGTGGGCACCAAGCTCCCGGGGGAGACCACGCTCGCCAAGACCCTGGGGGTGGGCCGCTCCACCGTCCGGGAGGCCCTGCGCGCCCTGGCCGGAGCCGGGTTGGTCCAGGCCCGGCAGGGCGCGGGCGTCTTCGTCATCGCGGTCGATCCCGAGGAGGACTGGCCCACCAGGCTGCGCCAGGCCGCCGTCACCGACGTCTACGAAGTGCGCATGCTCATCGAGGTGGAGGCTGCGCAGCTGGCGGCGCAACGCCGCACCGACGAGGACCTGACCGCCCTCGACGCGGCCCTGGCCCGTCGCCGGGAGGCCGCCGAGGGGAGCAACGCCGACTTCGTCGACGGCGACATCGCGCTGCACGCCGCCGTGGTCGCCGCGGCACACAACCCGGTGCTCACCGGACTGTTCGCGGAGTTCCTCCCCGTACTGCGCCAGGGGTTGATCGACCTGGTCGAACTCCTCCAGCTCCGGCCCGGCGGACAGCACCACGGCGACGACGGGCACGCCGCCCTCGTCGCGGCCATCGCCGAAGGTGACGCGGCCGCCGCCGGCAGCTCCCTGCGCCGGGAGTTGCGGCAGACCCTCGCCCAACTGCACGCCGCATGAGACCACTTCGCTCCGGAGGTGCGCCCCCGTGTCCGACGCCCCCGTGGTAGCCGACTATCCGGCGCCGGAGCCCGCCGCCACTGCCTGGAAGGCCCTCTTCCTCCCGCACTCGGGCGGTTCCGCGGCCTCCTACCGGACACTGGCACACCACCTGGCCGGTGCGGCGCGGACGGCGGGTGTCGAGTACCCCGGACGTGGCCGGCGGTCCGCAGCCCCGCTCTTCACCGACCTCCACGCACTGGCGGACGAGGTGGCCGAGGCCGTCGCCGCGTGGCGCGAGGACGCCCCGCTGCTGCTCTTCGGCCACAGCCTCGGCGCGGCGGTGGCCTACGAGGTCGTGCGCCGGACGCCTGCCCGGCACCGCACCGTCCTGGTGGTCTCCGGCCACCCCGCGCCCTCGCACCTGAGCCTCTCCGAGCTCCTCCGGACCGGCAGCGAGGACCCGGTCCCCGACCCGGCGCAGGACCCGGTGGTCGCCCTGGTGGCACGGCTCGGCGGTGACGGCGCGGCGCTGCTCGCCCACCCGACGCTGCGCCACCTCTTCCTGCCCGTCATCCGGAGCGACCTCACCGCCCACAGCCGCTACCGGCCGGAGCGGGGAGCCAGGGTCGACTGCCCGGTCCTCGCCCTCACCGGCGACGCCGACCCGCTGACCGACGAGGCCGGCACGCGGGCATGGGCGCGGCACACCACGGCCGGCTTCCGCCACCACTCCTTCGCCGGCGGCCACTTCTTCCCCACCGAGCACGCCGGGGAGGTGGCGGCGGTGCTGCGCGAGACGATGGCCGGCGCTCCCGCCGGCACCGCGGTCATCTGAGGAGGCGCGCCGGCGGCCCGGCACCGGCGCCGCGGCACCCCGCCGGCTGCCCCGGGCGGTTGCCGCCCCTCAGTCGCGCCCGCATCCCGCCGGGGGCACCGTCGCGGGGTCGCGGGCGAGGTCGAAGGCGGTGAAGGCGCCGGGGGCGTCGAGGTAGCCGCGCAGGCCGAGGGCGGAGTAGTCCATCAGCGGCTGCGGCAGCGCCCCCAGCGGCGCCCACCGGAGCCCGCGGCACTTCTCCGGTTCCCGGTTGGCGGGCTCGCCGGTCCAGCTCCGCACCTCGTAGAAGACGCCCAGGTGCCAGGTGCTGCCGTGCCGGGCCTGGACCGTGTGGGCCAGCCGCATGCCGGACGGGTCCAGGGCGACGCCCAGTTCCTCGGCCGCCTCGCGGACCGCGGCGGCGTGTGCCGTCTCCTCCGGGTGGACCTTCCCGCAGGGCAGCGCCCACTGGCCCCGTCCGTAGGCCTCGGCGTCGCGCAGGCCGAACAGCACCTCCTCCCCGCGCCGCAGGATCAGGTGGACGTCGAGGTCCGCGGTGGCGGCGGTCATGTCGTGGCTTCCTTCTCGGCGTTGTGGGCCTTGTCGGTGAGGACGGTGCGCAGGGCCTCGGGGTCCGTCGCCGCGTAGTGGTGGGCGACCCGCGCCAGCCACCGGACTTCGGACACCAAGGTGTCACCGGCCCCGGTGGGGACGTCACCGGGGGTCGGGGCCGGGCTCCCCCCGCCGGCCCTGGCGGCCAGTGCGGCCCGCGCCCAACAGGCCTCGGCGGCCGCGGCCAGGTCGTCGGCGCAGGCCCCCGCTGAGGCGTGGGCGCAGGCGTGTCGCCGGGCCCGCTCGTACAGGTCGGGAGGCCCGTGGTACGCCAGTTCGGCGAAGACGTCCCGGATCTCGGTGACCCACCTGCCGAGGCGGTCGGTCACCGACTGGTCGGGGCCGGCGACGTCCACCAGGCGGTCGAGGGCCGGCAGCCACCTGCCCGGCAGACTCCGCGACGGCGGCCGCATGACGGGGGCGGGCACGGCCAGGGCCAGGTCGCGCCAGAGGGGGTGCAGACGCGCCAGGGACCGCAGGGCTCGGACGCGGTCCACGACCGAGCGGCAGGCCGGGACCGTCGCGCCCAGGAGCAGCAGGGGGAAGAGCACCAGCAACAGCGTCTCCGTGACGTTCTCCTCCAGGTCGCCCAGGGCGGTCGAGGGGGTGACGGCGGCGGCGTACACCGCGTACGCGGTGCGGAGCACGGCGTACAGGTCCGCCAGCAGCATGGCGGCGGTCATCATCCCGAGTCCCGTGCGCAGCAGGCCGCCAGGGGCCCGGCGGGCCGCCAGCCCCCACTGGTAGAGGCACACGCCGGCGGTCGCGCCCATGTAGAGGTAGATCAGGGTCATGTAGGCGGCCATGCCGGGGTCGCCCGCGTGTCCGGTGATGAAGTGCTCGGTGGGTCTGCTGCGGTCGATGGCGAAGAAGAAGAGGAGGACCAGTCCGACGACGGTGACGGCCGCGGCCCGTGTGGCGACGCGGGAGACGGTGCGGGCCACCCGCACGTAGCGGGGCGGCTCCGGCTCGGTGTGGTGGCTGTACATCGCCGTGACCATCAGCAGCAGGGCGTTGATGCCGCCGATGGCGATGACGTGCTTCACCAGGCTGGACAGGTCGTTGACGCCCGAGCGGTCCAGGCCGTGGTCGACCGCCGGTGTCTTGAGGGTCCACACCAGCGCGAAGCCCAGGAAGCAGCTCCACAGCGCCCGTCTGCGGGTGTCCCCCCACAGTGCCGACGGCAGCCGCCACAGGACGGCCGCCCAGAACAGGCCGAGCACGCCGTAGGAAACCAGGGTCACTTCTGCGTCCTCCGACGGCGTGCGAAGGGGTGGGAGAGGGTGTCGTCCAGGCCCCTGAGGAGTGCGTCGCCGCTCCCGCTCTCCTCCTGCCGGGCCGCCCAGTCGCGGATGATCGAGGCGGACAGCTCGGTGTGCAGCTCCTGCTCGCTCCCGTACGTCGTACGGGCCGCCATGGGGACCCCGCGGGTGAACCGGGCGATCAGTCCGGTCCCGAGGTGGGGCATCATGTGCCGCAGCTCCTCCGGCCCGACCGTCCCGCCGTGGTCGAACCATTCGTGGACCAGCTCGTGGAGGATCACCTGGCCCTGGTGGTAGGGCGTGCTGCGCAGCGGGAAGAGCACCAGGCTGGCGCTGCTGCTGAGCTTGACCCGCAGACCGCACGCCGAGCCGGGGGCGGTGAGCGCCGGCGGCATCGGGCGCAGCAGGATGCGGCGCCCCAGCCGCGCCTCCATCTCGCGGACGAGGGCGGGAATGCCGAACGGGTCGGGGATCGGGAAGTCCGCGAGACTTCGTTCGAGCTGTTTGCGCAGCCGGCGCAGGGACATGGGCACCTCGGCGGTCGGGTGGCGACGTTCAGGCCGCACGGCGGGGAGGGTCGGGCACGGCGGCGCCGCTCACTGCTCGTCCTCCTGCGAGAACTCCGCGGTGACCTCGTTGAGATAGGCGAGCAGCTCGGCCGACAGCCCCTCGGTCACGCCGCGTCCGGCAAGCCCCAGCACGTCGCCCCGGTGGATCGCGCGCAGGAAGTCCAGCGACTCGGTGACGCGCCGGACGACCTCGTCCTGCGTCTCGAAGAACAGCTTGTCCACGCCGAAGAAGCCCGCGACGGCCTCGATGATGTCCTCGTCGGGCACGTACGGCTCGCCCGTCCTCGGCGACGGCGCCCCCGTGCGCATCTTCCACAACGTCGTGTGCGAGATGACCTGCCGCCGGTGGTACGCGTTGATGGCCGCGACGACCGCTCTGTCCGAGGGGTCGGCGTCCTCACCCCAGGGCGCCTCCCCGGGAGGGAAGGCGTACCTGATCAGGTACTCCAGCTTTTCGGCCAGCGTCTGCGGTGGGCCCACCCGGTGCTCCCCTTCGCCGTTCATCGCCTTCCCCGTCCTGTGGACTGCCCCTGCCGCGCCGCCGCGCGGGCGGAGGCGCGACTGCCTGAGCCCATTGTCCCCTCCGGGCCGGTGCGACCGGACGGGGCCTGTGCGGCGGCAGGTTGCGGAACCACTCCGACCGCTGTTTAATCCAAAAAACACGCGGGAGGGCGGCAGATGCGCCGGACCGACCGCCTGGAGCTCCACCCGAGGTGAGGGTGGCTCCGCACGTCCCCACGGGGGTGGGACGTGCGGGGTCGGTGCCCTCGATGCGTCGGAGCCTGAGGAGTCGGCCCACGCGAGCGCGTTGACCAGGTGGTCCCGCGGTGCGCCGGGCCGGCGGCGCACGGTGGCGACCGCGGACGCCTTCGGACGATCCCCGTGGCGGACTGCTGGTCCAGCCGCGCCCGGTCGGACGTGGCCCGGGGCTCCCGGTCCTGCTGCCGGCTGCCGGAGGCCGGTCAGAACTTGCCGAGCGTCAGCGCCAACTCGTCCGCCAGGCGGGCGAGGTTCTTCCAACCCTTCGTACGGGCAGGCGCGTTGAGGGCGGGTCAGGCGGTGGGGAGGCGTGGCTTCGGGCTGACCTCACACCGGCCGCCCCGCCCCCCCGTCGTGCGGGGCGCCATGCGTTCCGTCGCCGCCGCGTCGGCGTGGCCCGCGAACGGCGCCGGCACGTCCAGCGCCGGGGAGTCCTGCCCGACCAGGTCCGCGTCCGGCCCCCGCGCAGCGGCTCGCGTGGTCGGCGTCAGTCCTGCGGTCGTGCCGGGGCGTCCGCCGATGCCTGCGGGGCTCCCGGGTTCAGCCGGTAAGCGATGTTCCGCGCCGCCGCGGTGATCTGCTCGTCGGTGGCGTCCAGGCCCTGCGCCGCGAAGTAGGTGATGTTGACGCTCAGCAGCGCCACCCGGATGCGCAGGGCCTCCTCCACGGTGGCGTCGGGGCCGGTGAGGGCGGCGAAGAGGTCGCCCAGGCGGTCGAAGGCGTTCTCCCGGCCGGGGTGGAGCTCCTTGACCACGTGTCGGTTGGCGAAGGCGAAACGCATGGCCAGCAGTCCCGGTCCGGAGGCGAGGGCCAGCATCCGGTCGATCACCTCGCCGCGCGCCTCCGGGGTCGGCTGCTGCTCCTCGGCCCAGGCGACGAGGTCCTCCAGGGCGGTGAGGTGGTCGTCGAAGAGGGACCGGACGATGTCGTCCTTGCTGGGGAAGTGGTAGTACAGCGCCGCCTTGGTGATCCCCAGGCGCTCGGCGATCTCCCGGAGCGAGGTCGCCTCGTAGCCCTGTTCGGTGAAGAGCTCCAGGGCCACCTCGCGGATCTCGTCCTTGGTGTGGCTGCCTCGCCGGTGTGCCGTACGCGCCATCTGTGCTCCGCCTTCCCGTGTGCCCCCCGCCGAGGTGAACCCGCCCCCGGCATCGTCGCCGGTGGGCCCGCGTTTGACCAACTTACCGTGCGGCAAGTAATCTACTGACCGACAGGTAAGTTCTGGGTCCGGTGCCGGCCGTCGCGAGTTCGCGAGCCGGTGGACGCCGGAGATCGCCGAGCTGCCGGTCGGCCCGCCCTGCCGGCGCGGTGGGCGCCGGCCCGGCCGCGGTCGGACCCGCAGTGACCGTCGCAGCGAACAGCTGACAGACCGTGGACACGTAGAGAAAGGCGACGCCGTGGCGCAGGCATCCGCGCCCCCCGTCGAGGGGGCTCCCGCACGCTTCACCCACCGCGAGATCATGGTCACCATGGGTGGCCTGGTCATCGCGATGCTGCTGGCCATGCTCGACAACATGATCGTGGCCCCCGCCCTGCCGACCATCGTCGGCGACCTGGGCGGTCTTGAGCACCTGGCCTGGGTGACCACCGGCTACATCCTCGCGTCGACCGTGGCCACCCCGATCTGGGGCAAGCTCGGCGACCTGCTGGGCCGCCGGTTCACCTTCCTCAGCTCGATCGTGATCTTCCTGGTCGGTTCGGCGCTCTGCGGCATGTCGCAGAACATGGGCGAACTCGTCGGGTTCCGCGCCCTGCAGGGCCTGGGCGCCGGCGGTCTGATGGTCGGCGTCATGGCGGTGGTCGCGGAGATCGTGCCGCCCCGCGAACGCGGCAAGTACCAGGGCGTGATGATGGCCGTCATGCCGGTCGCCATGATCGGCGGCCCGCTCGCCGGCGGCTTCATCACCGACCACCTCACCTGGCGCTGGGCCTTCTACGTCAACCTGCCGCTCGGCGTCGTCGCGCTGTTCGTGTGCTGGTTCACCCTGGCCAAGCTGGGACGCGGCACCGGCCGGGTGCGCATCGACTGGACGGGTGCGGCGCTGCTCACCGTCTGGATCACCGCACTGGTCCTCATCACCAGCTGGGGCGGCAGCCAGTACGACTGGGGCTCGGTCCAGATCATCGGGCTCGCGGTCCTCACCGTGATCGGCTTCGTCGCCTTCGTCCTCGTCGAGCGGCGCGCGGCCGAGCCGATCATGCCGCTCACGGTCTTCCGTGACCGCAACTTCTCGTTGGCCGGTGCGCTCAGCTTCATCGTCGGCTTCGCGCTGTTCGGCGGCGTGACCTTCCTGCCGCAGTTCCAGCAGTTCGTGCAGGGCGCCTCGGCGACCAACAGCGGCCTGCTGCTGATGCCGATGATGGCCGCCACCATGGTCGTCTCCCTCGCCGGCGGTGCCCTGGTCAGCAGGACCGGCCGCTACCGGGCCCTGCCCATCGCGGGCACCGTGCTCATGGCGGGCGGCCTCGGCCTCTTCGCCACGATGGACACCGACACCTCGCGCACCATGACCTCGCTGTACATGGTGGTCCTCGGCGCCGGCATGGGCTGCCTCATGCAGACCACCATGCTCATCGCGCAGAACAGCGCCCCGCTGCGGGACATGGGCGCGGCCACCGGTGCCGCGACCTTCCTGCGCAACATGGGTGGTTCGCTCGGCGTCTCCGTCCTGGGCGCCATCTACACCAGCACCCTGACCGACCACTTCTCCTCCGTCCCCGGTGCCGCGGCCGGCGGCAACGGCGGCGGGGTGGCCCAGATGACCCCGCAGGTCCTGCGCGGACTGCCGGAGGCGGTGCGGCACCTCTTCCAGCAGGCCGTGACCGACGGCGTCGGCGCCGTCTTCGCCTGGGGCGCCGCGGTGGCCGTCGTCGGCTTCCTGGTCTCCCTCTTCATCCGCCACGTCCCGCTGCGCGGGTTCGCCGCGCCGGCCGCGGAGAACCCGGCGGTCCCGGGCAGCCACCTGGAGAGCGACAAGCCGGCTCCGGTCGCCGGCTGACCCCCGCGCCGGGCCGCCCCCTCCCGGGGCGGCCC
>NZ_JBHWGP010000057.1:0-27114 GCF_042733155.1 Streptomyces sp. NPDC059740 | reverse complement strand
GGCGGCCCAGTAGGCCACTGCGACCGCCGCGGCGAGCACGGGCAGGGACAGCAGGCGTGCGCGCCGGTTGCGCAGGCGGTGGAAGTGCTCGGGCCTGAGGTTGAGCCCGAGCACGAAGTAGGGGAGGAACTGCAGAAGACGCTGCATGTCCAGGTCGTTGCCGATGTCGGGCGAGGTGGTGGCGAGCGCGGCGATCAGCAGGGAGACGGGCACCGGCCAACGCAGGGTGCGCCACAGCGGGGTGGTCAGACGCCACACGAACAGGCACACCAGGAACCAGGTCAGGTACCAGGGGTCGAGCAGGCTGATCGAGAAGCCGGGGTCGTGGTCGCAGTACCGCTTGAACAACGAGTACGCGACCTCGAAGACCACGTAGGGGACCGCGACGCCGGCGACCAGTCGCCGGAGCCTGCCGGGGCTCGCGTCGAAGCGGCGGGACATGAAGCCCGAGATGATGATGAACGCCGGCATGTGCACGGAGAACACCAGGTCGTACAGGGCCGCGGCGGTCTTGCTGCCGTCACGCAGCGGCTCCCACGAGTGCCCGACCGCGACCAGGACGATCGCCAGGTACTTGGCGTTGTCGAAGAACGCGTCGCGCGCGCGGGCGGGTGCGGACTCCTTCGCCGCTGCGGGCGGAGACGGCCGGGCGGTGGGGGGCGCCACGGATATGGACTGTGCCCGGTGTGGGGGCATCGCGGTGCGCTGACCGCTTCGGTGCTCGGCCCGGTGGTGGGGCACGGCGCCTCCTGGAGCAGGTGGGGCTGGCATGCAGGACTCTGGGGAACCGACGTGGGGTATCGGCCGTTCGACCGTACGGGGGCTCTCTGAGTGTTTCCTGAGCCGCCGTCGCGTACGTGGCGCAGTTCACGCCACGAGCGGGCGGTGTGAGGAGACGTTCTCCGGTTGGCCGGATCTTCCTGGGAGGCGCCCCGACGCTCGACTACTATTTCTACACGCTTGTAGAAACCAGGTCGACCCGCCGCGCACCGCCCGGCGGGTCGACCACGACACTCGGAGTGCGCATGGCCTTGTGGGACCGTCTCAAGGAGTCCGCAGCAACGATGCAGACCCAGCTCGTGGCGCGTAAGAACGACCTCAAGAGCGGCGCCTTCCGCGACGCCAGCATGGCGATGTGCGCCCTGGTGGCAGCAGCCGACGGCACGGTCGACCCGGCCGAACGCCAGCGGGTGGCGCAGCTGATCTCCTCCAACGAGGTGCTGCAGAACTTCCCCGCCGACGACCTCCGGCGCCGTTTCGAGGCGAACCTGCAGAAGCTGACCGCGGACTTCGACTTCGGCAAGGTCAGTGTCCTGCAGGAGGTCGCCAAGGCGCGCAAGAAGCCGGCGGAGGGGCGGGCGGTGGTCCAGATCGGCATCGTCATCGGCGGGGCCGACGGCAACTTCGACAAGGACGAGCAGGCAGTGGTCCGCGAGGCCTGCTTCACCCTCGGCCTGCCGCCGCAGGAGTTCGACCTGTAGGGCGGCGCCCCTCCGGGGCGGCGGCTCGCGGGACGGCACCTGCCCTCCCGCGGGCCCGCGGCACGCAACGCAACCCCCGGCCCGGGCCGCGCGGAACGGGACAGCGCATGGCACCCCCGGGGGCCGGCAGCCCGAGCGCCACGGCCCGCTTAATTTCTACAAGACTGTAGGAGCATAATGGCCGTCGGAACTCACAGGTCGACGGCGCCTGCCCGACAGCGGCTCAGTCGGTGGCACCACGTCCGCCGGCCTGTGCCGCACGCGGCTCCACCAGGCACGTAAGCGGCTGGTCACCCAGCCGGAGAGGTAACAGCATGCTCCGCAACGGTCTTGAACCCTGGCACCTGCTCATCGTGGCTCTCGTGGTCATCGTGCTCTTCGGATCCCGCAGACTCCCGGACACCGCACGAGCCCTGGGCAAGTCGCTGCGCATCCTCAAGAGCGAGACCCGCGCCATGAAGGCGGAGGATTCGGCGTCCACGGGGAACGGAGCCGCCCCGCCGCCGGCCGCCCCTGCCCAGCCGGCAACCGCGCCCGCCGCGCAGACGAGCAGGTGACGTCCCGCGGCCACGGTCGCGGTCGCACACCGGCGCTGCTCGCCCGCCGGACGGACTCCGGGCCCATCACCGGCATCGGTCACCACTCACCACGACGGTGACGCTGCGGTGTGCGCGAGGCACCGCCGCTTCCGAGCCGCCGGGACCTACCGTACGCCCCGCCTCACCACGGGGTGGCGGCCTTGAGGATGAGCAGCAAGGTGATCGTGGAGTTCGCCGAGGACAGCGCGGACAGCGCGGTCCCGGCCACCGCGGAACCGGCGGCCAGGCCGAAACGCGCGGAGAACCGGGTCCACAGACGAGGGAGGGGAGGCGGCGCCAGGAGCGCCTCGACGCGCCGGGGCACCGGCCCGGTGGCGGCGAAAGCCGCCCACGTCGCGGCAGGAGGTCCCGTCGAGATCAGCGCCGCCCTCCCCACCGCCCGGGCGGTCAGGCGGCGGTCCCCCACCGCGTGCGCCGCCTCCTCGTCCGCCCACCGCTCCACGCAGTAGGTCACCGCGTCACGCAGGGGGAGCAGAAAGGGGTTGGCGCGCGCCGCGAGCCGCACGGTGAGCAGGTAGCGGTGATGCCGGCGGCGCAGGTGGGCACGTTCGTGCGCGAACAGCGCCCGGCGTTCGCGCGAGGAGAGACCGGCGAGCATCGCCGTGGACACCACGATGGGACCGTGCACGTCCGGCACCGTGTGCGCGTAGGGCACGGCGTCGGGCAGCACCACCACGGAGGTCCGGCGGATTCCGTGCAGAGCCCTCTGCGCCGCTCCGCGCACCTGGTAGTGGCGTCGCACCGCCCCGTAAGTGGCCATGGCCACGGCGGACAGAGCGATGATGGACGCCTTGCCGAGGAGCGCGGAGTGCGGCACGGCCTGCCGCACCTGGGGGTCGGACCAGCCGTCGGGCAGCGGGTTGCCGGGGAGTTGGGCCGTCCCGACGATGGCGAGCAGCACCAGGCAGAGGGTGCTGCACGCAGCCAGCACGGCGCCGGTCGCGGTGAGCACCTGCGCCCCCAGGCGGGGGTGGAGGTGCCGCTCGGCCAGCCGCGCCACCGGCCAGGCGGTGACCGGCGCGACGAGCGGCAGCAGGACCAGGACACCCATCTCAGCGCTCGTCCTGCTCGTCCTGCTCGGCCTCGCTCAGCAGGGAGCGCAGGAGCTGCTCGTCCTGTGTGGAGAGCGCCGAGACGAAGCTGGCCAGCACGGCCTCCCGGTCGCTCTCGCCGTCGAGGACGCGACGCATGCGGCCGGCCGCCAGCCCCGCCCCGTCAGCCACCGCCGTCCACACGAACGACCGCCCCCGGCGCTCACGGGTGACGGCCCCCTTCTCCAGCAGACGGGTCAGGATCGTCAGCACCGTGGTGTAGGCGACCTCCACACCCAGCCGGGCGCGGACCCACTCCGCAGCCACAGGGCTCTGCGCCCGCCCCAGGGCCGTCAGCACCATCGCCTCCAGCTCCCCCTGGCCCCGGCGCCGCCCCCGTTCACCCTCCGGCCCAGACGTTTCCTCCGGCACGACTTCCTCCGCTCGCCTTCCTCTCAGGACATTGTGCCGAACGGTGAGGCCACCGGATGACTCCCACTTCTACAGTGCTGTAGTTTCACCTCTTGTCAGCGACACCGAGCACGCGCCCCCGGACGGGGACCGCCGAGCCAAGGAGGAGCAGCATGGGCGTCAGCCTCGCCAAGGGTGGAAACGTCTCACTCAGCAAGGAAGCCCCCGGTCTGACCGCCGTCCTCGTCGGCCTGGGCTGGGACGTGCGCACCACCACCGGCACCGACTTCGACCTGGACGCCAGCGCCCTGCTGTGTGACGAGTCCGGCAAGGTCCTCTCCGACAGCCACTTCGTCTTCTACAACAACCTCGTCAGCCCGGACGGCTCGGTGCAGCACACCGGCGACAACCTCACCGGTGAGGGCGAGGGCGACGACGAGGCCCTCAAGGTCGACCTCGCCGCCGTACCCCCCGAGGTCGCCCGGATCACCTTCCCCGTCTCCATCCACGAGGCCGACGCCCGCGGACAGAGCTTCGGCCAGGTGAGCAACGCCTTCATCCGCGTCGTCAACCAGGCCGACAACGCCGAACTGGCCCGCTACGACCTCACCGAGGACGCCTCCACGGAGACCGCGATGGTCTTCGGCGAGCTCTACCGCAACGCCGGCGAATGGAAGTTCCGAGCCATCGGCCAGGGCTACGCCTCCGGGCTGGCGGGCATCGCCCAGGACTTCGGCGTCAACGTCTGACCCGGTCGCGCGGGTCTCCGGCGCAGAGCAGGCTGCGGTCAGCGGGACGGGACCGGAGGGCCGGGTGAGGCCTGGAAGAGGACGGCGGGGGCCTCGGGCCCGGTCCCGGCGGTGCCGGTCGGACGGGCCGGCAGTCCCTCGCCTGCGGCATCAAGTCGAGCAAGGAGGGCCACGCCATGGGTGAGCCGGGTGCATGCACAGCTTCCCGACACGATCGCACCTTCCCCGTGCCACCACCGGAAGTTGAGGTCCGCGCCACCTACCAGCCGGTGATCGTGCAGATACCGGGCGGGCGGCCGCGGACCGGCACCGTCACCGGGTGGTGGGAGACACCGGAAGGCGTGTCCCTGTGCCGGTTGAGGCTGACAGGTCTCACGTCCGCGCAGTGGGTCGTCTTCGACCCCGACCAGATCAACCTGCTCGTCCAAGGCGGCACCTGACAGGAACCGGTGTCAGAGGGGGGAACCGTGATGGCGGAGGCGGACTCGCGCTCCAGGGACTTGGCGGAGGCGTTCAAGGCCGTCAGCAACCCGAGCCGGTTGCAGATCATGCAGTGGCTGCGGGATCCCGATGCGCACTTCGGCCAGTTCGAAGCGGACGAGGACCGCCGGGCAGTCGGCGTGTGCGCCTCGCACATCCAGGCCAAGGCGGGCCTGGCGCCGTCGACCGTTTCCCAGCACCTGAGCGTGTTGCAGCGAGCGGGTCTCGTGCACACCGTCCGCAGGGGCAGGCGGACCCATTTCCGGCGGAACGAGAGACGCATCGCGCAGCTGGCAGACGCCCTCATGGCCACTCTCTGATCCCCTTACCGCCCGACTCCCCCGCACTGGTCACCGTAGGTCGCCTCGCGGTTTGAGGCGCACCTTCGGGAGCTCCGGAGCTGGGAGCGGCCCTCCCTCATAGCCCGTCACCCGGCCGAACCGTGTCCCGGTCGTCCACTCCTCGCGGGCCTGCTCGATGTCCTCGTGGCTGCGTCCGACGAAGTTCCACCACATCACGATCTGCTCCTCGAAGGGCTCGCCGCCCAGGAGGACGAAGGAGCTGTCGACGTCGGCGCGCAGCGGGAGGGCGCTGCGGCCGCAGCCGAGGTACAGCAGGGAGCCGGGGGCCAGGGGGACGCCGTCGACCTCCGCCGTGCCGGAGACCGTGAGGGCGGCGTACTCGAAGTCGGGGTCGAGCGGGAGGCGGGTGTCGGTGCCGGCGGCGAGCGCCACGTCGGCGCCGACCAGGGGGGTGTGGACGGTGCCGGGTGAGGTGGCGCCGTCGAGGGTGCCGAGGATGACGGTGGCGGTGAGTCCGCCGCCGCCCGCGACGACCGGGAGACCGGCGTGGTGCTCGAAGGCCGGGGCGCGGTCGCGGTGGGCTTCGGGCAGCGCGACCCACAGCTGGGCGCCGTGCAGGTGGCGGGTGTGGTCGCGGGGCGACTCCTCGGAGTGGGCGATGGCACGGCCGGCGGTCATCAGGCCCAGTTCGCCGGGGCGCACCGTCTGCAGCGAGCCGAGGCTGTCACGGTGCAGCACCTCGCCCTCCCGGAGCCAGCTGACGGTCTGGAGTCCGATGTGGGGGTGCGGCGGCACCTGCATGCCCGGCTCCCCCGCGATGTCGTCGGGACCGTAGTGGTCGACGAAGCACCAGGCGCCCACCATCCGGCGTCCGAGGTTGGGCAGCAGCCGGCGCACGAGGGTGCTTTCGCCGAGCGGCACCTGTTTGCCGGGCTGGAGGTCGCGTACCGGCCCCGTTCTGCCGCCGCCCCCGCACAGCCGCGGGGCGGGACGCACGTCGAGATTGCTCATGCCTCCACCCTAGGCAGCCGGTGGTGCCGGGCGGGGCGTCAGGAGGCTCGCGCGGTGCGGCGGGGAGGCGGTGGGCGGCGCGGACCGGTGGGCGTGTGTCGAGGCGGCCGGGTCAGGCGCTGGTCTCGTAGGCGGCGCGCAGGGCGTCGCGCACGGCGGCGAGGGCGGCCTCCTGGTCCAGCCCGAGGTGGTGGGCCCGGTGGGCGTACTCCTGGGCTGCCCGGGCGGCCTGCCGCACGGCCGCGTCGCCCGCGGCGGCCACGAACGTGCCGTGCCGGCCGCGGGTCTCGATGACGCCGTCGTGCTCCAGCACCCGGTAGGCCTTGGCGACGGTGTTGGCGGCGAGTCCGAGTTCCTCGGCCAGGCCCCGCACCGTCGGCAGCTTGAAGCCGACGGGGAGTGCGCCTTGGCGTGCCTGCTCGGCGATCTGGGTCCGCACCTGTTCGAACGGGGCGTCGGGCGCTTCGTGGTCGATCCTGATCCGCAGGGTGGGCGGCACGACGGGCTCTCCTGGTGAGTGGCGTCGCCGCGGGGACGGGCGAGCGCGGGGACGGGGGCACCCCATTGTGCGCGCCGGGGGCGGCGGGTGCGGTGAGCGGGCCCGCCGGCGGTGCCGGGCGGGGCGGTGCCCGCCCGTCCCCCCTTCCGGTCCGGGCCCTCCTGGCCTCACTTCCCTCCGTGGTCCGCCGGCCCCGGTCCGTCCAGGGCGATCGCCCGGCTGGGCCGTGCGCGGTCGTGGGCGATGTCGTCGTCCGGGTGGTGGCGGTGCAGGACGAAGCGCCGGCCGCTGCGGTAGGCGTCCAGTCCCGCCCGGCAGTAGGCGACCATGTCCTCCGGGAGGTCGGCCAGCGGGTACCAGCCGAGTTCCGAGCACTTCTGGGGCTCGCGGTTGACGGGTCGGCGGTCGGAGGCGTCGTCGAGCACCGCCTCGAAGAACCAGCCGACGCGCGGCTCGCCGCCGGGGGCGAAGTGCTGCATGACGACCACGGCGCGCAGTTCCTCGGGGGCCAGGCGCAACCCGATCTCCTCCTCCGTCTCCCGGATGACGGCAGCCAGGACGTCCTCGCCGTCCTCGTGGTGCCCGGACGGCGCGTGGAGGAGGCCGTCGGCGTACCCGGTGCCGGCCCGCCGGGCCAGCAGCACCTCCGCTCCGCGACGCAGGATCAGGTGGACGTCGACGATCTCCCGGTGGCGGCTGTGGCGGGGAGGGGCGTCCGCGGTGCGGGCGAGAAGTGCGTAGCGTTCGTCGGGTACCGCCCGGCCCCACAGGCGGGCGTCGCCGGCGAGGTTCTCGGTGTGCAGGTGGGTGGCCAGCGGCCGGGTCAGGTCCAGGAGCCGTCGCAGCGGCAGTCCCGTGCGAGCCGTCGCCGCCTCGCCCCAGACGCCCTCGATGAGCACCAACCGGCCGCCGGGGGCCAGGAGTGAGGCCCAGCGCCGCAGTGCGGCGGCCTGGTCGGGCAGCGCCCATAGCAGGTGGCGCACCAGGACGACGTCGAAGCGGCCGGCCGCCAGCGGTGGCGCGGCGGCGTCCGCCACCAGCAGTTGCGCCGTCGTCCCGGCGAGCTTGGCGCGGGCCCGCTCGACCATCTGCGGGGAGCGGTCGAGGGCCGTGACGTGGTGGCCTTGCCGGGCGGCGAGGAGGGCGAGGCTCCCGGTGCCGCAGCCGAGGTCCAGTACCCGGCAGGGCCGCTCCGGCAGCCAGGTGCGCAGCCGCTCCGCCCAGGCGGCGCGCACCCCGGGGTCGTGCAGGCCGTGGTCGGGGGCGTCGTCGTAACCGGCCGCCGCGGTGTCCCAGTAGGCGGCCCCCGGGGCACGTGCGGGCACGGCACCTGTTCTCACGTCGGCTCGCTCCTGGTCCACGCTGCTCCGCCTTCCCGGTGGGCGCCCGCCCTCGGACGCTCACCACGAGCATGGCAGCCGGCACTGACAACTCCCCGCTCCGCATACGGCCGGTGACGGGGCCTCGGGGCGTGGCGCCCTGACCGGCTGCCCCGGTGCCGGCCCCCACGCGGGCTCCCCCTCCGCCGGTGCCGGTGTCGATACCGGTGTCGGTGCCGGTGTCGGTGTCGGTGTCGGTGTCGGTGTCGGTGTCGGTGCCCGGGCGTACGGTGGTGGCCGTCCGATCGTCCGGGAGGTCTCGCCGGGCTGTGGTCGGGCGGCGTCGGGGCCGGAGGGGCAGCAGGAGGGGGAGCGTCATGGCGGGCACGGAGACTTCCACCGCGGGTCGCGAGGACGGGGCCGCCCCGGCCGGTTCCGCTGCGGCGGGCCGGTGCGGGCCGGCGGGTCCGGAGGTCGCGGAGATCACTTCGGCGACCGAACTGCGGGAGCTGATGGGTGAGCCGAACTCCCACGCGGCGTTCAAGGTCCGCGACCGTTTGGCGCCCCTGGACCGGGCGTGGCTGGCCCGGTCACCGTTCTGCCTGGTGGCGACGGCGGACGCCGAGGGGCACTGCGACGTCTCCCCCAAGGGTGACCCGCCCGGATTCGTCCACGTCCTGGACGACACCACGCTCGCGCTGCCCGACCGGCCCGGCAACCGGCGGGTCGACGGCTGGGCCAACGTGCTGGCCAACCCGCACGTGGGTCTGGAGAGCGTGATACCGGGCCGCGGTGACACGCTGCGGATCAACGGACGGGCGCGGCTGGTGCGGGACGCCCCCTTCTTCGACGCCATGGTGGTCAAGGGGCACCGGCCCCGGCTGGCGCTGCTGGTGGAGATCGAGGAGGTCTTCTACCACTGCGCCAAGGCGTACCTGAGGTCCGCTCTGTGGCGCCCGGAGACCTGGCAGCCGGACGCGCTGCCCTCCCGGGCCCGGATGGTGAAGGCCCTGGAGACCCCGCAGGCGTCGCTGGCGGCGTTGGAGGAGCACTACGGCGCCGGGTACGAGGAGGGCCTGTACGGCTGAGGCCGCGCGCCCGGCCGGAGCCGGAGACGTGGCCGGGCTACCGGCGGTCGTCGTAGCGCGCCGCGGGGCCCACCGCGGTGGCGCCGAAGCGGGCCCGTGCCCGGTCGATCGCGGCCTCGATGCGGCGGGCCTTGTCGTCCGAGGCGTCGAAGGAGAGCTGGCGTGCGGCGTTCTCGGCCCGTCCGAGGTCCTCGGCGCGCAGGGCGACCGCCCGTACCCGTGCCCGTTGGAGGCCCAGTGCGGCGTGCAGGGTGTAGGCGGCGCGGACGAGGGCCGGGCCGTGGGCGGTCGGCTCCTCCAGTCGGCGGGAGCGCGAGGTCACCGACCGGTCGGCGTAGCGGACGGTGAGGGTGAGGGCGCGGGCGACCTGGCCGCTGCCGCGCAGCCGGCCGCCGAGCTCGTCCGCGAGGGAGAGCAGCGCCCTGCGCCGCCGGTCCTCGTCCAGCTCGTCGTGCGGGAAGCGGTGTTCGGCCCCGATGGAGCGCGCGGCGGCGTTGGGGGTGACCGGGGTGGGGTCCAGTCCGCGGGCGCGTTCGGCGACCAGCCGGCCGTTGCGGGCGCCCAGGATGCGCTGCAGCGTGGCGGGGGGTGTGGCGGCGACCCGGCCCACGCTGTCGAGGCCGTAGGTGGCCAGGGTCCGGGCGGTG
This sequence comes from Streptomyces sp. NPDC059740, assembly GCF_042733155.1. Classification (NCBI taxonomy): domain Bacteria; kingdom Bacillati; phylum Actinomycetota; class Actinomycetes; order Kitasatosporales; family Streptomycetaceae; genus Streptomyces; species Streptomyces sp. NPDC059740. The sequence continues at coordinate 17,497 of NZ_JBHWGP010000057.1, read as the reverse complement.
GCGGGGCCGACGCCGTGCAGGGCGGTGACGGGTTTGCGCTCCAGGAACTCCGCCACGCCCTCGGGCGCACCCCCCACCCCGCGGACCTCGCCGGGTGCCGCCTGCTGGGCGGCCATCCGGGCGAGCAGCGGGTTGACGGCCACGCCGACGGAGCAGTCGACACCGTGCCACGCCAGGGCGCGCACGCGGATCAGCTCCGCGATGCCCGCGGCGTCCCGGCCGAAGTAGCGCAGGGCGCCCCGCACGTCGGCGAGCGCCGCGTCCGGGGGCAGCGCCTGCACGGTGGGGGTGAACCGGCCGAGCAGGTCGAGCAGCCGGGCGTAGAGGTCCTCGTCCGGCGGTGCGCCCCGGTCGGGCCCGGTGGACCGCCGGAACCGCACGTACAGCGTGGCGGGTTCGGCGGCCGGCCCCGGTGGCCGTGCTCCGCTCCGGTCAGCGGTGCTCATCCTGCGCTCCCCGGGCTGGAGTGCCACAACTTGCGTCCGCCGGGCGCGGGTTCACCGGCGGGCCGGAGGTCGGCCCAGGGATGGAGTTCGTAGCCGGTGGGGAGGCGGATGACGCGGCCGGGTCCGGTCGGGGCGGGAGTGCCGTCGGCGGTGCCGTCGGGCTGCGCCCCGCCGGCGACCGCGGCGGCGTGCTCGGGTGCGGGTTCGGTGCGCGCCGTTTCGGACGTTGCGGACGCCTCGCCGGTGGACGCCGGTGGCTGGGCGAGGCGCGCGGCGACCGCCTCCAGGCCGCCCTCGGCGCGGAGTTCGGCGAGTTCGGCGAGGTTCCAGACCGCCTCACCGACCACGCTGAAGCTGCGCGCGCCGCGGCGCTGGACCGTGCCGCGCACCAGCAGCAGCCAGGAGTGGAAGACGGTGTGGGCGCACGCCTCGTGGCTGTCGTCGAAGAAGGCGCAGTCGACCAGCCCGGTGCTGTCGTCGAGCGTGGTGAAGACGACCCGCCGGCCGGAGCGGATCGGCGGGGTCTGGGTGGCGGCCTTCGCGCCGGCGACCAGGACCGTCTCGCCGTGGCGGGCGGTGCGCAGCCGGTTGGCCGGCAGGACGCCCAGCTCCGCCAGGAACTCCGCGTGGTCGGCCATGAGGTGGCGGGTGGTGTCCATGCCGAGGACGCCCAGTTCGGCGCTGAGCCGTTCGGCGTCGTTCAGGTCCGGCAGGCCGAGGCTGTCGGCCGTCTCGGTCGCCTCCCTTCCTCCCGGTCCCTCGTCGCCGAGGCCGGTCAACGGCAACTGTCCTGCCGACGTCCCGCGTTGGTGGGCGTGCAGTTCGGCGACGTGCAGCAGCAGGTCCCGCCGGTTCGCCCCGAAGGCGTCCAACGCGCCGACGCGGGCGAGCCGTTCGGCCACCGGGCGGCCGGGGCGTGCGCGCTGCCACAGGTCGGCCAGCGAGGCGTAGGGCTGACCGGACACGATCCGTTCGGCGACGTCCTCGCGCATGCCGTGGACGTCGGCGAGGGCGAGGCGCAGTCCCCATACCGGCTCATCGGTGTCATGAGATGTCCGACTACTGCCAGACACCAGTTCGATCCGGTGATCGACGCCCGACCGGTTCACGTCCAGGGGCAGGACGGGCACGCCCCGGCGCCGGGCGTCCGCGAGGAGGAGGCGCTTGGGGTACATGCCCGGGTCGTGGGTGAGCAGGCCCGCGTAGAAGGCCGCCGGGTGGTGTGCCTTGAGCCAGGCCGACTGGTAGGTCGGCACCGCGAACGCGACGGCGTGCGCCTTGCAGAAGCCGTAGGAGCCGAACGCCTCGACGATCTCCCAGGTGTGGTCGACGACCTCGGGCGGGTAGCCGCGCGCGGCGGCCTTCTCCCGGAACCATCCCTGGATGCGCGCCTGGGACTCGGGGTCGGACAGGGCCCGCCGCACCCGATCCGCCTCCCCCCGGCCGCAGCCGGTCAGGGTGTCCACGATGTCGATGACCTGTTCGTGGAAGACGACCACGCCGTAGGTGTCGTGCAGCGCCTCGGCGAGGTCGGGGTGGGGCAGGCGGACGGCCCGGCGGCCGTGGCGGGCCTCGATGAAGGGGCGGACCATGTCGGCGGCGACCGGCCCGGGGCGGAACAGCGAGATGTCCACCACCAGGTCGTGGAAGGTCTCCGGCTGCAACCTGCCCACCAGGTCGCGCTGGCCCGGCGACTCGATCTGGAAGCAGCCCAGTGTCTCGGTGGAGCGGATGAGGTCGTAGGTGGCGCGGTCCCCGGCGAGCACCGGCTCCACGGTCTCGGGCGCGGGGCGGCGAGGTGTGCCCGCGCGCGCCGGGCGGTCCGCCTCCCGGTGGCCGTCCCCGCCCGGGGCGGCGTCTTCCGCGGCGGTCCGGGGGCGGGCGGGCCGGGCGCCGGGGCGGCGGCCCAGGGCGAACGCGTCCAGGTCGACGTGGCGCCCGGTGGTCCGGTCGATCTCCGCGACGGCGTGGGCCATCGCGGACTGCATGCGCACCCCCAGCACGTCGAGCTTGAGCAGCCCCAGGTCCTCCACGTCGTCCTTGTCGAACTGGGACATCGCGAATCCGCCGCCGCTCTGCGCGCTGGTGACCATGGGGCTGCGGTCGCGCAGTGAGGCGTCGGAGAGCAGGACGCCGCAGGGGTGCATGGCGATGCCGCGGGGCAGTGCGTCCAGCCCCTCCACCAGTTCCCACAGCTGCCCGTGGCGACCGGTGGCCGCCTCCTCCCGCAGTTCCCGCAGCTCGGGCAGTTCCGCCAGCGCGGCCCGGGCGTCGCGGGCGCGGATGTGGGGGAAGGCCTTGGCGAGCCGGTCCACCTCCGCCGGGTCCATGCCGAGGGCGGCCCCCACGTCGCGTACGGCGTGGCGCACCCGGTAGGTCTCGGGCATGGCGACGGTCGCGACCCGCTCGGTCCCGAACCGGTCGAAGATCGCCCGGTACACCTCCAGCCGCCGTGCCGACTCCACGTCGATGTCGATGTCGGGCAGCACGGGCCGGCGCTTGGACAGGAAGCGTTCCATCAGCAGCCCGTGCTCCAGGGGGTCGGCGTGCGCGATGCCGAGGAGGTGGTTGACCAGGGAGCCGGCGCCCGACCCGCGCGCCGCGACCCGGATGCCCAGGTCGCGGGCGTCGTCGACGACCTGGGCGACGGTGAGGAAGTAGGAGGCGAAGCCGTAGTGGTCGATGATGTCGAGCTCGTGGTCCATCCGCTCCCAGTGCCGGCGGTCCCGGTCGTGGCCGCGCAGCACCATGCCCGCGGCGCAGCGGGAGCGCAGCACCCGGGCGGCGGACCGCCTCCCCGCGCCGACCAGGTGCGGCTCGGGGAAGTGGACGCGGCCCAGCCCGATGTCCTGCTCGGGGTCGACCCGGCAGGCCTCGGCGGTCTCGGCGGTCATGGCCAGCAGCCGGTGCGCCACGTCACGGCCGAGGCCGGCCGCCTCGGTGACCTGGCGGGCGAGGCCGGCCATGGCGCCGGCGTCCTTCAGCCAGCGTTCGCCGGTGTCGCGGCGTTCGGGGTGGTGGGGGTCGACGGGGACCAGCCGGCGCGCGGAGTCCAGGACGTCGGCGACCGGCCCCTGCCCCGGGTCGGCGTAGCGCACGGCGTTGGTCAGCACGGCCTGGACTCCCTGGTCGACGGCGAGGCCGAGGGTGCGGGCCGCCAGCCGCAGGGAACCGGGGCCGGTGCCGGTGCGGCCGTGGTGGACGACCTCCAGGCGCAGTGCCTCGCCGAACCGCTCCCGCCAGGGGGTGAGGAGGGCGGCGGCCACGTCGGGGCGGCCGGCGGCCAGGGCGCGGACCGGCTCGGACTCGGGACCCAGCAGCACCACCAGGCCCGCGGCGGCGGTGTCGAGACCGGCCCAGGACAGGGCCGGCTGCCCGGTCCCGTTCGACCGGCCGTCGGCCGGCCGGTCGCCTCCCCGGACGCCGTCCGCGTGGGCGGCGGAGACCAGTCGGCACAGCGCCGCCCAGCCGCGGGCCCCGTCCCGGGCGAGGAAGACCGCGCGGGAGGCGGGCTCCGGCACGAAGGCACCCCCCTTGACGGGGGTGCGGCGGCGGGGCGCGGTGTGCGAGGGGGCGGTCTCGGGCACGGCGAGGTCGGCACCGAACACCGGTCTCACCCCCGCACCGGCCGCGGCCTTGGCGAACCGGACCGCTCCGCCGAGTCCGTCCCGGTCGGTGAGGGCGAGCGTGTCCATGCCGCGCTCGGCCGCCCGCTCGACCAGGCGCTCGGGGTGGGACGCGCCGTAGCGGAGGGAGAACCCGGATGCCGTGTGGAGGTGGGGGAACACGGTGGGCTCGGTTCGTGACATCCGCACCTCCCGTGACGCGAGCACCCCCTGTATGACCTGCTTCTTCCATGGTCCCTCCCCCACCATAGCGCGTTTTCGAACGTTCGTACGAAACCAGTGGGGCGGGTGGGCTTGCAGGGGTGGACGTGACGGCTCCCGCCTCCCTTGTTCGATCACCTCGTCCACCAGCCCCCTCCCCTCCCCCGACCACTGCCACCACAGCCCCCACGGCCTCCCGGCCGCCCCGACCCGTCCGCCCGTCCGTCACGGCCCGCCCGCACCGAGCCGGGTCCGCGACGCGGCGGGGCGGTGCAGGACGGGCCTCGTCGGCGCCGGGGAGGGAGGGGCCGTTCGGGGAGGCCGGTCCGCCGTTCGGGCCAGCCGGGCCTGCGCGGGGCCCGGGGCGGTACGAGGATGAACGGGTGCCGTCCGCCGGGACGGGCCGGCACCCGGAGGACGGGAGGGTAGGACAGATGGCGAAAGAGGACGGCCGCCCGAGGCCCGCGCCGGAGGACCGGACGAGCCCGCCGTCCCTCGTCCGGGAGCTGCGGGACGCGGTGACCGTGCGCGCGGTCCTGCTCGTGTTCGGCGTGTTCGTACTGACCACGCTCTTCATCGCCTCCTACTCGGGCGCCTTCCACTCCCCCCGGCCGCAGGACGTGACCCTGGGCGTCGCGGCCCCGGGTGATGCCGCGCGGCAGGTGGCGGGGCGCCTGGACCGGCTGCCCGGCTCCCCGCTGGACCCCCGGGTGGTCTCCGGCCGGGGCGAGGCCGAGCAGCGGGTCCGGCACCGCTCGCTGGACGCCGCGCTGGTCGTGGCCCCCCGCGGCAGGACCGACGAGCTCCTGGTGGCGAGCGGCGCCGGGGCCTCGCTCCCCGGGGCCGTGGCGGAGGTCGTGAGCCGGGCCGAGAAGGCGCAGGGCCGGACGGTGCGGACGGTCGACGTCGCACCGGCGAGCAGCCGTGACGCCCGGGGGCTGTCGGCCTTCTACCTCGTGGTGGGCTGGTGCGTGGGCGGCTATCTCTGCGCCGCGATCCTCGCGATCAGCTACGGGGCCCGGCCGACGACCACCACCCGCGCCATCATCCGCGTCGGCGCACTCGCCCTGTACTCCCTGCTGACCGGGTTGGCCGGCGCAGTCGTCATCGGCCCCCTGGTGGGCGCGCTGCCGGGGAGCGTGGCGGCGCTGTGGGGCCTGGGGGCGCTGGTGGTCTTCGCGGTGGGTGCGACCACGCTGGCGTTCCAGGGAGTGGCAGGGATCGTGGGGATCGGGCTGGCGATCCTCGTGGTGGTCGTGGCGGGCAACCCGAGCGCGGGCGGCGCCTACCCCTACCCGCTGCTGCCGCCGTTCTGGCGGGCGATCGGGCCGGCGCTGCCACCCGGCGCCGGCACGTGGTCGGCGCGCTCGATCGCGTACTTCGGCGACCACGGGGTGGCCGGGCCGCTCTGGGTCCTGGCCGGCTGGGCCGTGGGCGGCACCGTCGTCACCCTGACCGCCGCCGCGCTGCGCACCCGGCGACGCCGGACCCACGGGCGCCCCGCGACGGGATGAGCATGCAGCCGCCCGCCCCCTCCACGGGCGGCCACCACGAGCCGGAAGAGGTCGAGTTGACCGTTCCGGCTCGCGAACATTAGAACGAGACTGCAGCCTGATTGGCAAATCATCTTTTCGGAAGCGGCGATTGACGGAACGCCCGGCCAGGAATCCCGCGGACATTCCCGGTGACCTCGGCCGCCGCTCCGACGAGCCGCCCGCCCTGCCCGGGAACGGACCGGCCGGCCTTTCGCAAAACGCCGGGAATCGTCGCATGCAACGTGAGCAAACATCCGCTCACCAGCAGCTTTCCGACACCCAGAGCTGACAGGGCGTCAGCTTTCGACCGTCTCCCGGGTCCTCGCAGCCGGCACCGGAATGGCCGGCACTTTTCGCAGGAAGCCTGCGGAAAAAAAACCGAGTGCGCGTGCGGTAACGACACTCGCAGCGGCGGGAATGCCCTATACCGCGCACCGCACGAAGAAGCCCCCGGTACCGTCCTTCGACGGTTTCCGGGGGCGTCCTCCAGGTGCCCGGTGGCGCCTGCCGGCCCTCCGTGCCGGTCGGGCCCCGACGGCGCCGGCGGGCCCCTACCCCAGCTGGACGCCCAGCACCCGCAGGGCCTCCGAGACGGGCTGGAAGTACGTCGTCCCGCCGGTGGTGCAGTTGCCGCTGCCGCCCGAGGTCAGCCCGAGCGCGGTCGGACCGTCGAAGAGGGCGCCCCCGCTGTCCCCCGGCTCGGCGCACACGGTCGTCCTGACGAGGCCGTCGACCGAGCCCTCCTGGTAGTTGACGGTGGCGTTGAGAGCCGTCACCACCCCGTCGTGCACCCTGGTGGTGCTGCCGCTGCGCCGCACCCGTTCGCCGACCGTCGCCTCACCGCTCCTGGTGATCGGCTGCGTGGTGCCGTTGTAGAGGTTCACGGCGCCGGGGTGCGGGACCTGCGCGGTGTAGCGGGCCAGGGCGAAGTCGTTGCCGGGGAACTGCGAGGACTCGGTCGCCGCGAACGGGGTGCCGCCCTGCTGCTGCGACCAGGTCTTGACGGCGTTCCCGCAGTGCCCCGCGGTGAGGAAGTAGGGCCGCCCGGCCTTGACGACGTTGAACCCCAGTGAACAGCGGGCGCTGCTGCCCCAGATGGCGTCGCCGCCGGCGATGAACGGGGTGATCTTGTGCTGCGTGCGGTGGAGCACGGCCGTGCCGTCGAGTTCGCCCACGACCCGGGCCAGGCGTGCCAGGTTCGCCGCGCTGACCGAGGGGTCGGCCTCGACGACGACGGCGTTGACACGGGGGTCGATGGCCCAGGCCGTTCCCGGCACGGATGCCTTGGCCCGCAGCGTCGCCTGAGCGGAGGTCAGCTCGGCGAGCGAGTGCTCGACCCTCCGTGGCTCGGCGCCCCTGGCACGTACCGCACGGGCCGCGGCCTCGTCCACCACGTCGACGACGAGCTTCCTGCGCGCCGCGTCGTAGTAGGAGCCGGCGGTGCCCTGGGTCAGTTCGGAGGCGAGGGCGCGCGCGGCGGCTGCGGAGAGCCCCCCGGGGTGGGGCGGGGCGGGTTCCGCTCCGGCGACGGCGGCGAGGGTGGTGGCCACCAGCGTCAGCGCGCCGGCCGCGGTCAGCGCGGCGCGCCGGGGGAGAGTTCGTCGGTGCTGCAACTCGGGGCCTCCCGTGGGGGCGGGTCCGTCCGCGGGGACGGGCCCTCGGGTGATGGTGGGCGCGGTGGCGCCGGACGCGACCCGAGCCGCCCGGTGCCTCCGTGCCCGTGAGCGAGAAGTCTTCCCGCCGTGCCCCCCGACCTGCCGGTCACCTGGGCGGTTTCGCACGCGCGTGGTCACCCACTGGGCCAACCGGTCCGCCCGGTCCACCCGTACGGCGGCCCACCACCGGGCACCCGGCCGTCCTGCCCCGCGGCAGCCGCCCCGCCGGCACCGGTCCGCCGCACGGGAGCGGCAGCGGTCGCCGGGCGCGAGGACGCCGAGCGCCCCCGTCCGGCGGACGGGGGCGCTCGGTGCACCGGTGGCAGGCGTGCTCAGGGGCGGGACCGCGTCGGTCCCGTCACCGGGAGCCCGCGTGCGGGGCCGGGTGCAGGGGTGCTCAGTAGACGCTGACGCCGTAGGCGTTCAGGGCCTCGACGACCGGCTGGAAGAAGGTGGTGCCGCCGGAGGTGCAGTCGCCGCTGCCGCCGGAGGTGAGGCCGAGGGCGGTCGAGCCGGCGTAGAGCGGGCCGCCGCTGTCGCCGGGCTCGGCGCACACGGTGGTCTGGATGAGGCCGGAGACGATGCCGTCGCTGCCGTAGTTGACCGTGGCGTTGAGGGCGGTCACCTTGCCGCTGTGGATGCCGGTGGTGGAGCCGCGGCGGGTGACGGTCTGGCCGACGGTGGGGTTGGCGGCCGAGGTGATGTCCTGGCTGCCCACGGTGCCGTCGTGCGAGGCGGAACCGGTGTACTTCACCAGGCCGTAGTCGTTGCCCGGGAAGCTGCTGTTCTGGGTGGCGCCTATGCTGTTGCCGGAGCCGTCGTACCAGGCGGGAAGGCCCTGGGTGCAGTGGCCGGCGGTGAGGAAGTAGTAGGTGCTGCCGCTGCGGACGTTGAAGCCCAGCGAGCAGCGCCACTGGTTGGTCTGGATGGTGTCGCCGCCGGAGAGCAGCTTCTTGAAGGTGCCCTTGGTGTGGGTGATCTGCAGTGCGTCGGCGTTGACGCCGGCGGCCTGCTGCAGCTTGGCGATCTCGGCCTTGCTGACGGTCTCGTCGACGGTGACCCGGACCTTGTGGGTCGAGGGGTCGACTGCCCATGCGGTGCCGGCGATGTCGGCGGTCCGCAGCGAGTCCGCGGTGGCCGAGAGCTGCTTGACGCTGAAAGGCGCAGCCGTCGCGTCACTGGCACTGGCGGTCGGAACGGTGACGGCGCCGACGGCGATCAGGCCGGCGGCTACGGCGAGGAGACGGGTGCGTCTGGCCGGGCCGGGGCGCGAGGTGGAGCGCTGCTTCGTCACTTCGGGTCCTCCGTGGGGGAAGGGCGCACGTCTGGACGGGACGGGCGCGTGCGGACGCGGCCAGGGGCGCATCACGTACGGGTGGGGTGTGCGTGCACCTGACAACGCTTGAGGGGGAGTCTCGGCCGCCTCCCCCGGCCGACGCAAGGGGGCCTCCCGGATTCGTTCCGTCACCCGGCGCCTCCCGGGCACCTCCGCGCCCTGCCGCCACCGGCCCCCCGCAGGGGCCGGGCAGGCCCCGCCGGCCCCGGCTCCCCCAGCCACACCCGCAGGTCGGCTGCCTCTTGACAGCGTTCGCCGCCGGCCCGGTCCCACAGCGTTCCACCCCGCCTGCGACCGGCTCCCACCGTCCCTGTCAGCAACCGCAGTTGAAACATTCGCAACACTGCAGACACTCGCAGCAGCCGGCGTCGGGACAGTCGCAGTCGCAGTCCCGGCAGCATCCCTCGCGCTTCCTGCGCGACCACGGCCCCTCGTACTCCGCGGCGCAGCACATCCGGCAGGTGCAGCACAGGCCGACGAACGCGGCGCACCCGGCGAAGAACCCGCGGGGCTTGCGCGGCGGCCGGCCCGGCCCGCCCGCTCCCCCGCCGTCACCGCCGCCGAACCCGTCGAATCCGCCCCCCGGCAGCCCGCCCTGACCGAACTGCGGCCAGGAGGCGCCATGGGCGGCGGGGCCGCCCGGCGGGAAGGGCTGCGAGCCCGCACCGCCCGACGGGCCGAACGCCTGCGGCGGCCCCGGCGTCCCTGCACCACCCGGCCCCCACTGCCCCGGGCCGCCGGTCCCCGGGTGGGCGGCGGTGGGCTCGTGGCCGGTGTGCCCGCACCTGCCAAGGCCGAAGGCCCGGTCCACCGAGCGGCGCAGTTCGTGGACGAGGAGGGCGTGCACCAGCCGGCGGTCCTCGAACGCCACGTCACGCAGGGCCAGGCTGATGCCGTGGAGGGCGTCCTCGCACAGCCGCCGGGCCTCCGTCAGGGGTGCGCCGGTGGCGGTCAGCGGGTTCCAGGCACCGCCGGCGGCGTCGGCCGACCGGTCCTCGACGGCGTCCAGCAGATGGGCCAGCCGGCCGAAGAGGCGCCCGGCCTCCGCCAGCGGCGCGGCGTTCTGCGGGCGTTGGGCGAGGTGCGCGGTGTGGGCGAAGGCGGCAGCGGTCGCGGTCTCGGTCGGCTCCGATATGACCGTCAGGGGGGTGCCGGGGCCGGCCAGCGCCTCGATCCCTGGCTGCCGTTCCACCGCCTCGACCAGGACGGCGGTGTCGAACCCCACGGCCGTCCCGGTGCGGGCGCCCGCCCGGTCCCAGCCGGCCGCCACCCGGCGGGCCGCCGCGGCGACCGGGCGCCGGGCCAGGTGGCCGTCGCCGTCGGTGACGTGGTCGCGGATCTTCGCGGCGGCCAGCACGAGCGAGACCGCGGCCGCGAGCCGGGCGCCCTGGCCGCGGGCCACCTCGGCGGTGCGCATGCCGCGCAACGGGCAGGGCCCGGCCGTCCGCCGGCGGCCCGGTGCGGGGGCGGACTGAGCGTCCGTCAACACCGATACCAGCAGTCCGTCGTAGTTGGTCACCACCCGTGCGAGCTGCCCGTGGTCACCCCGCAGGGTGAGGCAGAGGCCGCACAGGTGGGCCGTCCACTCCTGCTTCATGCCCGGCGTGAGGCCGTGCGAGCAGGGCCGGACTATTCCGAACAACGTGAACCCCCGTGGTACGACTGCATAGGTCGGTGTCGACGGGGCATCGTATCGATCGTGCCGTGGCGCCCGTTCCACCCCCGCTCGAACGGGTTCCGCGGCAGCTGCCTCGACGTCAGATCGTCAGTGGTGCCACCCGGCGCCGCGCGACCCGGTTTGCACCAGATGTGTCACGAACCGCCCGTGCGGCGGCAATCCGCTTGGCAGATGCTCCGCCTGATGGACGACCATAGAGGCGCGGACAGTAACCCGCGGGTGTGAGGAGGCGTCCATGGGATCGGTGCGGAAGGCGAGCGCCTGGCTTGGGCTCGTCGACGACGGCGACGAGCGCTACTACGACGACGAGAGCGCGGGGTACGCCACCGGGGTCGCGGCGGTGGGCACGGGTGGGCACGCGTGGGTGACGGACGCCCGGATGCGGGTGGTCGAGGCGGACGAACGGGCAGGTGACGCGGGGCCGGCGGCCGGCGCCGCGGAGGTCACCCGCATCGCCACCGTCACCCCCGAGAGCTTCCGGGACGCCCGAACGGTGGGTGAACTCTTCCGGGACGGGGTGCCGGTCATCGTGAACCTCACGGCCATGGAGTCCGCCGACGCCAAGCGCGTCGTGGACTTCGCCGCGGGACTCACCTTCGGGCTGCGTGGCTCGATCGACCGGATCGCCACCCGGGTCTTCCTGCTGACCCCGCCCGCCTACGAGGTGGTCGAGGCCGACTCCGCCGCCCGCAGGCGCGACGGGTTCTACAACCAGAGCTGACCGCCGGGCGCGCCGCAGACCTCCCCGGCGCGCCCCGCGGCCCGGCCGCTCACCGGAAGGCGTCGAGCCCGGTGAGCGCCTTGCCCAGGACGAGCTGGTGCATCTCGACGGTGCCCTCGTAGGTGAGCACCGACTCCAGGTTCGCGGCGTGGCGCATCACGCCGTACTCCAGCGAGATCCCGTTGGCCCCCAGGACGGTGCGGGCGGTGCGGGCGATCTCGATGGCCTCGCGGACGTTGTTCAGCTTGCCGAAGCTGACCTGTTCCGGGCGCAGCCCCCGGGCGTCCATCCGCCGGCCGAGGTGGTGGGCGAGCAGCGTTCCCTTGTGCAGTTCCACCGCCATGTCGGCGAGCTTGGCCTGGGTGAGCTGGAAGCCGCCGATGGGCTTGCCGAACTGCTCGCGGGTGCGGGCGTACTCCAGCGCCGTCTCGAAGCAGGACCGCGCGGCCCCCATCGCCCCCCACACGATGCCGTAGCGGGCGTGGCTGAGGCAGCTCAGCGGGCCTCGCAACCCGATGGCCTCGGGCAGGACGGCGTCGGCGGGCAGCCGGACGCCGTCCAGAACGAGTTCGCTGGTGACGCTGGCCCGCAGCGAGAGCTTGTGCCGGATCTCGGGCGCCGAGAAGCCGGGCGTGCCGGTGGGGACGACGAAGCCCCGCACCCCCTCCTCGGTACGGGCCCACACCACCGCGACGGCGGCCACCGAGCCGTTGGTGATCCACATCTTGCGCCCGTCCAGCACCCAGTCGCTGCCCTCGCGCCGGGCCCGGGTGGCCATCGCCGCCGGGTCCGAGCCGTGGTCCGGCTCGGTCAGCCCGAAGCAGCCGATGGTCTCACCCGCGGCCATCGCCGGAAGCCACTGCTGCTTCTGCTCCTCCGAGCCGAACCGGTGGATCGCGTACATGGCCAGCGAGCCCTGCACCGAGACGAGAGAGCGCAGGCCTGAGTCGGCTGCCTCCAGCTCCATGCAGGCCAGGCCGTACTGCACCGCGGAGGCGCCGGCGCAGCCGTACCCGGTCAGGGACATGCCCAGGGCGCCCAGGGAGCCGAGCTCCCGGGCGAGTTCCCGTACCCCCGGCAGCTCGCCGCGCTCGTACCAGTCGGCGACGTGCGGCAGGACCCGGTCGGCGGTCCAGCGGCGGACGGTGTCCCGGACGGCGCGCTCCTCGTCGTCGAGGAGGTCGTCGAGGCCGAGCGGGTCGGCGGGGTCGAAGGCGGGGGGCCGCTCGCCGGGGCGGCGCTCGGCACGGGCGGACGGGGCGGGAGTGGCGGACATGACGACCTCCGGCGGGCGCCGAACGCCCGGCCGTCCGCACGCAGCCGCGCGGCGGGCCGGGCACTCAGAAACTAGCAGTGGTAGTTGAGCTCAGGGCCGACCGTACGGTCCCCCGGCACCTCACCACAAGGGATGTCCGCTCCGGGCCCTGCGACCCGGCGCGGCCGGGCCGCCGCCGACGACCGAGGCCACCGCCCCTGGCGGTCGCCGCCCAGGGGGCCGCCGCCGTCGGGGTCCGCCTCAGCGGCGGCGTGCCGCGGAGGCCGATCCGTCGGCCCGGTCACGGCCGCGGCCGTCGGCGGCTCCCGGTACCCGTCCGCCGGCGGACGGCCCGGGCCCGGCATCGCCGTTGCGGGGGGCGGGCGCCGACGCCTGCCCCCGGTCGGCCGGGGCGTCGGACTGCTGCGCGGCCGGCTCCGCAGCCCCGGAGTCCTCGGGCCCGTCCTCGCGGCCCGTCCCCTCCACCACGTGGCGCGGCAGCCGCAGCGAGAACACCGCGCCGGCCAGCAGCATGAGGGCGCTCACCGCGAGGGTGACGTGCAGGCCGTGGATGAAGGCCGCCCGCGCGGCCTCCCGCAGCCCCTGTCCTGCGGTCCGGGGAAGTTCGGAGGCGACCTTGTAGGCCTCACCGAGGGAGTGCGAGGCGGCCCGCCGGGCGTGGTGGGGCACCCCCGGCACCCGCCGGGCGCCGGGGCCGTAGGCGGCGTTCATCACGCTCCCCAGCAGCGCGACCCCGAGCCCGGCACCGAGCTGGTACGAGGTCTCACTGATCGCCGCGGCGCCGCCCGACTGCCCGGGCGGAGCTTCGTTCAGCATCGACTCGTAGGCGCCGAAGAGCGCGCTCTGGAACCCGAAGCCGAGCAGGACGAAGCCGGCGCTCAGCAGCCACGGGCTGTCGTGCAGGCCCATCCGCGTCAGGCAGAGCACCGCCGCCGCGGCGAGCACGAACCCGCCGCCGACCATGATCCGCGGCCCGAGGAACTGCAGCAGCCGCGAGCCGGTCAGGCCCGCCGCCATCGCGGAGAAGACCAGCGGCAGCATGCGCAACCCGGTCTGGAGGGGGCTGAGGTGCAGCACCAGCTGGAGGTACTGCACGGCGATGAGCTGGAGTCCCACCAGCGCCAGCATGGCCAGCACGATGCAGCCCACCGAGGTGCCGAAGGCCGGCCGGCCGAAGAGTGCGAGGTCGATCAACGGGTGCTCGCGGCGGCGCTGGCGGCGCACGAAGAGCACCAGGAGCAGCACGCCGAGCACGATGGCGGGCAGCGTCCGCAGCCCCAGCAGCGGCGCGCCGTTGCCCAGGCTCTTGACCCCGAAGACCACGCCGAGCACGCCCGCCGCCGCGATCACCGCACCGAGGACGTCCCAGGGACCGCTGCGGTCGCCCCGGGACTCCGGCAGCAGCCAGCGCCCCACCAGCAGCATGGCCGCCATCATCGGGATGTTGATCAGGAAGACCGAGCCCCACCAGAAGTTCTCGACCAGGAAACCGCCCAGCACCGGACCGACGGCAGCGCCGACGGCGGCCACCGCGCTCCACACACCGATGGCCACGGCCCGCTCCCGCCGGTCGGGGAAGACCTCCCGGAGGATGGAGAGGGTGGCCGGCATGATCATGGCGCTGCCGATGCCCAGCACCGCCCGTGCGGTGATCAGGACGGCGGGGTCGGGGGCGAAGGCCGCGGCTGCCGAGGCGACGGCGAACAGACCGTAGCCCAGCAGCAGGACGCGGCGTCTGCCGACCCGGTCGCCGAGAGTGCCGAAGAGGATGAGCAGCGAGGCGGCGACGAGGGGGTAGACGTCGACGATCCACAGCAGCTCCACGGCGCCCGGCCGCAGGTCCTCGGTGACCTTGGGCACCGCCACGTACAGGATGGTCGTGTCCAGCGCCACGAACAGCAGGCTGACGCAGAGCACGATCAGCACGGTCCAGCGGTTCGCGCCGCCGCCCGGCGGCCGGGGGACCCCGGCCGTCCGCCTGTCGCCGGACGTGGTCGTCCCGGTCATCCACACACCTCCATACCTGCTCTCGCCGCCGCGGCGTCCGGGCGCCCGGCCGGCGGGCAGGTCGCGTCCGGCTCCGGTCCCTCGACGAGGACGCCAGGGAGGGCGGCACGGGCGAGTCGAAGGGTCAGACTACGCGAGAGGGTGAGCACCCCGCGTGGCTCACCTCACGGTGAGACCCACCTCCCACCCGGGCCACGCGGCCCCGGGGCGGTCCGGCGGTAGGAGCCCCGCGCCCCTCGCGGACCTGGATAATCGTGCGAATGACTGGACTGGCACCACGCGCCCGCCCCGAGGAGGGCACGGACGCGGTGGAGGGTGAAGCGGCGCCGCGCGCCCGGTGGGCACGTGGCGCCGCGGGCGCGCTCGCGGCTTTCGCCGGTGTCCGGCTGCTCGGGCTCGTGGTCCTGGCCCTCTGGCCGTCCCGTCGCGGCGGCGACTGGCACACCCTGCTGAGCGCACGCTGGGACTCGCTCTGGTACGCCCGGATCGCCACCGACGGCTACGGCAACGCCGTCCGCATGCCCAACGGAGACCTCCACTCCGACTTCGCCTTCTTCCCCCTGCTGCCCTGGCTGGAGCGGGCCGTCTCCGCCCTCACCTCGCTGCCGGCCGCCGACGCCGGCCTGGCGGTGAGCTGGGCGGCCTCGCTGGCCGCGGCGCTCGCCCTGTACGCGGTGGGGGCCCGGCTGCACGGCCGGGCGGCGGGGGTGCTGCTGGCCGCGCTGTGGGCGGCGCTCCCGGTCGGCGTCGTGCAGTCGATGGCGTACTCGGAGTCGCTCTTCACCGCCCTGGCCGCCTGGAGCGGGTACGCGCTGCTGACCCGGCGGTGGGTGGGGGCCGGGGTGCTCGCCTCACTGTCGGGGCTCGCCCGCCCGGTCGGCGCGGCGGTGGTCGCCGCGGTGTGGCTGACGGCGGCGGTCGCCTGGTGGCGGGAGCGCGCCGAGGACGGCCCCCGCCCGCCCGGTGGACGGTGGGAGTCGCGGCGGATGCTGCTCGGGGTGCTCCTCGCCCCGCTGGGGTGGTGCGCGTACTTCGTTCGGGTGGGGCTGCACACCGGCAGTGTGACGGGCTACCTCGACGTGCAGGCCGGGTGGCGCAACGGCTTCGACGGCGGGCTGGCCTTCGCCTCGTTCACGGTGGCACAGCCCTGGCCCGCCGCGCTGGCCCTGGTCCTGGGCGTGGCCGCGGTGGTGGCGCTGTTCGTGTGGTGCATGCGGCGACGGGAGCCGCTGCCGCTCCTGACGTACGCCGGTGTGGTGCTCTTCCTGGCCCTGACCGCCAAGGGCTACTTCGGCTCCAAGCCGCGGTTGATGATGCCCGCCTTCCCGCTCCTGCTGCCGCCGGCGGCCCTGATGGCACGGTGGCGTCCCGCACTTTCAGCCACGGTGCTCGGGGTGCTCGCCGCCGGGTCCGCCGTCTACGGCGCGATCTGGCTGCACGGCAGCGGACCGCCCTGAGCGGGCCCTGCGAGCAGCCGGAACCGCGCGCCGCCCCGCCCCGGGGCGCCGCCCGGCGCACCGCCTGCGCCACGGTGTGCCAGGCGTGAGCGGGCCGTCCTGCGGCAACACGGTCTCCACGGGGTCGTCACCTCGCGGTCGCGGCGAGGCGCGACCGGGGGCCGAACACCGGGCGACGTCAAGGCGAACCGCCGATAAACACGTGCGGTAAAGGCGAATGGATGACCCGGCAGGGGGTGTCATACCTCACCAAAGCAAGATTCCACGAACGGTCGAATTCCAGCCGGAAAACCGCAGGCCAAAGCAGCGCGCCTCGCGTATTGGAGATCACATCGTCATTACGAAGGCGACCGGCCGATCAAGCGCCTACACCACACGGGGTAACGTCGATTGGGTGCGTACCGATGACAAGCTCGACCAGACGGAGGGGCAACCGATGACCCGCGCCCGGCCCCGCATGACGCGGACACGCCTGTGGCTGTTCAGCGGCACGGTGGCGGTCTACGCGGCGATCGTGGTCGGCGTGCTGACCACCTCGTGGCTGGTCACCCTCGACTGGCAGGTCATGTTCTTCCGGCCGTACAAGCAGTGGCCGCAGATCCACGCCTTCCTCGACTACTTCGTCGTCCTGGGGCAGCGGGGCCCGACGGCGGTCGCGGTGGCGGCCTGGCTGGGCTGGCGGTGCTGGCGGCAGCGCAACCTCCACCCGCTGCTCGTCCTCGGCGCGTCCCTGCTGCTGCTGAACGTCACCGTGGGTGCCGCCAAGATCGGCATGGGCCGGCTGGGGCCGCACTACGGCATGACCGTCGGCGCGAACGAGATGGGCATGGGCGGGGACATATTCCCCTCGGGTCACACGGCCAACGCCGTCGTGACCTGGGGTGTGCTGGCCTACCTGGCGACCACCCCGCTGCGCCGCCGCACCCTGTCCGTCGTGGCTGCCGTCGGCGCCCTCGGCGTCGGAATGACCACCGTCTACCTCGGTACCCACTGGGTGAGCGACGTGCTGCTGGGCTGGGCCGCGGGGCTGCTGGTGCTGCTGGCGCTCCCCTGGTTCGAACCCGCGCTGGGCTGGGCGGAGGGACGCCTCATGGCCCTCTGGCTCCGGCTGCGCGCGGGCAGGCTCCTCACCGCCGGTCCCGCGGCCGCCGAACCCGCCGTCCGGGTCTCGGGCCCGCTGCCCGCGGGCGCCACCGCCTCCTCGGTCTTCCGCAGCGAGGGCGGACGCACACTGGTCAGGGAGGCCGTCGGGGTCGGCGGGAACAGCACACCGCACACCTCGGGCGCGCCGGCCGAGGGCTGGCCTTCCCGGTCCGCGACGACCACCGCCCGTCCGGGACGGGGGACCGAGGGGTCCCAGGCGCCCAAGCACCGCTCCGGCGGCGCCCACGGTCCCTCGCGGTCCGCCCCCCTCCGCACACCGCTCACCGGCGGCGGTCAGGAAAGCAGCTGAGGCATCCCCTGCCGCCCGTCACAGCGCGCACCTGCGGCGGGCGAGAGGGGTTCACCTCCCTCCGGCGCCGACGGCCCGGCGGCCTCCTCACGGGTGGCCGCCGGGC
>NZ_JBHWGP010000056.1:0-28188 GCF_042733155.1 Streptomyces sp. NPDC059740 | reverse complement strand
GTCCCGGCGGTGGCGCCACCGCCGGGACCGCGGACGGCTGCCGCGGGGTCAGCCGGTGTGCGCCTGGGCCGCCTTCTCCAGCGCCTTGCGGTCGACAGCGCCCAGGTAGAGGGTGCCGTCCTCGGTGACGAGGGCGTTGACGAGGCGGGTGGTGAAGAGACGGCCGGTGCCGAAGGAGCCGTGCACCGTCTCCCCCACGCTGTCCAGCAGCGCCGCGGCACCGCCCGACCGGCCATCGGTGGTGGCGGAGCCGGCCTGCGAGCCGCCGGCGCCCGACAGGACGGTGCCGGTCTCGATCTCCGCCACGGTGGTCCAGCCCCGGCCGACCGTACGCATCCCGGGGAGTCGCCGCGGCCCGCCCGTCGCCGGGTCGGTCCGGTGCTGCCCGCCCTGGGTGCCCTCGGCCCCGTGCTCGGCGCCCTGAACCGTCTTCGCGCCCTTCGGCACCGCGAACAGAGCCGCCTTCGGCCGCCTGAAGTCGACCGAGGTGAACGCCACGTCGACCGCGGCGGCGCCGCCGCTCCTCGGCGTCAGCGTGAACCGGAGCGGGACACCGCGCTCGGCGTCCACCGCGATGCGCACCGAGCCCACCGTCGAGGAACCGCTCCTGGGCCGGGCGACGAGCTGGTAGGCGTCCCGCCCCGCGACCTCGGCGGTCCCGTCGACCGAGAAGGAGGTGTCGGTGGCCGCCTGCGACAGGAAGCTCTGGGCCAGGGCCTGCGGGGTGGCGTCCCCGACGTCCTCGGGCAGACCGGCCCTGCCCTGCCCGCCGGTCCGGCCGCCGGCCGTGGCACCGTCCCGCTCCGGCGCCCGGTCACGGTGGACGGTGTCGGTCGCGCTGTCGTAGCTCCAGACCCGGTTCCCGTCGTGGACGATGCTGTACTCGGCCGCCCGGTCCACGATCGCCACCCGCTGGCGGTCCGGTCCGTCCACGGCGACGCGCAGGACATGGGTCCCGGAGGCCAGCGCGGTCAGCCTGCTCTGCGAATCGGCGCCGGAGGAGTCGCGGCCGGCGTCCGGGCCGCCCAGGGCGAGGCCCGCGCCGCCCGAGGGGAGCTGCGGCAGGCCGAGGTCGGTGGAGACCCGGACGGTGCCGCTGAGCTGCTGGACGTCGGAGCCGATGACCTTGGCCACCAGGTCCCGGGGCGAGATCTTCGGCAGGTCGGGCGAGCCGGCGAACGCCGGGACCAGGCCCGCCGTGGCCGCGGCGACCCCGAGGACCGCCCCGGGCACGCCCCACCGGGCCGCCCTGCGGCGGCGCGCGGCCCGCGCCTGGGCCCGCCGGTGTTCCTCGTCGAAGCCGGGGCCCACGCCGGCGCCGGGGCCGAGCGGGCCGCCGGTTCCGTCCCGGCCTTCGTACCCGGCCCACTGCGATTGGTTCCGTGGCACTTCCTACCTCCGTCTCCAGCGGCGGTCCTCCGCGCGTCGCGTCCGTCCCGCCGTCCCGGGCGTCCGACTCGGCGCACCGGGCGGGGGAGGCCCACGCCTCGGGCTCATTGTGAACCCGACCCGCCACGGCGTGGTGTACTCATCACACCAAAGCGTTCGGGCGTGGCGCGTCCTCCCGCAGGGCCGTTCCGCCTACTGCCGTGGGAGGGGTGGGGGGTGTCCGCGGTGGTCCCGGCGCGCACCAGGGGACCGTCCGGCCTCCTCCTTACGGCGCAGCGGTCCCTGAGGGGGTGGCCGCGGGGACGGGCCGGGGGTGCTTCTTCACGGGGCAGGCCGGCCCGCCACCCGGCCGGTCGAGGGGGGCTCGTACGCCCGCTTCCTGTCCGGGTGCGGCGGTGTGCGACGGTGCAGGGGCGGGCACCGGCGGATTCGTCCTGCCGGGGGACACCGCGCCGGCCTGCGGGGGTGCGGCGGGGCCCGTCGGTCCTCCCGTCCGGTGGCGTGTCCGCGGCGGGTCGCGGTGTCGGGCCTCCGGGTGGCAGGCGCCCATGGTGATCGAAGGCAGACCGGATACGCTGGCCGGTGGTGGAGCAAGCGACAGATCGACAATCAGTTTGATCGTCAGCAGACAGGAGTACCCCTCGTGACCGTCGTCGGGCCCTTCGGGCTGAACGTGCGGGACAAGGCTCTCGAGGCCGATGTCCAGGCCGGGTTGGCGGCTGTTGAGGAGGGCCTGCTGGACGCCACCAAAAGCGACGTCCCGTTCATCACCGACGCGGCCCAGCACCTGGTGCGGGCCGGTGGCAAACGGTTCCGGCCGTTGCTGGGCCTGCTCGCCGCCCAGTTCGGGGACCCCTACGCGCCCGGCGTGGTGCCCTCGGCCGTCGTGGTCGAACTGACCCACCTGGCGACGCTGTACCACGACGACGTCATGGACGAGGCCGCCGTCCGCCGCGGGGTGCCGAGCGCCAACGCCCGCTGGGACAACTCCGTGGCGGTGCTGACCGGCGACTTCCTCTTCGCACGGGCCTCCCACATCCTCGCCGACCTCGGCCCGGAGGCCGTCCGCATCCAGGCGGAGGCCTTCGAGCGGCTGGTGACCGGGCAGATCCTGGAGACGGCGGGGCCGCGCGACGGCCGCGACCCCATCGGCCACTACCTCGACGTCATCTCGGGCAAGACCGGCTCCCTCATCGCCGTGGCCTGCCGGTTCGGCGCGATGATGGCGGGCGCCGAGGAGTCCGTGGTCAGCATCCTCACGCAGTACGGGGAGCGGCTGGGCACCGCCTTCCAGCTCGCGGACGACGTCCTGGACATCGCCAGTGACTCCCACGAGTCGGGCAAGACGCCGGGGACCGACCTGCGCGAGGGCATCCCGACGCTGCCGGTCCTGCACCTGCGGGCGCGGGTGGCCGACGGCGGTGGGAGCGCCGAGGACCACGAGCTGTGCGCGCTGCTGGACTCCGACCTCACCGACGACGTCCGGCACGCCGAGGCCCTGGCGCGGCTGCGGGCGCATCCCGCGCTGGCGCAGGCCCGCCGGGACACCGTCCGCTACGCCGAGGAGGCGCGCGCCGGGCTGGTCCCGCTGCCGGCCGGCCCGTCGAAGGCGGCGCTGGAGGGGCTGTGCGACGCGGTGGTGCACCGGGCGGGCTGAGCGCCCCGCTCGGTTCCGGGTGCCGGCCGCTCCCCGTGGCCGGGCCCCGGTTGGCGGTGTCCCCGAGTCCGTCGCCCGATGCCGGTTCCCCGAGTCCGGGTCCCGCGACCGGGTCTCAGAGGCGGCCGGTGACCTTGGACGGCCGCACCCGTACGACCACCCGTGGCCCGTCGTTGACCGCGTCGGGGTTGAAGTCGGCGTAGTCCTGACCGGTGTAGCGGCGGGAGATGGTGTCGACCAGTTCGCGGGCGCCGTCGGTGGTCAGGGTGGCCTCGCCCCGGATCTCGGCGTAGACGTAGGGGTTGTCCGCCGGGTTGATCATCACGGTGACGCGCGGGTCGCGGGCGAGGTTCTTGCCCTGGACGCGGTCGGTGGTGGTGGAGAAGAGCAGGTCCTCACCGTCCCGCAGGATCCACACCACGGTGAGGTGGGGGCGGCCGTCGGGCAGCAGGGTGGCCACGGTCGCGAAGGGCCGTTCCTCGTCGAGATACTTCTTCAGGCCGTCGGAGAGTCCGGTCGCCATGGGAGTCCTTCCCGGGTCCTGGCACGAGTGTGAGGGCGCCCACACGGACGCACGTGTGACCTCAACGCCCCTGGGACCCGGGGGAATTCCCCGTACCGTCCGCGACGTCCGGCTGTCACCTGGAGGAGTGAGGCGGCACCGGTCGCCCGGACTCCGACCGCCGCACGTGCCGCCGACGTCACCGAGGAGTCACCATGCCCAGGCCCAGCCCCCTCGACCTGCCCGCGCACCACCCCTTCGGGCCGCACAACCTGCCCTTCGGCCTCTTCACCACCGCCGAGGACCCCGGCCACCGCCGCCTCGGCGTCCGCCACGGCGACCACGTGCTGGACCTGGCCGCCCTGGCGACGACCTCCGCCTCACCCCACGCCGAGCTGCTGACGGCCCCGAGCCTGAACCCGCTGATGGCGGCCGGCCGCGGCGTCTGGCGGGCGGTCAGGGAGGCGCTGCTCACCGCCGTCACCGAGCCGGTGCACCGGCCGACGGTGGAGGGACTGCTGCACCCGCTGGACGAGGTCACCCTCCACCTCCCGTTCGAGGTGGCCGACTACGTCGACTTCTTCGCCAGCGAGCACCACGCGAGCAACGCGGGCCGCATCTTCCGGCCGGGCGCGGAGCCGCTCACCCCCAACTGGAAGCACCTGCCCATCGCCTACCACGGCCGGGCGGGCACCGTCGTGGTCTCCGGCACCGACGTCGTCCGCCCGCAGGGCCAGCGGCGCCCGCCCGAGGAGGCGGCGCCCACCTTCGGGCCCAGTGCGCGGCTCGACTTCGAGGCCGAGGTGGGCTTCGTCGTCGGGACCGGGTCGCGGCCCGGATCGCCGGTGCCGATGGCCGACTTCGCCGACCACGTCTTCGGCGTCTGCCTGGTCAACGACTGGTCGGCGCGCGACATCCAGGCCTGGGAGTACGTCCCGCTGGGCCCGTTCCTCGGCAAGTCCTTCGCGACCTCGGTGTCGGCGTGGGTGACCCCGCTGGACGCGCTGGAGCCGGCCCGCACCGCGCCGCCCGGGCGGGACGTCCCGCTGCTGCCCTACCTGGACGACTCGGGCAGCGAACCGGCCGGTTACGACCTGCGGCTCCAGGTGGAGCTGAACGGGGAGACGCTCTCCCAGCCGCCGTTCGCCACCACCTACTGGACGGCCGCGCAGCAGCTGGCGCACCTGACGGTGAACGGCGCCCACCTGCGCACCGGTGACCTGTACGCCTCCGGCACGGTGTCCGGGCCGCGCCCCGACCAGCTCGGCTGCCTGCTGGAGCTGACCGGGGGGCAGGGCCCGTGGCTGCAGGACGGGGACGAGGTGACGATCTCCGCGTGGGCGCCGGGAGCGGACGGCAGCCACGTCGGCCTGGGCGAGGTGTCCGGCCGCGTGCTGCCCGCGGCGGGCTGACGGCCGCCCGGCCGGCCCCGGCGGGCTGACGGCTGCGCGCCCCGCCACCGGTCGCGCCGGCCGGTGGCCGCACGTCCCCGCCGCCACTCCCCCGGGCGGGTCCGGCGGGGGCGTGGACGGCGGGGCGTGCGTCGGGGCGGGGTGTGCGGGGCGCGCGGGGTGGGCGGTCAGTGGCCCGCCGGCTCGTCCTCGCGGGCGCGGCGGGGCAGCAGGAAGGCGACCAGGAAGGTCACCGCCAGCATCCCGTCGACGATCCACAGCAGGTTCTTCATGACGGTGCCGAACCCGCCCTGGAAGGCCGAGGCGGCGGTACCGCCGAGCGCGGCGGAGACCTCGGCGACATCCTGCGGGCTGGTGACGGCCGCCCTGGTCTCGGCCGTCAGCCGGTCGCAGGAGGCGGGTGCCGTCTCGGGGTCCTTGGCGACGGCGCGGTCGGCGACGCAGGTGCGGAGCCCCGCCACCAGGCGGTCCTGGCGGTCGGCGGGGACGTGGGCGGCGGTGAGGCGGCCCCGCAGCGCCTGGCCGTGGTCCTCGACGGCCGACCCGACACTGCCGCCCAGGAGTCCGAAGAAGACCGTGCCGAGCAGGGCGACCCCGAACGCGCCGCCGAGCTGCTGCATCGCCGTCATCGTCCCGGAGGCGGAGCCCGTCTCGTGGGGCTCGACGCCGGCCAGCACGATGTCGAAGAACGGAGCCATCAGCAGGCCCATCCCGATACCGGTGACCAGCAGGGCCGGCACGAGCTGCCAGGGCCCGACCCCGGCCCCCGCCACGTCCAGCGTGAGCCACACCCCGAACACGCCGGCGGCCATCACCACGGCCCCGGCCTGCAGGACGTGGCGGCCGAACCGCGTCACGGCCTGCGCCAGCCCGAAGCCGACGACCATTCCGCCGGACCAGGGCACCATGACCAGTCCGGCCTTCAGCGTCGAGTAGCCGAGCCCCATCTGGGTGTAGAGGTTGAAGACCAGCATGAAGCCCTGCATGGTCGAGAAGAAGACCAGGCCGAGGACCATGCCGCCGCTGAAGCCGCGCTTGCGGAAGAGGCTCGGCACCACCAGCGGGTCACGGCCGGCGCGGCTGCGACGCGACTCGTAGCGGCCGAAGAGGACGAAGACGGCCACGGCGGCGGCCATCATGGCGAAGGTCCACGCCGGCCAGTCGTACTCGCGCCCCTGGACCAGCGGGAAGATGATCAGCAGCGCGCCGAGCGAGACCATGAGCATGCCGGGGATGTCCAGGCGCGGCTTGTCGGCGGTACGTCCCGCGGGCAGGAAGCGCAGCGCGCCGAACACGGCGGCCGCGCCCAGCGGCAGGTTGATCAGGAAGATCATGCGCCAGCCGGTGCCGAAGTAGTCGGCCTCGACCAGCCAGCCGGCCAGGATCGGGCCGCAGACCGCGGACAGTCCCATGACGGGACCGAACATGCCGAACGCCTTCTGCGACTCCTTCGGCGGGAACATCTGCTTGATGAGGCCGAGCCCCTGCGGCAGCATCACCGCGCCGAACAGCCCCTGGACCACGCGGGAGATGATGAGCATGGCGGGCGAGACGGCGACGGCACACAGCAGCGAACCCGCGGTGAGTCCGAGCGCACCGATGAGGAACATCCGGCGTCTGCCGTGGATGTCGCCCAGCCGGCCGCCGGTGACCAGGC
This sequence comes from Streptomyces sp. NPDC059740, assembly GCF_042733155.1. Lineage (NCBI taxonomy): Bacteria > Bacillati > Actinomycetota > Actinomycetes > Kitasatosporales > Streptomycetaceae > Streptomyces > Streptomyces sp. NPDC059740. Next base: position 21,571 of record NZ_JBHWGP010000056.1, on the reverse strand, counting down.
CGACGGCCATGGCGAGGGTGTAGGCCGCGGCCAGCCACTGGAGGGTGGAGGCTCCACCGCCGAGGTCGGCCCGCATGGACGGCCCGGCGATGGTGGTGACCACCGCGTCCAGGAGGTCCATCACCTCGGCGGCGAGGATCACGAAGAGCGCGGCCCAGCGCCACCGGTAGGGCGCGGGCTCCTCGGCAGGCGCCTGGGCGGGCGCGACGTTGACGGTGGTCACCGAAAGACTCCTCGGAAGTGGTGCGGCCGGCCGGCCCGACGGGACGACGGCGGCCCGGCTGCACGGGAAGGGGGACGGAGCGGAGAGGACGTTCCGTCGCGGTGCGCACTGCGCCCCGTCCGGATGACACGGCGGACGGGGCGGGCAGGGAGCCCGGGACGCGTCAGCTGCTGGGCGTGCTCCGCCCAGGAGCAACCCCACCTGACAGGCGGAACGTCTCGCGAACACGATATAGCGCATTCACCGATCCACACAAGATATATCGCGTTCAGTGCGGTGGACATGGCGTCCGGACGGGGGGCAGGAAGGGCACGGGTGGTCAGCGGCAGCGGACGTGACGCGGGGGAGCCCCCGGGCCGCGTCCGCCGCCGGTGACCACGCCGCTCAGGACGTGGCGGCGTTCCCGTCGAGGAGGAACTCCTGCAACTGGTCACTGTCATGGGGGCTGACCTCGGCACTCCGCGGGAACATGGCCTGCTCGTACGCGGTGAGCGCGGCCTCGGTGTCGTCGGGGTGTGCGGCGAGGGCCGTGCCGAGTTCCGCGCCGTCCAGCATCGCCAGGTTGGCGCCTTCGCCGTTCGGGGCCGAGAGGTGGGCGGCGTCACCGATCAGGGTCACCCCCGGCACGCGGTCCCAGCGGTGGCCTGTCGGCAGGGCGTAGAGGGGACGCAGGGCCGGGGGGAGGTCGCTCTCGGTGATCAGCGCGGTGAGTTCCGGTGCCCAGCCGTCGAACTCCTTCGCCACCCGTGCCGTGGACTCGGCGGCGTCGGTGAAGTCGATGGCGGCGAACCATTCCCGGGGCTCGGAGATCCCCACGTACGCGTGGAGGGTGTCGCCCGTTTCCCGGTGGGCGAAGATCTCCCTGTCCGGCCTGGGCACGATCATCGACCCGCCGCCGACCGCTTTCGCTGCGGCCCGGTGCCGGGTGTCGGCCTCGAACAGGTAGGTCTCGACGACCGACCTGCCGACGTACTCGGGTGTGGCAGCGGAGAGCAGCGGCCGGACCCGCGACCAGGCGCCGTCCGCACCGACCAGCAGGCTCGTGACGAGAGTGCTGCCGTCGGCGAACACCACCTCGTGACGCCCCTCGCCCAGGGTGCGGGCGCTGCTGACCTTGCGTCCCCACCGGACGGTGCCGGCCGGGAGGGAGTCGAGCAGGACTCGGCGCAGCTCACCGCGCTGCACCTCGGGGCGGCCCCCCGTGCCGTCGTCGGCCTTGTCGTACAGGACGGTCCCGTCCGGGTCCAGGACCCGCATCGCCTGCCGGCCCTGCAGAACGACGGCCCGGAACTCCGCCATCAGACCGGCCGCTTCGAGGGCGAGCTGTCCGTTGTAGTCGTGGATGTCGAGCATCCCGCCCTGCGAACGCGCCGTCGGGGAGGGCTCCGCCTCGTGGACCGTGACGGCGATCCCGTGGACGTGCAGGACCCGGGCGAGGGTGAGCCCGCCCAGTCCTGCACCGATGATCGTGACGGGAGTGTGCATGGTGGCTCCTTCGGGATCGGGGCCGGCCGGCGAGGACCGGCGGGCCGTCCCCGGAAAGGTGCCGGTCCCGGCCGACACGCCTCCGACACCCCACCCGTTGTCCCCGACAGACGCCCGACAGCGCGGCAACGGACGGCGCTCTCGGACGAGTTGGGGAACCGTCCTGACGCCCCCGCACGAGGCCGGGCACGACTCCTCCGCCCCTGCACGAGCCGGGCACGACCCCGGCTCCGGGACGGGCGGGCGGCGCTGGACCGTCCGCTTCGGCGGCGGCACCCGGCGGAGCGGCTGCTAGCGTCTGGGCACGTCCTGCACCCAACGGAGGGAACGTCCATGCGCAACGCAGCGTTGATCGTCGGGGCGGTCGGACTCGCCTCGACCCTGCTCGTCGGCTGCGGATCGGGCAACGAGAGCCGTCAAGACGACAGCTCGCCCACCTCCGCCGGCACCGGCACCTCCACCAGCCCCCGGCCGTCCGGGTCGGCGGTGGACGGCAAGGCGCTGGCCGGCACCTGGCGGACGCAGTCCGGCGAGGACCAGGTCACGCTCGCCTTCGTCAGCGGCACCGCGGTACTCAACGTCGGGAAGAAGACCGCCTGCGTCGGCGGCGCCAAGAGCATGGGCGGCATGACGATGCTCGCGATGACCTGCACCGACGGGGACAAGACCCGCAACATGGGCACCGTGCGGCGCAGCGGTGAACGGCTGACGGTGGACTGGGAGAACGGCCCCACCGACGTCCTGACCCGCACCAGCGACAAGGCCGACATCCCGAACCTGCCCAGCGGCCTGCCCACCCTGCCGGGGGACGCTCCGACCAGCCTGCCCAGCGGCATCGGCTAGGCGGCGACAGGGCCGGGGCGGACCCACGCGTGAGGGGCGCCGCGAACCGCTGCTGCGCGGTCGCGACGCCCCTCACCCGGCGTCCACTGCGGACCGGGCCGCCGCCGCGGGAGGCGACGGTGGCCCACCGGCTCACCTCACGAAGCTCCCGGCCTGACCGGCCAGGTCCAGGAAGTACTGCGGGGCCACCCCCAGCACCACCGTGACGAGCACGCCAACGCCGATGGCCGTCATCGTCAGCGGCGAGGGGACGGCCACCGTCGGGCCGTCGGGCTTCGGCTCGCTGAAGAACATCAGCACGATCACCCGGATGTAGAAGAACGCGGCCACGGCCGAGGAGATCACACCGATCACGACCAGCGTGCCCGCCCCGCTCTCCGCCGCCGCCTTGAACACCGCGAACTTGCCCGCGAAGCCGGAGGTCAGCGGGATGCCGGCGAAAGCCAGCAGGAAGACCGCGAACACGGCCGCCACCAGGGGTGAACGCCGTCCCAGGCCGGCCCACTTGGAGAGGTGGGTCGCCTCACCGCCGGCGTCCCGCACCAGCGTGACCACCGCGAACGCGCCGAGCGTCACGAAGGAGTAGGCGCCCAGGTAGAACAGCGTGGAGGAGACGCCGTCCCGGTTGACGGCGATGACGCCGGCCAGGATGAACCCGGCGTGGGCGATGGAGGAGTAGGCCAGCAGCCGCTTGACGTCGGTCTGCGTGACCGCGATGACCGCGCCGGCCAGCATGGTGACGATGGCGACGCCCCACATCACCGGACGCCAGTCCCAGCGCATCCCCGGCAGCACCACGTACAGCAGCCGCAGCAGCGCGCCGAACGCGGCGACCTTGGTGGCCGCCGCCATGAACCCGGTGACGGGGGTCGGTGCGCCCTGGTAGACGTCCGGCGTCCACATGTGGAACGGCACGGCACCCACCTTGAACAGCAGCCCCATCAGCACCAGCGCCCCGCCGATCAGCAGCAGCGCGTCGTTGCCCATGGTGCCGGCCAGCGCCGGGTCGATCTGCTTGGCTCCGTCGGAGACGACGCGGGCGATGTCGGCGTAGGTGACGCTGCCCGCGTAGCCGTAGAGCAGGGCGACGCCGAAGAGGAGGAACGCCGAGGAGAACGCGCCCAGCAGGAAGTACTTGACCGCCGACTCCTGGGAGAGGAGCCGCTGGCGGCGGGCGAGGGCGCAGAGGATGTAGAGCGGGAGGGAGAAGACCTCCAGCGCCACGAAGAGGGTCAGCAGGTCGTTGGCGGCGGGGAAGACCAGCATGCCGCCGACCGCGAACAGGGCGAGCGGGAAGACCTCGGTGGTGGTGAACCCGGCTTTCACCGCGGCTTGTTCGGCCTCACCGCCGGGGACGGCGGCGGCTTGGGCGGCGAAGGAGTCCACGCGCCTGCCGTGCGCCGCGGGATCGAGGCGGCGCTCGGCGAAGACGAACACCGAGACCAGCGCGACGAGCAGGATCGTGCCCTGGAGGAAGAGGGCCGGGCCGTCGACGGCGATCGCCCCCATGGCCGCGATGTGCGCCTTGGTGGTGCCGTAACCGGCGACCGCCAGGCCGACCACGGCCGCGAAGGCACCGGCCAGCCCGATCACCGCCAGCAGCACCTGGGCGCCGTAGCGGCTGCGGCGCGGCAGGAACGCCTCGACCAGGACGCCGAGGACCGCGGCGCCCAGCACCACCAGGGTCGGGGAGAGCTGGGCGTACTCGATGGTGGGCGTGGGGATGCGGTCGGCGGCCGAGGCCCCCGCCTCCCCCGCCGCCGTTGTCCACAGGCTGTGGACATCTACCAGGGTCGTCATCGCGTTCACTTCGCTCCCTCACCGTCTGCGGCGGCTGCGGCGTGGTCTTCGTGGCCCGACCGCGCCGCGGTGCCGTCCCGCGGTTCCGCCTTCACGGGGGTGTCGGGCCTGGGGTCCTTGCGGTCGACCACCGAGAGGGTGTGGTTGACCGCCGGGTTGACGAGCGTCGCCAGGGGCTGCGGATACACGCCGAGGAAGATCAGCAGCGCGATCAGTGGAGCCACCACGACCAGCTCGCGGGCCTTGAGGTCCTTCATCCCCTGCACCTCGGCCCTGACCGGTCCGGTCATCGTCCGCTGGTAGAGGACCAGGACGTACAGCGCGGCCAGCACGATGCCCAGAGTCGCCACGGCACCGATGACCGGGAACCGGCTGAAGGTGCCGACCAGGACGAGGAACTCGCTGACGAACGGGGCGAGTCCGGGCAGCGACAGGGTCGCGAGGCCGCCCACCAGGAAGGTGCCGGCCAGGACCGGCGCGACCTTCTGCACCCCGCCGAAGTCGGCGATGAGCCGCGAGCCGCGCCGGGAGATGAGGAACCCGGCGAGCAGCATCAGCACGGCGGTGGAGATGCCGTGGTTGACCATGTACAGGGTCGCGCCGCTCTGTCCCTGGCTGGTGAGGGCGAAGACCCCCAGGATGATGAAGCCGAAGTGGGAGATGGAGGCGTAGGCGATCAGACGCTTGACGTCCCGCTGCCCGACGGCGACCAGCGCCCCGTACACGATGCTGATCAGCGCGAGGACGAGGATCACCGGCGTCGCCCAGCGGCTGGCCGCGGGGAAGAGCTGGAGGCAGAAGCGGAGCATCGCGAAGGTGCCGACCTTGTCGACCACCGCCGTGATGAGGACCGCGACCGGGGAGGTGGCCTCACCCATGGCGTTCGGCAGCCAGGTGTGCAGCGGCCACAGCGGCGCCTTCACCGCGAAGGCGAAGAAGAAGCCGAGGAAGAGCCAGCGTTCGGTGCTGGTGGCGATCGTCAGCTTCCCGCTCGCCCGTGCCTGGACGATCTCGGTGAGCGAGAAGGTGCCGTGGCCGAGCTGGCCGGCCGTGACCGCGTACAGGCCGATGACCGCGGCCAGCATGACGAGGCCGCCGACGAGGTTGTACAGCAGGAACTTGACGGCGGCGTAGGAGCGCTGGGTGGCCGCGGCCTCCTCGTCGCCCACGCCGGCCCGGTCCCCGAAGCCACCGATGAGGAAGTACATCGGGATGAGCATGGCCTCGAAGAACAGGTAGAACAGGAAGACGTCGGTGGCCTCGAAGGAGATGACCACCATCGCCTCGACGGCCAGGATGAGGGCGAAGAAGCCCTGGGTCGGCCGCCACCGCCGGTTGGGGCGGTCCCCTTCCAACGGGTCGGCGTCGTGCCAGCCGGCGAGGAGGACGAAGGGCACCAGCAGCGCGGTCAGTGCGATCAGGGCGACCGCGATGCCGTCGACGCCGAGTTCGTAGCGGACGCCGAAGTCGGCGATCCAGGCGTGGGACTCGGTGAGCTGGAAGGGGCCCTTCGCGCCCGGGTCGAAGGAGAACGCGACGACGAGTGCCAGGACGAAGGTGGCCAGCGAGAACAGCAGCGCCGACCACTTGGCGGCGGTGCGCCGGGCGGCGGGTACGGCCGCGGTGGCCACCGCGCCGACGGCGGGCAGGGCCGCCGTGGCGGTCAGGAGGAAGGACATGGCTCAGACACCCCTCATCAGCAGCGTGACGGCGATGAGGACCGCCGCACCGCCCAACATCTGCGCGGCGTAGGAGCGGGCGAAGCCGTTCTGCCAGCGCCGCATCCGGCCGGAGAGACCGCCCACCGAGGCGGCGGTGCCGTTCACCGCGCCGTCGACCAGCGCGTGGTCGAGGTAGACCAGCGTGCGGGTCAGGTGCTCTCCGCCGCGTACCAGGACGACGTGGTTGAAGTCGTCCTGCAGCAGGTCGCGGCGGGCGGCGCGGGTCAGCAGGTTGCCCCGCGGCACGGCGACCGGGACGGGCCGGCGGCCGTACTGGAGCCAGGCCAGCGCGATGCCGGCCACCATCAGCACCATCGTCGCCGCCGTCACGGCCCCCGCGGAGACCGGCGGGTTGCCCTCCTCCAGACCGGTCACCGGCTTCAGCCAATGGACGAAGGCGTCGTTGATGGAGAACAGACCGCCGGCCAGCACCGAGCCGAAGGCCAGCACGATCATGGGGATCGTCATGGACCTGGGCGACTCGTGCGGGTGCGGCTCGGCCCCCGCGCCGTGGACGGCGGCGGCCGGCTCGACCGAGGGCCGCTCCGGGGAGGGCGCGCCCTCCTGCTTGTCGGTGTGGCGCCAGCGCTCCTCACCGAAGAAGGTCATCAGCATCACGCGCGTCATGTAGTACGCGGTGAGGGCGGCGCCGAGGAGGGCCGCACCGCCGAGGATCCAGCCCTCGGTGCCGCCCCGGCCGAACGCGGCCTCGATGATCTTGTCCTTGGAGAAGAAGCCGGACAGGCCCGGGAAGCCGATGATGGCCAGGTAGCCGAGGCCGAAGGTGACGAAGGTGACCGGCATGTACTTGCGCAGGCCGCCGTAGCGGCGCATGTCCACCTCGTCGTTCATGCCGTGCATCACCGAGCCGGCCCCGAGGAACAGGCCGGCCTTGAAGAAGCCGTGGGTGACCAGGTGCATGATGGCGAACGGGTAGCCGATCGGGCCGAGGCCGGCCGCCAGCACCATGTAGCCGATCTGCGACATCGTCGAGCCGGCGAGCGCCTTCTTGATGTCGTCCTTGGCGCAACCGACGATCGCACCGAAGAGGAGCGTGACCGCGCCGACCACCACCACGGCCGTCTGGGCGTCGGGCGCCGCGTCGAAGATCGCTCCGGAGCGGGTGATGAGGTACACGCCCGCGGTGACCATGGTGGCGGCGTGGATGAGGGCGGAGACCGGGGTCGGGCCCTCCATCGCGTCCCCCAGCCAGGACTGGAGCGGCACCTGGGCGGACTTGCCGCAGGCGGCGAGCAGCAGCATCAGCCCGATCGCGGTCAGCGTCCCCTGCGAGGCGCCGTCCGCGGAGCCCAGCACCGGGGTGAAGGCGAAGGTGCCGAAGGTGGTGAAGAGCAGCATGATCGCGATCGACAGGCCGATGTCGCCGACCCGGTTGACCAGGAACGCCTTCTTGGCGGCCGTCGCCGCGCTGGGCTTGTGCTGCCAGAAGCCGATCAGCAGGTACGAGGCGAGCCCCACGCCCTCCCAGCCCGCGTACAGCAGCAGGTAGTTGTCGGCGAGGACGAGGAGCAGCATCGCCGCGAGGAAGAGGTTGAGGTAGCCGAAGAAGCGGCGCCGGCGCTCGTCGTGCGCCATGTAGCCGATCGAGTAGACGTGGATCAGCGAGCCGACGCCGGTGATCAGCAGCACGAACGTCATGGACAGCTGGTCGAGCTGGAAGGCGACGTCGGCGTGGAAGGAGTTGACCGGCACCCAGGTGAACAGGTGCTGGTGCAGGGAGCGGTCGCCCGCCCCCCGGCCGAGCATGTCACTGAAGAGGACCAGGCCGACGGCGAAGGAGACCACCGCCAGCAGGGTCCCGACCACGTGTCCCACACGGTCCAGACGCCGGCCGCCGCAGAGCAGCAGGGCCGCGCCGATCAGGGGCGCCGCGACGAGCAGCGCGATGAGGTTTTCCACAGCGCTTCCCCTTACAGCTTCATCAGACTGGCGTCGTCGACCGAGGCCGAGTGGCGCGCGCGGAAGATCGACACGATGATCGCCAGGCCCACCACGACCTCGGCGGCGGCGACGACCATCGTGAAGAAGGCGATGATCTGGCCGTCGAGGTTGCCGTGCATCCGGGAGAAGGTGACGAACGCCAGGTTGCAGGCGTTCAGCATCAACTCCACGCACATGAACACCACGATGGCGTTGCGCCGCACCAGGACGCCGGCGGCGCCGATGGTGAAGAGGAGGGCGGCGAGGTAGAGGTAGTAGACCGGATTCACTTATTTCACTCCTTCGCCGTCTCGAGCGCTGCCGGTGGGCCGCGGGGAGCGGGAGGTGGGGACGCCGGTGGGCAGTTCGCGGCGCTCCAGGCGCTCGGCGGAGCGCCGCTCCAGTGCGGCGAGCGCCGCGAGCGAGTCCTGCGAGACGTCCCGGATCTGGCCGCGCTCGCGCAGGGTCGGGTTGACGGTGAGCTCCGAGGCCGTGCCGTCGGGCAGCAGGCCGGGGACGTCGACCGCGTTGTGGCGGGCGTAGACGCCGGGCGCCGGCAGCGGCGTGACCTGGCGGCCCTCCTGGATGCGGCGCACCGCCTGCTCGCGCTGGGTGGCGGCGCGTTCGGTGCGCTCCCGGTGGGTGAGCACCATCGCGCCGACCGCCGCGGTGATCAGCAGGGCGCCGGTGATCTCGAAGGCGAAGACGTACTTGGTGAAGATCAGCGACGCCAGCCCCTGCACGTTGCCGCCGGCGTTGGCGCTGCCCAGCCCGTCGAACCGCTTGAGCGAGGCGTTGCCGATGCCGGCGATCAGCAGGATGCCGAAGCCGAGCCCGCACAGCAGGGCCAGCCAGCGCTGGCCCCGCAGCGTCTCCTTGAGCGAGTCCGCCGCCGAGACGCCGACGAGCATGACGACGAAGAGGAAGAGCATCATGACCGCGCCGGTGTAGACGACGATCTGGACGATGCCGAGGAAGTAGGCGCCGTTGGCCAGGTAGAAGACGGCCAGGATGATCATGGTGCCGGCGAGCGAGAGGGCGCTGTGGACCGCGCGGCGCATCAGCACCGTGCACAGCGCCCCGGCCACCGCCGTGATGCCCAGGATCCAGAACTGCCAGGCCTCGCCGGTGGACGTGGTGTACGCCGGGGCGGCGGCCAGGTCCATCAGGGGGCTGCCGAGCGGGCTCGTCACTGTCCCACCTCCTGCGCAGCGGGTTCGTTCTCGCCGTAGGTGCGCGCCGCGTCCTGCGGCATGTCGCCGGTGTGGACGGCCTGCTGGACGGTTCCGGGGGCGGCCTCGGTGACCAGGCCCCGGTAGTAGTCCTTCTCGGTCGTCCCCGGGTGGATGGCGTGCGGGGAGTCGACCATGCCGTCGCGCAGGCCCGCGAGCAGCTCCTCCTTGGTGTAGATGAGCGACTCGCGGGTGCGGTCGGCCAGTTCGTACTCGTTGGTCATGGTCAGCGCCCTGGTCGGGCAGGCCTCGACGCACAGGCCGCACAGGATGCAGCGCAGGTAGTTGATCTGGTAGACGCGGCCGTAGCGCTCCCCGGGCGAGTAGCGCTCCTCCTCGGTGTTGTCGGCGCCCTCGACGTAGATGGCGTCGGCGGGGCAGGCCCAGGCGCACAGTTCGCAGCCGACGCACTTCTCCAGGCCGTCGGGGTGACGGTTGAGCTGGTGGCGGCCGTGGAACCGGGGCGCGGTCTCCTTCTTCTGCTCCGGGTACTGCTCGGTGAGCCGCTTCTTGAACATGGCGCTGAACGTCACGCCGAAGCCGGCTACGGGATTCTGGAAGTCAGGCATTTCCGGCCCCCTTTCCGGTCGCGTCCGCTGTCTCGTCACCGTCACGCACAGTGTCCACCCCGCCACTGACAACCATCTCCCGCTCCCGGCGCGAAGGCCTTCGGGGCACGGGTGGCAGGGACTGGCCGGGCAGCGGCGGGACGGGGAAGCCGCCGGCCATCGGGTCGAAGGCCGGGCCGTCCGCACCCGCCGGGGCCGCGTCCTCCGCACGCTCCGCCCGCCGGAAGAAGTCCACGACGAAGGAGAGCAGGATGACGACGACCGCGGCCCCCGCCACGTACAGCAGGATGCGTTGGAAGTCGTAGCCCTCGTTGCGCAGCGCCCGCACGGTGGCCACCAGCATCAGCCAGACCATGGAGACGGGGATGAGCACCTTCCAGCCCAGCCGCATGAACTGGTCGTAGCGCACCCGTGGCAGCGTGCCGCGTAGCCAGATGAAGAAGAACAGCGAGAGCTGCACCTTGATCACGTACCAGAGCAGCGGCCACCAGCCGTGGTTGGCGCCCTCCCAGAACGTCGAGATGGGCCACGGTGCCCGCCAGCCGCCGAGGAAGAGGGTGACGGCGACCGAGGAGACGGTGACCATGTTGACGTACTCGGCCAGCATGAACATCGCGAACTTGATGGAGGAGTACTCGGTGTTGAAGCCGCCGACGAGGTCGCCCTCGGACTCCGGCATGTCGAACGGCGCCCGGTTGGTCTCGCCCACCATCGCGACGACGTAGATGATGAAGGACACCGGCAGCAGGGCCACGTACCAGGTGCCGCGCTGGCCGTCGACGATCGCCGAGGTCGACATCGACCCGGAGTAGAGGAAGACCGAGGCGAAGGCCATGCCCATGGCGATCTCGTAGGAGATCATCTGCGCGCAGGAGCGCAGGCCGCCCAGCAGCGGGTAGGTCGAGCCGGAGGACCAGCCGGCCAGCACGATGCCGTAGATGCCGATGGACGCGGTCGCCAGGATGTAGAGGACGGCGATCGGCAGGTCGGTGAGCTGCATCGCGGTGCGGTGGCCGAAGACCGAGATCTCGTTGCCGGACGGGCCGAACGGGATGACGGCGATGGCCATGAACGCGGGGATCGCGGCGACGACCGGCGCGAGGACGTAGACGAACTTGTCCGCGCGGCGGACGACGACGTCCTCCTTGAGCATCAGCTTCACGCCGTCCGCGAGGGACTGGAGCATGCCCCAGGGCCCGTGGCGGTTGGGGCCGATGCGCAGCTGCATCCAGGCGACGACCTTGCGCTCCCAGACGATGGAGAAGAGCACCGTGACCATCAGGAACGCGAAGCAGAACACCGCCTTGACCACGACGAGCCACCACGGGTCGGTGCCGAAGACCGACAGGTCCTCCGCACCGAGGGTGACCGTGCCGGCGGCGGGGGTGAGGCCGGTCATCATGCGTCCACCTCCTTGTCGGTGACCGTGTCGGTCGGGTTCTTCGCGGCGGGCGCCGGGCCGGCCGGGGCGATCCGGACGAGGTCGCCGGGCCGGGCCGCGAGGTCGGCGGCGATGCCGCGGCCGGTGGAGCGCAGCGGCAGCCACACCACCCGGTTCGGCATCGGCGTGACCTGGAGCGGCAGCGTCACGGTCCCGGCCGCTCCGGTGACGGTGAGCGGCGCGCCCTCGCGGGCGCCGATCTCGGCGGCGGTCGCGGGCGAGAGGCGGGCGACGGCGGGGTGCCGGGTGCCGGCCAGCGCCTCGTCCCCGTCCTGGAGCCGGCCCTCGTCCAGCAGCAGCCGGTGGCCGGCGAGCACGGCCTCGCCCTCGCCGGTGGCCCGCAGCGGCCGGCCGCTCGCCATCGGGCCGGTGGCGCGGGGGCCCGACCAGCCGCCGAGGCGGTCCAGTTCGGCGCGGGCGGCGCGCAGGTCGGGCAGGCCGAGGGTGCCGTCCCACGGGGAGTCGGGCACGCCCGCCATGGCGTCGGCGAGCATGTGCAGGACGCGGACGTCGGACTGGAGGTGGCGCCGGGTCATCTGGTCGGGCTTGAGTGCGGCCTCGAACAGCCGGATGCGGCCCTCCCAGTTGAGGAAGGTTCCGGCCTTCTCGGCGACGGCCGCCACCGGGAGCACCACGTCGGCGCGGGCGGTGACCGCCGAGGGCCGCAGTTCCAGGCTGACCAGGAACGGCACGGCGTCCAGGGCGCGCAGCGCCGCCGCGGGGTCGGGCAGGTCGTCGGGGTCGACGCCGCCGACCAGCAGGGCGCCCAGCGCACCGCTGAGTGCGGCGTCCAGGATCTGCCCGGTGGTGCGGCCGTGGCCGTGGGGGAGGTCGGTGATGCCCCAGGCCTCGGCGACCTCGGCGCGTGCCCGGGGGTCGGTCACCGGACGGCCGCCGGGCAGCAGGTCGGGCAGCGCGCCGGCCTCCACGGCCCCGCGGTCCCCGGCCCGCCGGGGGACCCACGCCAGGTGGGCGCCGGTGGCGGTGGCGAGGCGGACGGCGGCGGTGAGCCCGCCGGGTACGCCGGCCAGGCGCTCGCCGACGAGGACGACGGCGCCCTCGGTGCGCAGCGCCTCGGCCGCGGCCCGGCCGTCCTCCTCCAGGCCGACGCCGCCGGCCAGTGCGTCCAGCCACTCGGTCTCGGTGCCGGGGGCGGCGGGGAGCAGCACGCCGCCGGCCTTGGCGAGGCCGCGGGAGGCGTGCGAGGCGAGTCCGTACAGGCGCTGGCCGTGCTTGCGGTGGGCCTTGCGCAGCCGCAGGAAGACGCCGGGCGCCTCCTCCTCGGCCTCCAGGCCGACCAGCAGGACGGCGGGTGCCTTCTCCAGTGAGGTGTGGGTGACGCCGGTGCCGTCCAGGTCGACGCCCCGGCCGGCGACGTGCGCGGCGAGGAACTCGCCTTCTTCCGCGCTGTGTTCGCGGGCGCGGAAGTCGACGTCGTGGGTGGCCAGGGCGGTCCGTGCGAACTTGGCGTAAGCGTAGGCGTCCTCGACGGTGAGTCGGCCGCCGGCCAGCACACCGGTCCGGCCGCGGGCGGCCACCAGGCCCCGGGCGGCGGCCGCGAGCGCCTCGGGCCAGCTCGCCGGGGCCAGCTCACCGGACTCGGCGTCGCGCACCAGCGGGGTGGTGAGGCGGTCGGGCAGCTGCGCGTAGCGGAAGGCGAACCTTCCCTTGTCGCACAGCCACTCCTCGTTGACCTCGGGCTCGTTGGCGGCCAGGCGGCGCATGACCTTGCCGCGCCGGTGGTCGGTGCGGGTGGCGCAGCCGCCGGCGCAGTGCTCGCACACCGACGGCGAGGAGACCAGGTCGAAGGGGCGGGAGCGGAACCGGTAGGCGGCGGAGGTGAGGGCGCCGACCGGGCAGATCTGGATGGTGTTGCCGGAGAAGTAGGACTGGAAGGGGTCACCCTCGCCGATGCCGACCTGCTGGAGCGCGCCCCGCTCGGTCAGCTCGATCATCGGGTCGCCCGCGATCTGGTTCGAGAAGCGGGTGCAGCGGGCGCACAGCACGCAGCGTTCGCGGTCCAGCAGTACCTGCGTGGAGATGGGGACGGGCTTGGCGAAGGTGCGCTTGCGACCCTCGAACCGGGACTCGGCCGCCCCGGTGGACATGGCCTGGTTCTGCAGGGGGCACTCGCCGCCCTTGTCGCAGACCGGGCAGTCCAGCGGGTGGTTGATGAGCAGCAGCTCCATCACGCCGCGCTGCGACTTCTCGGCGGCCTGGCTGGTCAGCTGCGTCTTGACGACCATGCCGTCGGTGCAGGTGATGGTGCAGGAGGCCATCGGCTTGCGCTGGCCCTCGACCTCGACGATGCACTGGCGGCAGGCGCCGGCCGGGTCGAGCAGCGGGTGGTCGCAGAAGCGCGGGATCTCGATGCCGAGGAGTTCGGCGGCCCGGATGACCAGTGTCCCCTTGGGGACGGAGATCTCGATGCCGTCGATGGTCAGGGACACCAGGTCCTCGGGCGGTACCGGGCTCTTCCCGCCCCCTTGGGCGTTGGGCGCGGTGGGGGTGACGGTCATGCCTTCACCTCCAGGGTTGCGTCGGGGTTCTCGGGGGCGTCGGCCCAGGCGGTGGAGCGGGCCGGGTCGAAGGGGCAGCCGCCGCCGGTGACGTGCTGCTCGTACTCCTCGCGGAAGTACTTCATCGAGGAGAAGATCGGCGAGGCGGCACCGTCGCCGAGGGCGCAGAAGGACTTGCCGTTGATGTTGTCGGCGATGTCGGTGAGCTTGTCGAGGTCGTCCATCGAGCCCTTGCCGGCCTCGATGTCGCGCAGCAGCTGGACGAGCCAGTAGGTGCCCTCGCGGCAGGGGGTGCACTTGCCGCAGGACTCGTGGGCGTAGAACTCCGTCCAGCGGGTGACGGCCCGCACCACGCAGGTCGTCTCGTCGAAGCACTGGAGCGCCTTGGTGCCGAGCATGGAGCCGGCGGCGCCGACGCCCTCGTAGTCCAGGGGGACGTCGAGGTGTTCGTCGGTGAACATCGGGGTGGAGGAGCCGCCCGGCGTCCAGAACTTCAGCCGGTGGCCGGGCCGCATGCCTCCGCTCATGTCGAGCAGCTGCCGCAGGGTGATGCCCAGCGGCGCCTCGAACTGGCCGGGGTTGGCGACGTGGCCGCTGAGCGAGTACAGCGTGAACCCGGGCGACTTCTCGGTGCCCATGGAGCGGAACCACTCCTTGCCGCGGGCCATGATGGCGGGAACCGAGGCGATGGATTCGACGTTGTTCACCACAGTGGGGCACGCGTACAGGCCGGCGACCGCGGGGAAGGGCGGGCGCAGCCGGGGCTGGCCGCGGCGGCCCTCCAGGGAGTCCAGCAGGGCGGTCTCCTCGCCGCAGATGTACGCGCCGGCGCCGGCGTGGACGGTCACGGTGAGGTCCAGCCCGGAGCCGAGGATGTTCTCGCCGAGGTAGCCCGCCTCCTGCGCCTCCCGCACGGCCTCGTGGAGGCGGCGCAGCACGGGCACGACCTCACCGCGGAGGTAGATGAAGGCGTGCGAGGAGCGGATCGCGTGGCAGGCGATGACGATGCCCTCGATGAGGGAGTGCGGGTTGGCGAAGAGCAGCGGGATGTCCTTGCAGGTCCCGGGCTCCGACTCGTCGGCGTTGACGACGAGGTAGTGCGGCTTGCCGTCGCCCTGCGGGATGAACTGCCACTTCATGCCGGTGGGGAAGCCCGCGCCGCCGCGGCCGCGCAGGCCGGAGTCCTTGACGTAGGCGATGACGTCGTCGGGGTCCATGGCGAGGGCCTTGCGCATGCCCTCGTAGCCGCCGTGCCGTCGGTAGGTCTCCAGCGTCCAGGCGTGCGGCTGGTCCCAGAACGCGGACAGGACGGGCGAGAGCAGCTTCTCGGGACTGCTGCTGGACTCGGGTACCTCGGTGGCCACGCTCATCACTCCCCCTCCTCGGTGGCAGGTCCTGACTGGGTGTCGGGGGTGGTGCCGGGGCCGCGGTCGGGCGCGGGCGGCGCGGGGTGGTGCGGGTCGGAGGCGGAGGTCTGCTCCGGCTCGTCGTGGGAGCTGGGGTGGGTGGCCGCCGCCTCGTCGTGCGCCGAGGGCTGGTCCTGGACGGGGAAGGAGGACCGCGGCGAGACGACGCGGCTCGGCGGTGCCTCGCCCTTGGCCAGGCGCAGGCCGAGCAGGGAGGGGTCGCCCGCGGGGCCGGTGGCCTCGACGGCGCCGGGCCGCTGGTCGGGGAACCCGGCGAGGATGCGGGCGGTCTCCTTGTACGTGCACAGCGGGGCGCCGCGGGTGGGCTGCACGGGGCGGCCGGCGCGGAGGTCGTCGACCAGGCGGCGGGCCGACTCGGGCGTCTGGTTGTCAAAGAACTCCCAGTTGACCATCACCACGGGGGCGAAGTCGCAGGCCGCGTTGCACTCGATGTGTTCGAGGGTGACCTTGCCGTCCTCGGTGGTCTCGCCGTTGCCGACGCCGAGGTGGTCCTGGAGCTGTTCGAAGATGGCGTCGCCGCCCATGACGGCGCACAGGGTGTTGGTGCACACCCCGACCTGGTAGTCGCCGGAGGGCTTGCGGCGGTACATGGAGTAGAAGGTGGACACCGCGGTGACCTCGGCGGTCGTCAGACCCAGCACCTCGGCGCAGAACCGGATGCCGCTGCGGGTGACGTGGCCCTCCTCGGCCTGCACCAGGTGCAGCAGCGGCAGCAGCGCGGAGCGGGAGTCGGGGTAGCGGGCCACGATCTCGGCGGCGTCCGCGTCGAGCCGGGTGCGGACCTCGGCGGGGTAGTCGGGCGCCGGCAGCTCGGGCATGCCGAGCTCCACCCCCTGGTTGCCTGGTGTGGCGGTCACCGGTCGACGCCTCCCATCACGGGGTCGATGGACGCGACGGCGACGATGACGTCGGCGACCTGGCCGCCCTCGCACATCGCCGCCATGGCCTGGAGATTGGTGAAGGACGGATCGCGGAAGTGGATGCGGTAGGGCCGGGTGCCGCCGTCGCTGACGGCGTGGACACCCAGTTCGCCCTTGGGGGACTCCACCGCCGCGTAGGCCTGGCCGGGCGGGACCCGGAAGCCCTCGGTGACCAGCTTGAAGTGGTGGATGAGCGCCTCCATCGAGGTGCCCATGATCTTCTTGATGTGGTCCAGGGAGTTGCCGAGGCCGTCGGGGCCGACCGCGAGCTGCGCGGGCCAGGCGATCTTCTTGTCGCCGACCATGACCGGGCCGGGCTCCAGCCGGTCCAGGCACTGCTCGATGATGTGCAGGCTCTGCCGCATCTCCTCCAGCCGGATCAGGAAGCGGCCGTAGGCGTCGCAGGTGTCCTCGGTCGGGACCTCGAAGTCGTAGGTCTCGTACCCGCAGTAGGGCTGGGCCTTGCGCAGGTCGTGCGGCAGGCCGGCGGAGCGCAGGATGGGGCCGGTGGCTCCGGTGGCCATGCAGCCGGCGAGGTCGAGGTAGCCGATGCCGACCATGCGCCCCTTGAACACCGGGTTGCCGGTGGCGAGCTTGTCGTACTCGTCGAGGTTCTTGCGCATGGTCTTCAGGAAGGCGCGGACCTGCTCGACGGTACCGGCCGGCAGGTCCTGGGAGAGTCCGCCGGGCCGCACGTAGGCGTGGTTCATCCGCAGGCCGGTGATCAACTCGTACAGGTCCAGGACGAGTTCGCGGTCCCGGAAGCCGTAGATCATGATCGTGGTGGCGCCCAGCTCCATGCCGCCGGTGGCGATGGCCACCAGGTGGGAGGAGATGCGGTTGAGCTCCATCATCATCACGCGGATGACGCTGGCCCGGTCGGGGATGTCCGCCTCGATGCCGAGCAGCTTCTCCACCGCCAGGCAGTACGCCGTCTCGTTGTGGAACGGCGTGAGGTAGTCCATGCGCGTGACGAAGGTGGTGCCCTGCGTCCAGGTGCGGTACTCGAGGTTCTTCTCGATGCCGGTGTGCAGGTAGCCGATGCCGCACCGGGCCTCGGTCACCGTCTCGCCGTCGATCTCCAGGATGAGCCGGAGCACGCCGTGGGTGGAGGGGTGCTGGGGGCCCATGTTGACGACGATGCGCTCGTCGTCGGCCTTGACCGCGGCCTCGGCGACCTCGTCCCAGTCGCCGCCGGTGACGTTGTAGACGGTTCCCTCGGTCGTCTCGCGCCCGACCGTCTCACGGGGATTGGTGTACGTGGACATCAGGTGTACGACCTCCGCTGGTCGGGAGCCGGGATCTGGGCGCCCTTGTACTCGACGGGGATGCCGCCGAGTGGGTAGTCCTTGCGCTGCGGGAAGCCCTGCCAGTCGTCGGGCATCATGATCCGCGTCAGGGCGGGGTGGCCGTCGAAGACGAGGCCGAAGAAGTCGTAGACCTCGCGCTCGTGCCAGTCGTTGGTCGGGTAGACGGCGACCAGCGAGGGCACGTGCGGGTCGGCGTCGGGCGCCGAGACCTCCAGCCGGATCAGCCGGTTGTGGGTGATCGAGCGCAGGTGGTAGACGGCGTGCAGCTCGCGGCCCGCGTCGCCGGGGAAGTGCACGGCGCTGACGCCGGTGCACAGTTCGAAGCGGAGCGCGGGGTCGTCGCGCAGGGTGCGGGCGACGGTCGGCAGGAAGTCCCGCTCGATGTGGAAGGTGATCTCGTCCCGGTCGACGACGGTCTTGCCGATGACGTCCTCGGGGACCAGCCCCTGTTCCTCCAGGGCGCCCTCCAGCTCGTCGGCGACCTCGTCGAACCAGCCGCCGTAGGGCCGGTTCGCCGCCCCGGGCAGCCGCACGCTGCGGACCAGCCCGCCGTAACCACTGGTGTCACCACCGTTGTTGGCGCCGAACATGCCGCGCCGCACGCCGATGACCTCACCGGCGTCGCCGCGCTGGCCGGGGAGGTTCTGGGCCTGGACGTCGAGGTCGGGGTTGGGGCCGCCCGGCTGCTGCGCGCGCTCGGGGGGCTCGGGCTTCTCGCCGCCGGCCTCGGGCTTCTTCTGCTCGCTCATCGCAGCAGCCCCTTCATCTCGATCGTCGGGAGCGCCTTGAGGGCCGCCTCCTCCGCCTCACGGGCTGCTTCCCGCGCGTTGACGCCGAGCTTGGTGCCCTGGATCTTCTCGTGCAGCTTGAGGATGGCGTCCATGAGCATCTCGGGGCGCGGCGGGCAGCCGGGCAGGTAGATGTCGACGGGGACGATGTGGTCGACGCCCTGCACGATCGCGTAGTTGTTGAACATGCCGCCCGAGGAGGCGCAGACGCCCATGGAGATGACCCACTTGGGGTCGGGCATCTGGTCGTAGACCTGGCGCAGCACCGGCGCCATCTTCTGGCTGACCCGGCCCGCGACGATCATCAGGTCGGCCTGGCGCGGGGAACCGCGGAAGACCTCCATGCCGAAGCGGGCGAGGTCGTAGCGGCCCGCGCCCGTCGTCATCATCTCGATCGCGCAGCAGGCGAGGCCGAAGGTGGCGGGGAAGACGGAGGACTTCCGCACCCAGCCGGCGGCCTGTTCGACGGTGGTCAGCGCGAAGCCGCTGGGCAGTTTCTCTTCAAGTCCCATGGTCTGCTCCCTAGTCCCATTCCAGGCCGCCGCGCCGCCACACGTAGGCGTAGGCGACGAAGACGGTGAGCGCGAAGAGGAGCATCTCGACGAGCCCGAAGATCCCGAGGGCGTCGAAGGTGACGGCCCAGGGGTAGAGGAAGACGATCTCGATGTCGAAGACGATGAAGAGCATCGCCGTCAGGTAGTACTTGATGGGGAAACGGCCACCGCCGGACGGTTGCGGCGTCGGCTCGATCCCGCATTCGTACGCCTCGAGCTTGGCCCGGTTGTAGCGCCTGGGCCCGACGAGGGTGGCCATCACGACGGAGAAGATCGCAAAGCCTGCCCCTAGGGCTCCCAGTACGAGGATGGGCGCGTAAGCGTTCACCGTCCTCGCTCCCTTCAGTCGACGATGACTGGTTGGCGGTCGTGGTGCGGGTGGTGCGGGTGGTGCCGTGCGGCGCGCGGTCGGACGGTGGCCCGCCCGCGTCGCCACGTGCTCGCCCGGGCACGGCCGGCCGCCTCACCCCGTCCGCCCGCGCGCGGTTCTCGCGCGGGCGTCCGGTCTTCCGTGGCCGGCGCAACCCAGGGGTTCACGCACCTCGAACCCGTTCGCCGCCCCTGAGTTCGCGCTCATGTGAGGCAGTTCACAAGCCCGAGTCGCCTGCATACTATGCCTGTCCGTCTGTGATCTGCGACACGGGGTACAGCGCCGTCTTTGTGATCTTCACCACCCGGACGGTCCGCGCGCGGTCCGCGCGGCGGGTGATCATCCACGCCGCGCCAGGGGAAGATCACTCAAGGTCGCAGATGGGGGCGTTTGCGCTGGTAGCAGCAGCATCGCCATTATCAAGTGAGGGCACTCGGGGGCAAATTCGCCCTGGACGTCGCCGCCTGCTAGTCGCGGCGGGCCCCGGGAGGCCGAGTTGACGCCCCGTCCGCACCGCGGCGGAGGCGCACCCACCACCTCGCTCGTGCATGCGTTCACGAGCCCCCGGCGGGCGCCACCGGACGCCACCTCCACCGGGGGCCGCTCCCCCACTCCGCAACCTCGCGCACGAATCGTCCGGTTCGCCCGCGGATGCGCCACAGGGGACGCCGGCCTGAGGCAGCCTCAGACCGGGGAGACCCACCCCACCGCATGACGCCGCCGACCGTCCCCCGTTCACTCGCCTCTCACAAGATCGGCACTCGGTTCGTCACGAGCCGGTAACAGTGACGCTGCTCACCCACTCCCCCGGAGCGTCGCAGTCCGCTTGTGCGCGAACTCGACAGAAGACCACTGGAGGTGGTAGGCGCACGGAGCCCTTCATGCGTCCGCAAATCCCATGCCCAGGTGCATGATCGCGGAATTCGGACACCGTCACGGAGACCCTGCGGCGTCACATTGCCCGGTTTGTTCATCGCGTACGCGTCAAGTGTGGCGGACGCCACGACAGTTGGCAGCCTCCTGCGGCTCCTGATAGCCGTTGGACCCATGTCCCCGAACGCACTCATACCCAGCCACCGGAAGCCTCGCCGCTCCGCGCCTTCACGGGCCCTGCGCGCGGGCGTCACAACCGGCGTCTTCACCTTCGCCGTGGCGGGCGCGACGATCCCCGCACACGCGGAGAAGCCCGCGACGGAGACCCAGGAAATGCCGACCATCGCGGACGCGCTGGCAGGCTCCAACGCCAAGAGCGTGGACTCCACGCAGCAGGTCGCCCTGGACTATGAGCGCCAGGCGGTCCAGGACGCCGCCACCTCCCACGCGGTGAAGGCGGCGCACGAGGCCAAGGACAAGGCCGAGGCGAAGGCCAAGGCCGAAGCGAAGAAGAAGGCGGAGGAGGCCCGCAAGCGCGCGGAGGCCGCCTCCCGCTCCTCCGAGCGCACCACGCTCAGCAGCTCCCTGGGCTCCGGCTCCACCGCCACCCTGGTCAGCTTCCTCCAGGCGCAGATCGGCAAGAGCTACGTCATGGGCGCCTCCGGCCCGTCCTCCTACGACTGCTCCAGCCTCGTGCAGGCCGCTTTCAAGCAGATCGGCGTGGACCTGCCCCGCGTCTCCCAGGACCAGTCCACCCAGGGCACCCAGGTCGGTCTGGACAACCTCCAGGTCGGCGACATCCTCTACTGGGGCAGCGCCGGCAGCGCCTACCACGTCGCGGTCTACGTCGGCGGCGGCGAGTTCATCGGCGCCCAGAACCCCAGCACCGGCATCGTCAAGAAGCCGCTGAGCTACAGCGAGCCCACGGGCGCCGTCCGGGTCCTGTGACCCGTCCCTCGGCCGCCTGACGCGCCGCACCACCCGTCCGTCCTCCAGGGGCCGCACCTCCCACCGCTCGGGAGGGGCGGCCCCTGCGGCTGCTCCGGCCCCGCCGCGCCCCACCGCGGGGGCGGACCGTGGACTCACCGCTCCGGCAGACTCCATGGGACGGATGGACGGATGGACGGATGGATGGACGGATGGACGGGCGGACGGGCGGACGGGCGGACGGCGGGACTGCGAACGGACGGACAGGCGGACGGTGGGCCTGCTGGCGGGCGCCGCCTGCGTCGTCCTGTGCGTCCGCTGTCACGGCTCCGGCCGCCGCGGCGGGGCACGAAGGGCTTCCGGGGGCCCTGGGCGGCCTCGCGGCCGTCCTCGCCCTCCTCGCCGGCTTCGCCGCGCTCCTCGACGTCCTCCTGGTGTGGCTGACCCTCCAGGGCGCCCTCGAAGCGGCTGCCGAGCACTACCGGTACTTCCGCGAGGGCTGAGCGAACGCACCGGCGCGCCGGGCCCGGGGGGGTACCCGGGGCGGGGGCCCGGCGCCCGGGCCGGGCGGCCCGGGGGGCCACCAGTGGGCTTTCAAGAAAAAAAAAAAATAGCTGCCGCCCAAATG
>NZ_JBHWGP010000055.1:0-28797 GCF_042733155.1 Streptomyces sp. NPDC059740 | reverse complement strand
TACCGGGGCTCCGCTTCTCACGTCCCGGATCACACCAGATCAGTCCCCACGCGTTTGCCTTCCCGAGCCTTAACTTCACGGCCTTGCCCTAAGGGCTGTCCCATGAAAGGACGTGCCGCCCGGGATCCCCTGTGACGAGCCACTGGACCGCGCCGGCTGCGCCGACAGGTGACGCTGTGCGGTGGACGCCGCCGCCACTTCGAGCGTGTCGGCGCCCGGTGGCCCGGAGCCACCTGCCCTCCCCGCTCCACCGGCGGCGGCACACGAGGTCCCGGCCGCCCTGTGGTCAGTCACCGAACCCTCGGTCGCCACCTCGCTGTGCGCGGGGCCGGTCTGCCGGCTCTGTGTGAGGGCGGGCACGGGATCCTCGTCACCACGGAACCTCGGTAGTAGCCGGCATCGGCACCATCAGCGCCTGACACGCCCCGGGAGGCTCTGTACTGCTACGCGCTTTCGTAGGTCACAGGTTGGCGCCGGTGGGGAGCCGGTTCCCAAGGTGGTGGACGTACCGGGGAGCCGAGCGCCGGACCGGGCGGGAGTCCTTCCGCCTGAGCCTGACACCGGCCCCGCGACGCGAGAAGCCGCGTCGAGCACGCACCGGACGCCCCAAGGGTTCCGGGATGTGCCGCCGACAGCCTGTCGGCCTCCCCACGATGTCCCCCGTAGAGAGGTACGCCATGACTGCCACCACCACCGCCACCCGTTTCCGCAAGTACACCGTCGCCGGTATTGCCACCGCCGGTGCCGCCGCTGCCGCGGCCACCCTGGCCCCGACCCCGGCGCATGCCGCTCCGGTGCACGAGGCCAAGCCCGCGGCCGTCTCCGTCGCCCACGGCAAGAAGGCCGATGCGAAGGACGCGCAGGCCAAGGAGGCGGCGAAGGTCGCCAAGCTGGTCGAGCAGGGCAAGAAGAAGCACGGCGACGACCTGGACGGTTGGATCCGCACGGCGCTGGACGTGATGCACTACGAGCACATCCCCGGCTCCTACCAGGGCATCCACAAGAACATCATCCGTGAGTCCGGCGGCAACCCGACCGCGCAGAACAACTGGGACGTCAACGCGCAGAAGGGCGTGCCGTCCAAGGGTCTGCTCCAGGTGATCCAGCCCACCTTCGACACCTACCACGTCAAGGGCACCAAGGACTCGCTGACGGACCCGGTGGCCAACATCGTCGCTGCGACGAACTACGCGGCCGACCGGTACGGCTCGATGGACAACGTCAACTCCGCCTACTGATCGAACCCAGGTCAGCCCCGGGCGGGGCACCACAAGCCGCCTGAGCCCTGGGGACAGCCGCCCCCAGCCGGGAGCGGCGGGGCTTCAGGCACACCGGTGAGGCCGGGCAGGACATCTCTTGCCCGGCCTCACCGCTTCCCTGCCTCCTCCCGAGTGTGGTCACCCCGCTTCACCGTCATGCGGTCCGCGGGATGCCGAGTCCGGCCAGTGCGGCGCACTGCCACTGAGGGCGGGCGGAGTCGTTGGCGGACGTGGGGGGCCGCAGGACGTCTGGACTCACACCCACCTTGGACGAGTCGGCTTCGACGAACTGGAGGAGCTCGCGCGACGACGCCGTGACTCCGTGCACGTCACCGTTGCACCGGCGCCCCGCCGTCCGCCGACCGGGCCGGTCGAGGACAGCTGCCCGGTCCGGCCTCTCGCCTCAGTGACCGCTCTTCGGGCAGGCAGGTCCGACCACCTCGTGGCCTCATCGGGAGACACGCTCCCGTCCCGGCATCCGCTCGCAAGTCCGGGGCCGGGAGACACAACTGTTCGGCCGCTTCGGGAGTCCTCCTCGACGCCTCAGAAGCACTGAGGTGGGTCACAGTCGAGGGAAGACACTGATGCGTACGAGTGCTGTCGCAGCCGCCGTTGCCGGCGCCCTGTCCGTGTTCGCCGTACCGGGCGCGGCGCAGGCGGACGAACACGAGGGGGACATCCGGATCCTCAAGGTGGTCATCAACGAGGGACACGACATCGCCCTGGGCACCACGGAGGCGAAGAAGTTCACCCTCCAGGTGACCGCCGGCGACGATTCGGGCATCAAGGAGGACTTCACCGTCCCGTCGCTGTGGAACGGCTCCAAGGGGCTCGTCCTGCCGGACGACCCCACCGGTGACTGTGTACCTCGTGCGGACACGCCCACGATCAGCACGTGCACGTACCGGATGACCTTGCGCCCGCGGATCGACCCGCAGGACAACACCACGGCCGGAGTCTGGAAGGCGAATGTCGCCGTGAGCGGCAACGACGGCGACTACGCAGGCATGGACGCCGCCGCCACGGTGAAGGTGAGGCGCTACGCGAAGATGACGGTGAACGCCTCGCCCGAGCCGGTGAAGAAGGGCCGGACGCTGACCGTGACCGGCAGCCTGA
This sequence comes from Streptomyces sp. NPDC059740, assembly GCF_042733155.1. Lineage (NCBI taxonomy): Bacteria > Bacillati > Actinomycetota > Actinomycetes > Kitasatosporales > Streptomycetaceae > Streptomyces > Streptomyces sp. NPDC059740. The sequence goes on along the minus strand of NZ_JBHWGP010000055.1, from coordinate 26,422 downwards.
CCCGGGCGAACTGGGAGACGTACAAGTACGCCGGCTACACCGGTCAATCGGTGAAACTGCAGTTCCGCAAGAAGGGCGCCGCTGCCTACACCACCGTGAAGACGGTTACCACGGGCAGCAGCGGGGCCCTGAAGACGACCGTGAAAGCTGGGACCGACGGGTACTGGCGCTGGTCGTTTGCCGGCACTTCGACCACCCACCCGGTCACCACCACCGCCGACTACGTCGACGTCAGGTAGCGCACCCGGGGTCGCCGGGGCTGCGCGGGGCTGCCCGAGCCCCGCGTTGTCCTGCCCCTGCTCACCGGGGCGATGCCGAGCGCAACCGGGTACGGACGCCGCCGGACCCACCGCACCCACATGCAGGACGACAGCCCCGTTGCGGAACACCGACGTGACCGGTGCGGTGGCGAGCGACTCGGCCGGCATGCCCGAGAGCCGCGCCGGCCGGCCCGCCCGAGGGTATCCGGACGGCTCACGCCTCCGGCTGTCTCGGGCCCCGGCCGGATCGGGCCGGAGCGCGCACCGGGCCCGGGCGGCCCTCAGACGGTGCCGTCCTGCCACCACCAGGCCCGTCCGAGGTCGGCCCGGGCGTCGACGTGCTGATGGTCCTCGGCGTAGGTCTCCAGACCTGAGAACCCGCAGGTCTCCGCCTTCTGGTACACGGTCTTGTTGGTGACGCCGGGGACGTCGAGGTCCGCGGCGGTGCCGTACAGGTGCATGCTGTCGGCGGCTCCCCCGACGTCGGCGTTGTGCGCGACGCTGCGGAAGCCGGAGTTGACGGTGATGGCCCTGTCACCCAGCTTCTTGCGGAGCGCCTCCAGCTTGTACATCGTCCGCCGGGCGTTCTCCTTCGCAGCGGCGGTGGTCACCTTGCCGCCCGCGAACGTGCCGCTCACCCGGTCGGTGAACTCGCTCCAGTCGAAGTGGACGGTGGAACCGTCGGCGCTCTCCAGGGCGTTGAGCTTCGCCTGGGTCGCCGGTCCGGCCACGCCGTCCGCCCCGAGCCCGTACGCGGCCTGGAAGCGCCGCACGGCTGCCGCGGTGCCGGCACCGAAGTCCCCGTCGATCGCCACCCGGCTGTGACTCGGGCTGTCGGCCGCCCAGCCGGCGACTCTGATCTGGAGTTCCGTCACGTCCGCTCCGGTGGTGCCCTGTTGCAGCGTCCGTGACCAGGAATAGGCGGCGGCGGTTCCGGTGAACAGGGCGGGCCCCACCACGAGGCCGGTGGCGGCGGCGAGGACGCCGCGGAACAGGGTACGACGGGAGGGGAGCGAGTGAGGGGAGTGCATCGTCATCCTTGGAGTCGGGGCGGGCGCGGGAGACGGTGGGGCCGGTGCGGGAGAACGGCGACGACATTGGCGCAGCCGTCCGTAAGGGGCAAGGACGCGATCCGGCCGTTCTGACCTGTCCACCGCGCACCCTGGTGAGCCCGCTGGACCGGACCGACCCGCGGCACGGCGGTCCCGGTCCACGGTCCCGGGCCCCGCGGAGTGGGAGGCCGAAGGCGTCGCGGGGTGTCATCGAGGGAGGCCGGCGGCTTTACTCCCAGCATGAGTGACACCAACGGAATGCTGGCCGGCAAGGCAGTGATGATCACAGGCGCGTCGAGTGGGATCGGTGAGGCGGCGGCCCGCCTGTTCGCCGCGGAGGGGGCGGCGGTCCTGCTGATGGCCCGCCGCGCGGACGTGCTGGAGCAGCTGGCCGAGGAGATCAACGAGGCGGGTGGCCGGGCGGCTTTCAGCGCCGGGGACGTATCGGTCGCCGAGGACGTGCAGCGAGCCGTGGACGCGACGGGCGAGCACTTCGGCACCCTGGACGCGGCCTTCAACAACGCGGGGTTCGTCGGCGGGGACCTGTCGCCTCTGCACGAGCTCGACCAGGCCCTGTTCGACCGCATGATCGACGTCAACGTGCGCGGTACCTGGAACTGCCTGCGCTCACAGATCCCGGTGATGCTCGCGGCGGGGAAGGGCGCGATCGTCAACACGTCGAGCACTGCGGCCATGGTGGCCACCGGGGCTCCCGTGCCCTACGTCGCCGCCAAGCACGCGGTACTCGGCATGACCAGGGCGGCCGCTGCGGAGTACGCCGCGCACGGCATCCGCATCAACACGCTCGTCGTCGGCACCACCCGCACGGACATGATCAGCCAGGTGGTGCAGGTGCGGCCGGAGTTGGAGGAGGCCTTCGTCGCCCGCCAGATGCAGAAGCGCATGGCCGAACCCGTCGAGATCGCCCAGGCGGCCCTGTGGCTGTGCAGTGACCGGGCCTCGTTCTCCACCGGGTCGGCCCTGGCGGTGGACGGCGGTCTGACGTCCAACTGAGGGGAGGCGGGGACCGGCGGGGTGGGGGAGGGACGCGACACCCCACCCCGCCGGTCCTTTCCGACGCCTCTTGCCACCGGCACGCCCTTTCCCGATCTGCGGCCTCCTCCACGGCGAGGCGGACGTGAGGCATCGTGCTCTTCCGATCCCCCGGCCCCGCCAACGTGTCCGGAGACCGGGAGGACAACCCTCAGCCGGCGAAAGCGCCCTCAGGATCGGATCCCGGCCGACGAGCCGGCAGGCGTCCGGTGCCGGTCCGTTCGTGGCGGACAGCCCCGAGCGGCCGCGTCAGACGGTGTCAGACCGTGACGGCACCGTCCGACGCCGAGCCGACGACGGCCGCGTACTTGCGGAGGACACCGCGTTCGACCGGGCGGTCGGGACGCGCCCAGCTCTTCCGGCGCTCGGCCAGTTCGTCGGCCGGGACGTCGAGGTCGAGCGCGTTGCGGGCGGAGTCGACGGTGACGGAGTCACCGTCCCGCACGAGCGCGATGGGGCCCGCGTGCCACGCCTCCGGGGCCACGTGGCCGATCACCAGGCCGTGCGAGACCCCGCTGAAGCGGCCGTCGGTGACCAGGGTGACGGAGTCGCCGAGCCCCTGCCCGACCAGTGCCCCGGTGATCGACAGCATCTCGCGCATACCGGGCCCGCCGGCCGGGCCCTCGTAACGGACGACCACCACGTCGCCCGCAGCGATCCGGCCGCCCTGGATGGCCTCAAAGCACTCCTCCTCGGAGTCGAACACCCGGGCGGGCCCCTGGCGTACGAAGTCGGGACGTCCGCCCAGCTTCAGCACGCAGCCGTCCGGAGCGAGTGAACCGCGCAGGATCGCCAGCGCACCGGCCGGTTTCACGGGAGAGTGCACCTCGCGCACCACCGACTGGCCCTCGGCCGCCACCGCCGTCGACGCGACGTCCGCCGGCGAGCGGCCGTCGACCAGGATCACCGCGTCGCGCAGTACCCCGGCCTCCAGCAGTCGCGCCGCCACCAGCGACGTACCGCCGGCTCGCCACAGATCGGCGGCGGTGTGGGGTCCGGACGGCTTCAGTGCCGTGATGATGGGAACCTCGCGGCACACCGCGCCGATCCGGTCGACGGTGAGATCGACTCCCGCCTCACGGGCGATGGCGAGCAGGTGCAGGACGGCGTTGGTGGAGCCGCCCATGGCCGCCACGGAGACGATCGCGTTGTGGAAGGCGTCCTCCGTGAGGAGCGAGGACGGCCGCACGTCCCGGGCGAGTACGTCCAGGGCGAGTGCGCCGACCTGCTCGGCCGCGGCCGTCTTCTCCTCGGCCGTGGCGGGGATGTCCCCGACGCCGAACGGCGCGAGACCGAGGAACTCCGCGACCGTACCCATCGTGTTCGCGGTGTACTGCGCCGCGCAGGTACCAGCGCCCGGGCAGGCGTGCCGGGCGAGGTCGTCCACGTCGTCCTGGCTGACCCGGCCGACCGCCCGCTCGCCGAGGGCCTCCCACATGTCCTGAATGGTCACCTTCCGCCCGCGCCAGGTACCCGGCATCATGCTGCCGCTGTAGAGCAGCACGGACGGGATGTCGACGCGGGCCATCGCCATCATCGCGGCGGGCACCGTCTTGTCGCAGCCCACGATGCAGACCACGGCGTCGAACTGGTGGGCCCTGACCACGAGTTCGATGGAGTCGGCGATGACCTCCCGGCTGACCAGCGAGGCCCGCATGCCCGGGGTGCCCATCGTGAGGTTGTCCGAGACGGCGACGGTGTTGAACTCCATGGGCGTCCCGCCCGCCCGGCGCACCCCGGTCGCGACATGGCGCGCCAGATCGCGGTGGGTCAGGTTGCAGGGCATCGTCCCGGTCCAGGTCGAGGCGATGCCGACGGTGGGACGCCGCATGTCCTCCTCGCTCAGCCCCATCGCGTACAGGTGCGAGCGGGCCGGCGCACGGTCGGGATCGTCGGCGATGTTCATGGCGGCTCCTTCTGGCGTCGAGCTGTGAAGAGGGTGCTGGGGTGGTGCGCGGACACGGTCGTGATCCAGGGCCGAGCGGGCAGAAGCCGTCGAAGTTCTTGCCCCGGAAGCACTGTCCGTCAAAGAACTGGGCGTCACGGGCCAACACACCACCAAAGCCCGGCGGATACAGCCAGGTCGACCCCGTTGTCCGGGAAACCGCTCAGGAACCGCCTGGCCGAGAGGGCACCTTGCGGAGGGCCCGGGGGAGCGGCGAGGATCTCCCGACATGACAGCGTCCGCCCGTCGCACCGCGCCGCGCATCGTCTACCTCGACGAACCCACCTACATCACCGCCGGTTTCCTCACCGCGCTGGCCCGACTCGGCTCCGTCCAGGTGTACTACGACCGGCCCGGCCCGGAAGAGGCGACACGACGTCTCGTCGGCACGGATGTCGCTGTCGTCGAATGGACCCGCCTCACGCGCGAGATCCTGTGCAGGGCCGAGGGCCTCGGCCATGTCGCCACCGTGCTGTCCGCCACGGACCAGGTGGACCTGACGGCCGCCCGTGAGCTGGGCATCAGCGTCTCGCACTGCCCCCGATACTCGATCGACTCCGTCGCGGACCACCTCATGAGCTGCGCGGCGACCCTGCTGCGCCGGCTGTTGCCCGCCCATGCCGCGGCCGGCGCCGGAGTGCAGCACCGCTACGTCCCCTACCTGGGGCGCGAACCCCGTGGACTCGTGCTGGGGCTGCTGGGCACCGGCCACATCGGACGGGCGGTCGCCGCACGGGCCGCGCAGCTCGGCATGCGGGTGATCGGTACCAACGGCAGCGGCAAGCCGGTCCCCGGCATCGAGACGGTAAGCCTCGAAGAGCTGGTCCGCCGCTGCGACGTGCTGTCCGTCCAGGTACCGGCGCGGCCCGAGACCACCGGACTGCTGTCGGCGGACCTCGTCACCCTCCTGCGTCCCGGAGCCGTCGTCCTCAGCGTCTCGCGGCACTCCGTCATCGACACCGACGCCCTGCTGCACCTGCACCGGGCGGGCGGGCTCGGCGGTGTCGCACTGGACGACCCACCCGCACACCTCGTGCCTGAGTTCGCCAAGGTGCCGAACACGCTGCTCACCCCCGGCATCGCCTGGTACACGGACCGGGCCCGCAAGGAGAACCTGCACGAGGTGCTGGGGAACATCCGGAGCCATCTTTCGGGAGGCAACCGCAATGCCGTCGTCTAGCGCCCGGCCGCCCGCCGAGGCCCTCGCATGGGTGGCCGATCAGCTCCGGCACATCTCCCCGGCCGCCCGGGTGTCCCAGGCAGCCGGCGCCTTCGACGTCCGGTTCCCTCCCTCCCGGCCGGCCCGGGTCCACCTCGTGTGCTGCTGGCACGAGCCCCGGACCGAAAAGCGCCTCGGCATCGCCGGCCCGGTGTCCCTGTCCGCGCTGTACACCCTGGAGCTGCTGGACCTCGCCGCGCGCGAGCCATCGCCGCAGGTCACTGCCCGGTTCATCCCGTCGGACAGCGCGGCGTCCCGGGCCGAGGCCATCGCCGCCGGGCGTCGGCTCCTCGACGCACCGGGGCCACGACTGCTCGTGGTGGTGGCCGCAGGAGGCGCCGCCGGCGGGGGCCTGTTCCCCGCCGGGGCACTGTCCGCACACGAGGTGGTGGACCTGGCACTCCCGGCGATGGACGGCGCGCACCTCGGGCAAGCCGCTGTCCGGGAACTCGCTGCCGGCGCCCGAGAGGGGATCACCGCCTGCGTACTCGACCCGGTTCAAGGCCCAGGAGAACTCCTCGCGCCGCAGGAACTGTGGGCGGCACTGCGAGCGCAACCCGCGGCATGACCCCGGGCTGACGACTCATCCGGTGTCCCGCCCGGTGAAGAAGTCCGCCATGATCTCGATGCCCCGGTGCCATTCCTCGTAGGGCTTCATCAGGCTCACCCGGATGTTGCGCGTGCTGCGGGCGTCGGCCGGATCGTGCCAGAAGAAGCCGCGTCCGGGCAGCACCCCCACACCCCGCTCCCGGAGCCGGGCAGTGACCGTACGGTCGTCCAGCCCCAACCCCGCTGTCGACAGCCACTCGACGCTGATCCTGCTCTGCCGGGCATCGGGAGCGATGAGATCTGCTCCCAGGGCCTCGCGGGTACGCGCTCGCCGCTCGGCGACGAAGGCGTGGACCCCGGCCGCGAGACCGGTGGCCCGGGCCTCCTCGAAGAACACGCCCAGAACCAGCAGCGTGAACTTGGAGACGCACAGGTATGTCTCGTTGTAGATCTGGCGCAGGGTGTCGCGGTGATCGGCGGAGCAGGCGAGCAGGCTCGCCTTCATGTCCTGAGTGGGAAAGACCTTCCCGGTGTCCTCGAAGACGATGTACGAGGCGCCATGGTCCTGAAGGACCCGGTACATGTCCCAGGTCTGCGGGTAGAACAGCCGGAAGCTGGCATCGATCACCAGCGTGACCCGGTGCTCCGTGCAGGCGCGGACCAGGGCCTCGAAGACGTCGGCCGAGAGATCGAGGCCGGTGGGATTGTTCGGGTTCACCAGGAACAGCGCGTCAGCGGAGTGCAGCAGCGGGCGCGGAAGGTCTCCGGTCGCCAGCGGGGACTCCTCGACGGGGAGCGGACGCACTCCGCGCCGCCGCAGGATCAGGGCGAGGTTGTCGAAGGTCGGATGGATCAGCAACGTCCGCCCGCCGGTGCTCCGCAGATAGGCGGCGACGAGGTCGATGGAGTTCGAGGCGGTGGGCAGGATGAAGTGCCCGGCCGCGGCCTGCAGTCCCGAGGAGCCGATCAGCTGGGCGTACCGCTCTCGGTAGAGCCACTCGGATTCCGGGATCGACTGCGCCTCGGCCTGTTTCCAGAACCCCTCGAGGCCGGCCACGATCTGCTGCTGCCCCGGAGTGAGCGACTGGTAGGCGTGGCCGTCCGCCAGGTTCGCCGAAGTCGAGAAGCCCTGCTGTTCGTAGTCCGTCAGCGTCTTGACGCCGTCGTTGTCGAGCACAAGTTCCCCCGTGATGTCGGTCGTGGACGGAATTCACTCGTGAGTCGTCCGGCCCACCTGGCCTGCCCAGTCACCGGTGACGTAGATCAGGCGTCGTTTGCCGGAGGCGAAGGTGTCGAACTGGTCGAAGTCGTCGACGTACACGAGGTCGACGGCGACCCTCACCCGGCTGAAGAGAGCCGGCAACTCCCGCACGAACTCCGCCACGACCGGGTTGTGGGTATCGCGTGCCACCGGGTCGGACAACTGCATGCGCAACTCGATCCGGTCCGGTGAGCTCTGTACGATCTGGTACTGGCGGACGTTGGACTCGGCGAGGACCAGCGTGCGGTCGCACAGGCCGAGGACGGCATCCGACGGGACGATCCGGTCCGGCCCGTCACGGAGGAACTCGTCCTCCCGTCCCCTGAACGCCTCGATCACCCGGAACCGCGAACCGCAGCCGCAGGCTTCGTCCGCCTGCCCGAGACGCACGATGTCGCCCTGGTCGTACCTGATGAACGGCATGAAGAAGTTGCCCAGCGAGGTCCCCAGCATCCGGCCGAACCCCTGCTGGTCAGGCTCTGCCACCTCGAGATACGCACTGTCCTCCACGATGTGGTACTGCCGCTCGGGACATTCGTGGGCCAGGAGCGACATCTCCTCCGACGAGTACTCGTCCAGCACCGGCACGCGGAAGATCTCCGAGTACTTCACGCGCTCTTCGCGGCTGCTGCGCTCCGAGTTGGTGTACACCACCTCCACGCCCAGTGCGTCCAGGGCGACCTGCTCGTCCGCGAGCCGTTGCAGGTAGCTGGGGAAGGCGGCCATGAGCCGGGGGTGGATCTCCGCCACATGCCGGACCAGCAAGGGCACCGGGCAGTCCTGCGAGACGGTCACGAACGGGTAGGCGCCGACCAGCGAGGTGAACCGGTCGGCGGTGAAGTACACGCCGTAGCGCCAGTCGTCCGGCTCCAACGGGCTGCGCAGGCCAACCTCGCAGTGCCTGAGGTGCAGCAGGGACCGGTGGTCGATGCTTGCGTTGTCCTGGTAGATCGTCAGGTTGAGACCGCTGGATCCCGAGGTGCGGGACGAGTGGACGGTTCTCCTCCCGGCACTGCGGACCAGTTCGGGGCCGACTTCGGCATCCACCATCATCTTCTTGTTGACGACGGGAAGCTGCCGGAAGTCGTCCCAGGTGACGATGCCCCCCGGCTCAAATCCGACGGACTCGTACAGGGCCCGGTAGAAAGGCACGGTCGCGTACGCCGTGTCCACCAGTGTCCTGACCCGCTCCAGCTGCCAGGCCTCACGGTCCTCCGGGGCCAGCCGGCAGCGGTCCCGAAGACGCTGTTTGCCGTGCTCCCATTTGCGGCGCATCCGCAGCTGCGTCTGGAGGGACTCCGGCACGGTGCGGTGGTTTCTGCGGATGTACGCAGCGATGTCGTCGTTCGTCGTGGCCTCGGCCTCGACATCGCGTACCTGTGCGTCGCCGGGCCCGGGGTGCCACAGGCCCCGGGTGAGGTCTTGGCGACCCTGCCGGTCCGTCGCCTGTCGTTCCTGCCGCATCATGGTGCCGCCTCCGTCGCCGTGTCTCTGATTGCTGTGATGTGCCGGGCCAGCCGCGCGAAGCAGAACAGCGCCACCGCGGCCGCCCCGAGGATGACGCCGAGCCACAGCCCCCGGAAGCCGAGCCCGGTGAATCGGGCCAGGGTGGTCCCGAGGCCAAGGCCCAGGACCCAGTAGCCGGCGGCCACCACGAGGGCCGGCACCCGGGTGTCCGAGAGGCCGACCAGGTAGCCCATCGGCAACGTGACCAGGGTGTCGACGAGAATGAACGCCACCACGTAGGGCAGCAGTTGATGGGCGGCTACTACGCTCTCCGGATCCTTGACCCCGAACAGCGTCTGTACGACGAAGCCGTACCCCACGGCGACCAGGGCGCTGAGACCGACCGCGTACACCGTGCCGATACGCAGCAGAGCGGAGCGCAGGTCGCTCAGCGCACGCCAGTTGCTGTCCTCGCGGGCCCAGGCGGCCACAGTCGTCGCCGCACTGGACAACCCGAGCGCGAAGACCGTGATCAGCGACTCCAGGCGCAGCCCCACCGTGTGTGCCGCGGTCGCGGCGACACCGTAGGGTGCCACGAAGAAGGCCAGCACCGGGACGAACGCCTCGCCCAGGACGATCCGTACGCCGATCCAGGCTCCCGCGCCGAGGAGTTCGCGCTGCGCGACGAGCCGGGGCCCGGCCGGCTCAGCCCTCAGGCGCAACTGCCGGAAGCCCCGGCCGTACCGGATCTGCGCCGTCACCAGGACCAGCACCAGGAGCCTGACCGCGGCGCCCGCCATTCCGGCTCCTGCCACGCCCAGTCGGGGCAACGCCCCCGCACCGAAGATCAGCGCATAACCCAGGACCAGGTCGACAGGGACCGCGACGAGCATGGCCCAGGTCGCGGGCTTGGGCTTGCCGACCCCCGTGAGCAGGCAACGTGCGTTGACGTAGAGGAGGAAGAGGGGAAGGCCGGGGGCGGCGGCACAGTTGTACTCCTGGGCGACGGAAGCCAGATGAGGGTTCTGCCCGATCAGCTCCAACAGGTGGCGGGTGTTCAGGAGTACGCACACGCCGAGAAGCCCGACCCCGAGTGCCAGCCAGTTGCCCTGCGTGTACCAGCCGCGCAAGGCCACCGGCTCCCCGGCCTGGTGGGCGACCGCCACTCTCGGCGTGACGGCAGTGACCACACCCAGCCCGAACAGCATCACCAGACTGAACAGGCTCAGGCCGAGCGTCACCCCGGCCAGCTCCCGCGCGCCCAGGCGGGCGACGAGCGCCGCGTCCACGAAGGAGATCGCGAGTTGGGCGATGAACCCGACCGCGAGGGGAATGCCCAGCGGCAATACCCTGCGCACCATGCTCCCGACGGCCGCCGAGTCCTGTGTCTGCACCACCGGCCCTCCCGTACCCGCCTCGCCCCGTGGGGGAGTGATCAGGAGTCCATGACGACGCCGTCGACCTTGTGGTCCCAGAAGAGGGGCGCCTTGCCTGCGGCTCGGTCACCGTGTGCATCCTGCACGGGCTGCGCGGCGTCGTCCCCGTCCGACTGCGTGGCGCCGGAGGCATCGCCGGCAAGGTCTGCATGAGGTGCGGGTAAGTGGCGGTCCATCAACCAAACTCCCGGTCCACGAGTGCGATGCCCTGCGCTGAGAGTCCCATCGAGCGGGTGGAGCTTGGCAGAGCCCCGACCTCCCAACAAACAGCATGGTGCGTATCGGGCCACCCACCCCCGGCACAGGCCCCGGCCGCCCGGGCACCACCCGGCTCGGCACCCGTGGCCGTTCCGGTTGACTCGCCGTGCCGATCGACTGGGAACACCCGCCCGTGGCCAAGGATGCGGCTGCCGGCACCCGCCATCCGCTACCAAAAGCGACAACCGCTCACCAAGCGTGTTCGCGCAGCCGACCCGACGCAGCAACAGGAGAGTGGGGAGCCGGGTGGGGCCAAGACCCCTACCCAGCCGGGAGTCCGGGCGACCGGCAGCGCCGAGGGCCGCCCACCAGCCGGCACGGCAACGCTGCATCCCGCACGACGGTCACGGACGGTGAGCAGGTTCCGGGCTCGACACGGGACCGCCGTCACCGGTGGCGCCCTCACCCCGGGCACCCACTGCCCGTCGGATCAGGTGCTTCCGGAAACACCTGACCGGACCGCCGGTAGCCACCCGCCCGGACCCGCGGTGACTGCGCCGCAGAGGCCTCCACAGCGTCCACATCTGGCTTGCAAGCGCTGCTCCCGGGCTGCCCGGCTCATCGCTCGCCACGAACCGCACCCCGACGGGTTGAACAGGCGGTGACCGATGGTGAAGGTTTCCCGGTATGCGCGTGACGGTCGCCTGCGAACTCTGTCTCCGGCTCGCGGTCGCAAGCCGCAGCAGCTACCTCGACGCTCTCTGCACAGGAAGATCACGGAGGGGGAGTGTCATCCGATGCGCATGACGAAGCAGTCGAGTGCTGTCCGGACGGCCGGTGCAACCGCAGCGGTCTTTGGAACGGTGTGGGCCGGGGCCGAGCCTCCAGCAGCCGGCGGCTGCCGAGTCCGCTGCACCGGGGTGAGGTGCACAAGACCGCCGTGGTCAGATCCATCCGCACCACGCCGAAGCAGGTGGACGCCCTCTCCCTGACTGCCGGCACGTACACGCTCGCCGGATCTGCGCACCTGTCGTACGCGGACAAGGCCGGCTGCAGCCGTCACGGGTGGTCCCGTGACGGCTGCGCCGCACGGCAGCGGACACATCGAGGAGTCCCTGAGCACGACCGGTGTGGTGACCTCGGCCGGCACAGGCAAGGTGCAGGTGCTGTGCAGCGGCGGAGAAGACGCTCCCCGTTCCGCAGGAGCCTGCCGCCGGCGGCACCCTGATCGCCACCCGCGCCACCTCGTCCCAGGACCAGGGAACCGGGGCCCAGTAGCGACGCTCGGCCGAGGCCGGACCACTCCTGAGCGCAGACACCCTCCCCACCTGCCCCCGCCCGGACTGGGCCTTCCTGCGGAGGCGGTCTGGCGGGACCGGTGGGGCCACTGCACTCGTTGGTGGTACACCGGCGCCACAAGGGTAACTTTTCCTCCCTTATATGGATTCATGAGTCATGAATCCTTTTTGGCACCGGCGGGGTCTGGCTGTCCTGACCACCGCTGCGGGGGCTGCCCTGTGCCTGGCAGGCAGCACACCCACCAGTTCCGCGCACACCCAGGGCACGGCCGCGGAAACGCCGTGGGTGGTGTCGCTGGGTGACAGCTTCATCTCCGGCGAGGCGGGCCGCTGGGCAGGCAACAGCAACGACAGCGCAGACGGCTACTCGCACACCGACCGGGCCTATTCCCCCGACACGACGAAGACCGATCCGCACCGGGTGTACGGCACGTCCTTCGACGACCGCTGCAACCGCTCCGACAGCGCCGAGGTCAACACCGCGCCCCTCCACAACCAGCGTCTCAACCTCGCCTGTTCCGGCGCCACCTCCACTGCGATTCTGCTGCCGGAACACGGCGGGAGTCCCTTCAAGAGCGAACCCTCCCAGGCTCAGCAACTGCAGGAGGCTGTGACCGGGCATCCCGTGCGGGCGGTCGTCGTCTCCGTCGGCGGCAACGACCTCGGCTTCGAGAACGTCATCACCACCTGCGCCAAGAACTTCCTCACGCCGATCGGAGCCACCCCCTGCGCTCCGGCCATGGGGCCGCAGGTCAAGGACCGACTGCCCGCGATGCGCACCGCTGCCGTCAAGACGCTGGCCGACGTCACCACCGCCATGACCCGGGCAGGCCACCCGAAGGGCAGCTACCGCCTGATCCTCCAGTCCTACCCCTCGCCCCTGCCGGACGGCGCGCGGGTGCGCTACCCCGGAGAGAAGTACAACCGCATGACCGAGGGCGGTTGCCCCTTCTTCGACAAGGATCTCACCTGGGCCCACGACGAACTCGTCCCAGCAATCAGCACCACCCTGGCCGCCGCCGCCCACACAGGCGGCGCCGAGTTCCTGGACCTGTCCCGAGCCTTCGAAGGCCGGGAGGTCTGCTCCAAGACCACCGTCCATGCCGGCCCCGGGACCCGGCCTTCGGGCAGCACCAGCGAATGGGTCCGCTTCGTGACCTCCGGAGCCGGTCAGGGCCAGAGCCAGGAATCCCTGCACCCCAACTACTACGGTCAACTCGCCCTGGGCACCTGCCTGGGACTCGAACTCGCTCACGCACCCGGGGACCACTCCTGCCTCAACACGGCCGAGGCCGGCCCCCACGACATGCGCCTGCGGACAGCTTCCTGAGCCGCGACACAACCACCCCGATCGCGGGGGCACTGGTGGGGCACAGCTCACCGCAGCATGGGGCGCTGCCGAGGCCGGCGTCGGCCTCCTGCGGCATGCCTGCAACCGGCATGCCGCAGGACGGATCCGCGTGCCGCCTGCTGGAGCCCGGTGTCGTGCGGCGGGTGCGTGGTACCTGAGCGCCTCCGCTGCGCCAGGCGGCGCCCGTGCCGCCTTCGGCGGTGTGGGTTTGTCTACGGGGCGGGCAGGGTCGAGCACGGCGGGCCGCCGGAAGGCGGTCACCGATCGCCCTACCCGCCCCGCGATCAGCCGCCGGCGGTGGGGGACACGAAGGTGGCGTCTGCCGACGACCTCCCGGCCGGCCCATCGTGCGTCGCAGCTCGCGTCCACGACGACCCAGCGAGCCCGTCACGACGGGGGGCGACGGGGGAGGCACGACGGGCCAGCATTGTGTGCGCCCGGCACCGCGGACACGCACCGACCGGCGCGGGCGCACAGTGCCGGCTCCTGCCGTCGACGCGGACGCCGGCGAGAGACCCTGAGAGCCGCCGGGGCTGACGATGCTGTCGCCACGTCACCGCGCCCTGGCTGCGCCCTACCTCCCGTGAGCATCCCTGTCCGTCGGGCGGGACGCGCAGGCCACCGGCAGGCAGCGGCTGGCGTCAGCAGGACGGGGACCTCTGCACGCTGGGCAGCGGCTTGGCGACGACGCTCCGGTCCTACCCGGTCGGCGACGGCCGCTGCACCGCACTGCCCGCTGCCGGTCTGAGCCGAACCAGCTGTACCCCGGGGCCGTCCTGATGAGTGAACTCGCCGTTCGGCGAAACGTTTTGCCTGCTCAGGGGCTGCTATTCAAGGAACCGCACCCGTTGCATCCCGTTTTCGCTGAGAGGCGGTTTCTTGGGCAAGGCCCGCGCCTGGACGTTCAGTCCCACGGCAACTGCTTCACGGCGGCCGCCGCCGACCGCCCCCGCCACTGCCGGCTTCGCTGCAACGCCCCGGGAGGGAGAGCTGCCGTGGCGGCAGGCGGTGCCTCAGCCGCGCGAGGCCGTTGCCGCACATCGAGCGGGCTGCTGCATCGGACGCCACCAGACCCGGGCCCCGCGCCCGCGTGGGCCTGACTCCTCGCCGGGGCGTCCTGCACAGCACAGCCGCAGCCGTGGAGGACTTCTGCAAGGCCGGTGTCACCGTGCCGGACCAGGCCCCGAGCACAGGAGCCCTCCACCCCACTCCGGCCGGCCGGGGCAGCCCGTCCCGCTGCCGACTGTCCGCGTCGGGTGAGGGGCCTCCGCGCGGCACCGGTGCGGTGCCCGGCCCACCCACCTCTGACCAGCTACAACCACCCACCACAAGAGGGAGAGCGTCTTGACCCTGACTGCCCAGTACATCGCCGCGGAGTCGGAGAAGGCAAGCAAGGCCGGTGATCCGCCTGCCGACGCCCTGGTCTCAGACCTGATCGACAACCGGGAGATCGACGGGGTCAACGCCCTCTTCCGCACCATCGGCACCCTCAAGCCGGGCCAGGACCTCAGCAAGCTCCCCCCACGGCTCGCCGAGTTCCTGACCAGTGCCGAGGCCGATCCGCCGGGCTGGAGCGAGGCGGACGTCAAGGCCGCTGAGGGCTTCTTCAACCACCACCACGGCACGGCCTCCATGCTCCAGGGCACCGTCGGACTGATCGGCACCTACCTCTCACCCACCGGCGCGTTCACCCTGCGCTCCACAGGCCGCCTGGGCGGGGTCAAGGGCCCGGGGCGCCGGCTCTCGCAGTCCTCCCGGCTCTTCATCGACATGGGCAAGCGCGACGCCCTGCGCGACGGCACCCTCAAGGCCAACGTCACCAAGGTCCGCCTGGTACACGCCTCGGTGCGGCAACTGCACAAGAAGAGCGGCGAGTGGGACTACGCCAGGTGGGGCGAGCCGGTCTCCATGAAGTACACCACCGGTGCGGCCTGCGTCTTCAGCACGCAGATCCTGCAGGCCATGGGGCACCTGGGCATCCACGTCTCGCGCGAGGACGCGCACGGCTTCATCTGCGCCTGGCACTACGTCAACCACTACCTCGGCACACCGGAGAAGTGGCAGCTGCCCAAGGACGCCGAGGAGGTCGAGCGACTGTGGAACGCCGAGCGGGACAAGGAGTGGCAGAGGTCCGACGACGGCCTGTTCATGACCGCGCAGGCCGTCAAGTTCTACCGTGAGCTGCTGGGACCCGGCGTCAGCGACACCTACATCGCTCTGACGAGGGTCGGGCTGACCGACAAGTACGCCGACATGGCCGGCGTGCCCAAGAGCCCCCTCGACCTCGCCGGCAGGCCCCTGGCCGAAGGCCACAAGGTCGTCAGCGGCCTGGGCGGCGGCCTGTTCGGCGAGGCCGCCCGGAAGACCGTCGGTACCAACCCCTACGACGAGCCCATCGGCGTCGCCTCCAAGGCCTTCAACGAGATCGAGAAGTACGCCCTCACCCACGACCAGGACGATCAGCCCCAGATGCACCAGGAACTCCACGACGACCGCTGACGCACAGGGCGGATCGCCACCTGCACCACATGCCGGCAGGCGTCACAGCGGCCCGTTGCCGGCCGGCGTCCCACCTTCAGGCGGGGCGCCGGCCGGAAGCCCGTACGACCGTCTCGATACCGGGCCTGCCCGGTGCGGTAACGGGAGGGCGGTGCTGACGATGCAAGCAGCGACACACCTCACCAGGAGCGGGCACCATGCCAACGGACGCGGCCGTCAACATCTTCTTCAGCCTCTCCATCCCCGGCGCACTCGCCGACGCCCTCGTCGCCCTCCAGCAGGAGCAGCGCCAAGGCGTGGAGCCGCAGCAGCGCGCGCACCTGCACGTCACACTGGGCTTCCTGCACGACGCCGACACGCCGCGGCTGGCTGAGGCGGCGGCCCTGCTGAGCGGCCGGCCCTGGCCCACGCCCACGATCGGCCCCACCGGTGAGGTGCGGCACGGTAGCTGGGAGCCGCGGAAGGCCCCCGATTACCACTACCGCGAAAACCTCGTACAGAAGCGGGAGCAGGTCCGGCTCGGCGTGGAGAACACCCCCGAACTCACCGCTGCACATCACGGAGGCCCTCGACATCGGCGAAGCGGAATACTGGCCGCACCTCACCCTCGGCCTGGCACGGGAGGACTTCCCCCCTCCCGGACGCGGCGTCCATGCACCTCCCGACGCTCAAGGCGCCCGCACCCAGCCTGGAAATGCAACAGGAGATGACGGCCACCTGGTGCCGCGTCCTCGTCCGCAGAGAACTGCAGTGAACCCAACCCCCCTCAAGCCGACCAGCCCCAGCGCTCGGACGCACAGTCCGCGGCATCGACGGCTCCCGCAGTCGGCGGCCGGCCGCACACCACACACCCGAGGTCCCTTCGGGAAGCTCATGTCGCGCAGGGGCGCGGTCAGGTAGGTGGAGCGCGTTCGCGACATTCGACGAGGTGACCTCCCGCCATCGCGGACCGTGTCGAGTCACCGTGTCGAGCTCACCGCCGAACTCGGGCCCCACATCCGCGGCCCCGGTCTCGGCGGCGCGCAGTCACCTTCATCGGGGCGGCTGCCCGGACGCCGGGTGACCGTCCTGCTGCGTCCCGATGGCCGGGCCGCCGGTGCATCGTTGTGTCAGGTATGTAGGCGATCGGGTTCACCGACCTGAGCTTTCTGGGTATGCCGGCGCGACAACCACCGGTCACCGGTACGTCCGTGGGCCGGACGCGTGCGGCGTGGGCCATGCGCCAGATCGCCGGGGCCGACGCCGGCACCGGCCCGCCCGGTGATCCATTGATCGGTGAAGGCGTCCACGGGCCGTCCCACTGGGCCCGGTGGCCGTACCGGGCCGTCCACAGGCTCACCCGGCACGCTGCCGGGTGAAGTCCCCTCGGACCACCCGCCGGGCCACCTCAGCGACGCCGTCCACCAGGGACCCGTAGCCGGTGGCCGCCCACAGGCTCTGCTCGGCAGGCACCTCGAAGTACGGCACACTGCTCCCGTCCGGCAGCTGCGCGGTGAGTACCTCGGGAGTGCGGCGGGCGCGTACCTCCCGCACGCACCGGGCGCACGCCGCGACGTCGAGGGACTGCTGACGTCCCAACGGGCGCCAGGACAGGCGCTGCTGGGAGCGCCCGTGCAGTGGGTCGAAGAAGCAGAGGGGGAGGGCCCCCGCCCGCCCTTCCAGGGCGTCGCGGCCAGCGGCCACCAGCGTCAGCACCCCCGCGAGGTCCGGCAGATCGCGCGCGCCGTCCAGCACCGTGCCGGCGGCGGCGTAGGCGTCGAGGGCGAGCCGCACCGCCTCCTCGCCGGCCTTCGCTATCTCGGCGCCGTCCAGCGCCTCGCCGAGCGCGAGCACCTCGCTCTCGGCCTCGCGCCGCACCTGGGCCTCGTCCGCCTCACGGGCCGCGGCGAACACCGCCTTCGGGAATGCGAACGGCGCGGTCCGTGCCGTGCGGCGCCGCCGCACCACCAGCCACGAAGCCGATGCCGCGAGGACCACCGCGGCCACCGCCGCCGCGAGCACCAGCCACGGAACGCCGCCCCCGCCGCGAGGAGCGGCCGTGTGCGGGGCCGACGGCGAGGCCGAGAGGTCCGCGGTCGCCTCCTGGTAGACCTTCCGCCCGTCGCCCGCGGCGACGAGGTCGATCGCCTTGTCCACCCGGGCCGCCAGCCCGGCGTTCTTCATCGAGTCCAGGAAGTAGACGGCGCCGACCGCCTCCTGTGCCTGGTGGCGGTCGTCCGGCCACTCGCGTCCGGCCAGCCCGTCGTCGAAGGAGGCCATCGTGATGACGATGAGGTCCCGCTGCCCCAGCCGGTCGTGGACCACGTCGGCCAGCGTTGCGCTGTCCCCGTCGAAGGCGTCGCCCTTGACGAGCGGGGTGAGCACCACCTTGATCGGCAGGCCGCTCCGCTCGACCCGCCGCACCAGCTCGGCGCGGCGCGGCGCCGGAACCGCGCCCGCGTAGGCGGCGTCGACGTAGACCGGCGACTTCCGCAAGGCGTCCGCGATCCGGGTGCCGGGGCTCGCGACCGGGTCGGCGTGCGCGGCGGGAGCGACGAGCGCCCACCCCCACAGCGCGAGGACGGCGAACGCGAGTACCGCGGCCGGCCGGTGGAATCGCTCAACGGACACTGTGGCGCTCCCTGATGGTGCGGACGAGGACGGAAAGCCCGTCACGGACGGACGGCAGCACGCCGTCGAGTTCGTCGTGGGGGAGCCGGCCGTGGGCCGCGGGCAGGGTCAGCCACTCGGCGGCCGCGCTGCCGGGAGAGCGGCGGGCCCGCTCGGCGCATCCCGCACACAGCCGCGTGCGCACCGGCCGGCCGTCCGGAGAGCGCACCACGCGACGCTGGCCCACGGCCGTACCGTGGAGCGGGTTGACACCGCACACTGCGTTTCGCGCCTCGCCCTCGGCCGCCGCGAGGCCCGCCCGGCTCAGCACCACCACGGCCGCGAGGTCGCCGGGGGAGGTCTTGCCGGCCGGACGACCCCCGGCGTCGGGACCGGCCAGCAGGAGTGCCGCGTCCAGCAGGTCCCAGACCCGCTCCCGGATCGCCGGTGCCTTCCACTTACCCGCCTCGAACACGGCTCCCAGAGCTGCGAGTTCCTGCCGAGCGGTGTGCCGCAGCCAGGCCGGTGACGGCTCCGAGGGAGCGGTGGGGGGCACGCCCCCGGCTTTCGGGGCGCGCCGCCGCTCCACCAGCCCGGCGATCCCCAGGACGCTCGCCACCAGCCCGAGCAGCAGCGCGGCCAGTACCGCGCCCATGCACAGGCCCGGCCAGAAGTCTCCGGAGAGCAGCTTCGGCAGCCGGGTGTCCCGCAGCGGTTCGGGCCTGGTCGTGGTGTCCGGCTCCGCGTGCTTCAACCGGGGTGCTTTCCTCACGAAGTCGATGGCCTGGACGAGGCGACCGGGGAGGGAGCGGGCAGCGGTGTCGTCGGAGGGTCCGTTGGTCACCGACTCGGGGAGGCCCAGGGAGAGCCGGGTGTCGTCGAGCGGCAACCCGTGGTCGGCCACCGAAATCGCGCCGTGCACGGGGTCGGCGACGACGAAGACCGCGTCCTTCCCCAGCCGGCGGTGCAGGGCCGTGGTGAACGCCCCTGCGTCGCCGGCGGACTCGTCGTCCGGCAGGCTCGGGACGAGGACGACGTAGAGGGGCCCCGGAGCCGCGCCCCGCATGTGCGAGCGGAGCGTGGAGAGCTGTGCGGCGTCCAGCGGTGTCTGCGACTCGGGGTCCAGGTAGACCGGGTCGTGGCGCAGGCCGGCTGCGACCCGTGCGACGCGGTGGGTGAGGTCCGCGTGGGTGGGGGAGACGGGGACCCCGTCGTACCGCTGGTCGAAGACGAGGAGCGCGGTCCCCAGCACCGCGAGCGCCAGCACTCCGGCCACCGCCCACTCCACGGGGTGGACGCCACGCCCCGCCCGCACCGCCGCGGGTCGACCGCCACCGTCTCGGCGCGTTCGCTTCTTCGGCCCGCGTCCGCCCTTCCGAGGCCCCGGGAGGGCGGACGCGGGCGCCCAGAGGCGGGCCCGGTGGCGCTGGCGGCGGACGTAGGGGCTGACGAGCAGGACGAGGAGCGGCAGCCCGGTGAGCGCCAGCCCCGTGGTGAAGGACTGGTTCTCCCGGTCGGTGGAGTCGATGTAGGCGTCCGGGCGTTCGCTGTGCCCGGAGGCCTCGCGCAGGGCGTCGGCCCGGTGGGCGGCCCGCTCCGAACCCTCCGCCACCGCGCCGGCGAAGACCTGGAAGGCCCGCAGCGCGCCGGCGTCGTAGGGCAGCGAGTACAGCGCCACAGCCCGCGCGTCGTCGGCCGGGGCGTCGACGCCGAACGCCCGGGCATCCTGCACCCCGTAGTTGTCGACGAGCACGTAGAGACCGTCGCGGCCGAGCCGGTCGTGGACAGTGGCGAGGAGCCCGCCCTCGTCCGACGACGTCGGCAGCACCAGCACATAGGTGGGGACCCCGGTGGTGCGCGCCGCCGCGGCGAAGCGAGGCGCGGTCGAACGCGGGATGCTGCGCGGCAGCTGGTCCGTCACGTACACCGGGTCACGCCGGAGTTCCGCAGCCAGCCTCACCGAGAGCGGGGAGCCCACCGGGGACACGGCGGCCGAGGCCGGGTACGGCAGGAGCACCGCGGCCAGGCCCAGCAGGGCGCACAGCACGCGCCACACCGTCCGTGCCCATGGTCTGTGGGGCAGCCCGCCACCATCGCCCATTGCCCCGCCCCCCGCCGAAAACCGTTCGGCTCATGGTACTGAGGCCGCGCTCCCGGGTACATCAGCGGGCCGCGATCCCTCCGACCGTTCCGCTGGGCGCCCGCGGCCAGGCCACCCGGCCTGGGGCCACCCCGCAGCGACCTCCGGCACCACCGCACCGACTTCCCCCCACTTCCCAGGTGGCCTGGGGCGTCGTCGCACGACGTACTGCGGAGGGCGCTTTCGAGCCCGGCACAACGTCGTCAGCGGTGCGGCTCGGTGCTGAGCTGTCCATACCGCAGGCCGGCGTTCGCCTTGCGCTGCAGAAGCTTGCCCGTAGCCGGCCGGCCGAAAGGTCTGCCCGCGCCATGCCAGGACTCCCGCGGCGGACCCCGGTCGGCAGCAGGGCCACGTCAGAGACACGCCCGCAACGCCGAACCGGGGAGCCTCCCGGGACGAGGACCGGCCCCTGCGGCCTGCTCCGGCATCCCGGACGTGAGGTCAGGCGGCGATCAGCGTTTCCTGCGCCGCAGTCCGGGCAGTGCCGGGCCGTGCACCTCAGGGCGCGCCGCCAGGTGCTCCAGCTCCGACGGCTACTCTCAGCCACCTACCAGACGGCTGAGGCGAGGTGCGCGTATGGCGGCGATGGTGAAGGTCTTCACACTGGGCGGCACGATCTCCGCTGCCGGAGGTGGCGCGGGCCGGCTCAGCGGCACCGAGGTCCTGGCCGGCGCCGGCCTCAGCGACGAGGTCGACATCGAGGTTCACGACGTCCGCCGCGTCCCCAGCTCGTCGCTCACCTTCGCTGATGTGGCCAGTCTGGCCGCCGACGTGGACGCCGCTCGTTCAGCCGGGGCGGGAGTCGTCGTGGTGCAGGGCACCGACACACTGGAGGAGACGGCCTTCCTGCTCGACCTGATGTGTGCGCCCGGCGCGCCCGTCGTGCTCACGGGCGCCATGCGCCGCCCGGACGCCGCAGGCCCGGACGGCCCCGCCAACCTCGCCGCGGCGCTGGCAGTCGCCGTGGATCCGGCCTGCCACGGACTCGGCGCCGTCACGGTGTTCGGCGACGAGATCCACGCCGCCCGGCACGTGCGCAAGGCCCACACCACCGCTCTCGTCCCCTTCTGCTCCCCGGGAGCCGGCCCACTGGGCAGGGTGGTCGAGGGCCGCCCACGCCTGCTGCTGCGCCCGCCGGGGCCAGTGGTCGAGTCCCCGCTGCGCCCGACCAGGTCCGCGCGGGTGGCACTTCTGACGCTCACACTCGGCGACTCGGGTGAGCTGCTCGACGCGGTCGACGACCGCTTCGACGGTCTCGTCGTCGCCGCGTTCGGAGCCGGTCACGTTCCGACCTGGCTCGTCGAACCGCTGGCCGGGGTCGCGACCCGGATGCCGGTGGTCCTCGCCTCCCGTACCGGCGCGGGCCCCTTGCTGTCCACCACCTACCGAGGCCCCGGCTCCGAGTACGACCTGCTCTCGCGCGGCCTGCTCTCCGCCGGGCAGCTGGACGCCGTCAAGGCGCGCCTCCTGCTGCACGCCCTGCTCGCCGCCGGCATGCAACCGGAGCAGTTGCAGGGGCACTTCGACCGTCTCGCCGGTGCGTGAAGCGACCCCCGGGAGTCAGGACGGCAGCCGGAGCCCGTCCTGCGGTTGGTGTTCGGCGAGCAATTAACGCTTCCGGGCGAGGCTGCGCGCCGCGGAACCGGCCGCCGTGGACGTGGTGGAACTCACGGCCTCACCGTCCGAGGCGGTGCGCACGTCGAAGCTCGTACGGCTCAGCGATCCGGATACGTGCTCGGTCATCCTGCCCCTGAAGGGAACTCGCCGTCCGGCAGGACGAACGCGACGCGGTCTGAACTCCGGTGGCCCTGCCCTGTGCGACAGTTCGAGCCCTTTCCGCCTCCGCCTCGCCCCCAGGGCACGACGACGCCCCCGTTGTGTGCACATCTTCCTTGGTCGGTGATCGACTTACCCGCCCGGGGAGTCACTCGGCTCCTGGCCAGGCCGCTCCCCGGGCGGGCCGGCATCGGGGCTCTGCTCACCCGGTGTCTCACCGACATGGCCACCGACTCCACGGCCTACGGGCCGGCGGACCGCGCCAGGCTCGGAACCGTCACGACGGACCTGCTCACCGCCCTGCTCGCGCACCATCTTGACGCCGACACCGCCGTGTCGGAGAACTCGCTTCAGCGCAGCCTCCTGATGCGCATCGAGGGGCGTTCATCAGCCAACAACTTCCCGGCCCACAGCTGACACCCCGGACCATCGCCTCCGCTCATCACATCTCGGTCAGCTACCTGCACCGCCTCTTCCGGGAACGTGAGGTGCCTGTGTCCGCGTGGATCCGCCACCAGCGCCTGGAGCGCGCCAGGCTCGATCTGAGCCGCCCCGGCCTGGAAGCCGCCCCCGTCTACAACATCGCGAGCCGCTGGGGCTTCAAGGACCACGCCACCCTCTCCCGTGCCTTCCGCTCGGTCTACGGCGTTCCACCCACGGCCCATCGCTGTCCCCCACTCGCCTCCGAGGCGACGCCAAAGCTCCGCCCGCAGGCCCTCCCCGGCAGTTCGAGAGCGCTCGGCGTGCATAGACGCTGAGCTGGGGCGTAGCCAATCACCCGCTGCGGCCTGTTCCTGAGCAGGACCGGCAACGGGCTCCTGTCGTGTCTGCCCCAGTAGCGACCTGACGGTTACCACCTCGGCTACAGCGGCGGCAGCCCCCGAAGGCTCTGGCCACCCATTTGACCCAGATCGCCCGCAACGACGGAGGTCCGCACCTGCCGGCGTCCCGTACGAGCACGTACACCCGGCGCTCCCTGCCTGGACGCAGAGCAGCGCAGCGGAACGCGGCACGCACGAGCTGACGCTGCACGATCTCCAAGTCATGCTGGAGGGCTGACGCTGCACATGCTGACGCCCATGGGACAGAGCCGTGGGCCTCAGCACTGCACAAGGCCGAGCCGACCGGGACCGGCCGACCACGGTAGATGCGGACGGCGATCCCTGGGCGGCAAGCCGCTCTTCTGATGCGTGAGGCGGAGCCAGAGAAGTCGTCTCCCCAGCGCTGCGTGGAGTTGACAGACCGCCGTCACCGTCGAAGTCCGCGCGATGCAGCTCACGTCCGGGTCTCCGGACACCTGGACGGGCCCCGGACCGGGGCGGGCAAGCCCCCCGTCATGCGCAGTGGCCAATGGTCCGGGCATTCGAGTTTCTCGTGGAGGGCCCTGAGTGGCGCCTGGGGTGGAGGTGGCTACACCCACTGGCCGGCGACCTGGATCTCCTGACCCGTAGGCCCATCACCGACAGAATCTCTTACACAACGCCGGCGAAGCGTCCTTCGCCGTGACGCCTCAGGGGGGAGAACGACCATGTGGGGAACACGGATCCGGTCCATGGTGCGAGGTCTGCCACTCGCCGGACTCTCGATGGTGGAGTCGTTCTGCTTCTGCCTGCTGGTGACGTCCATGTCCCTCATCGGCGTGGGCCTCGGCATCCTCCTCGTACCGCCGGCGGCGGCGTTGCTGCGGGGGCGGTCGGCACGACCCGCAGGCTGGCCGGGGAGTGGTCCGGTGTCGAGATCGCTGCGCCCTACCGGCCCGAACCCCCTCCGGCGCCGGGACTGCGGGGTTGGTGGCAGCGGACCTGTGCGGTGCTCGCCGACCCGGCTACCTGGCGGGATCTGCTGTGGGCGCTCGTCAACCCCGTGATCGGAATCGTTCTCACCTTGCTGCCCTTCCTGCTTGTTCTGTTCGGCGTAATGGGGCTGGCGATGCCTAAGGTCTGGGAGGCTCTCAACTCCATCGGCGGCAACAACTGGTACTGGTGGATCCGGGTGACCGATGCTCAGTCAGCCTGGCACGCCGTCGCTCTGGGTGTGCCGACCCTGATCGTCGGTGTCGCCTGCGCTCCGTGGGCGCTGCGGACCCATGCGTCCCTGGCTCGCACGATGCTGGCGCCCACCAGGGCCTCGCTCCGGGTGCGCCACCTCACCGACACGCGTGCCGAGGCCGTGAACTCCTCGGCCGCTGAACTGCGGCGCATCGAACGCGACCTGCACGACGGCGCACAGGCGCGGCTGGTAGCGCTCGGCCTGAACCTCGGGGTGGCAGAGCAGTTGCTGGCCAAGGACCCGGAGGCGGTCGCCACCATCCTCGCCGACACCCGCAAGGCGTCCGCGACGGCGCTGGAGGAGATGCGGGCGCTCATCCGCGGCATTCACCCTCCGGTGCTCGCCGACCGTGGTCTCGTCGATGCGGTGCGCGCACTGGCGATGGACAGCACGCTGCGGGTGACCGTCAAGGCGGACGTGCCAGGGCGCCCCGAGGCACCGGTGGAGTCGGCGATGTACTTCGCGGTGGCCGAGGGGCTCACCAACGCCACCAAGCACGCCGACGCCCGACACGTCCAGGTCGATCTCTGGTACGAAGGAGGTCGTCTGCGTGCTCGCGTCGGCGATGACGGCCGTGGCGGGGCCGACGTCTCGCGTGGGTCCGGACTGCGTGGCATCGAGCGGAGGCTGGCCGCCTTCGACGGTGTACTGGCTCTCACCAGCCCGGTGGGTGGACCGACCAGTCTGGCCATGGAGATTCCGTGCGCGTTGTCGTAGCCGAGGACTTTTTCCTGCTGCGGGACGGACTGGTGCGCCTGCTGGAGGCGTACGACTGCGAAATCGTCGCGGCGGTGAACAACGGACCCGAACTCCTGCGTGCGCTCGTGCGCGAGCGGCCGGACGTTGCCGTGGTCGACGTCCGGCTGCCGCCCACCTTCACGGACGAAGGCCTGCAGGCTGCTCTGGAAGCCAGGCGGCAGGCGCCGGGACTGCCGGTGCTCGTCCTGTCCCAGTACGTCGAGCAGCTTTACGCCAGGGAGTTGCTTGCCGACGGCTCCGGTGGCATCGGTTACCTCCTGAAGGACAGGGTCTTCGATCCGGAGCAGTTCGTGGCCGCCGTGCGGCAGGTCGCGGCCGGCGGCACCGCCCTGGATCGGCACGTCGTGGCGAAACTTTTCGTCGGCGAAGAGGCCCGGGACGGGAAACTGACCCGGCTCACACCCTCACACCCCGGGAACGGGAGGTGTTGAGCCTCATGGCAGAGGGGCGGTCCAACGCGGCCATTGCGCAGCGGCTGGTGGTCACCGAGCGGGCGGTGGTCAAGCACACCTCCAACATCTTCGCCAAACTCAACCTCTCGCCCACCGCCGACGCCAACCGCCGTGTGCTGGCTGTGCTGGCTTTCCTGGGGGTGGTCGGGCGAGGACGGCAGGAGGGCGCATGGTGATTCCGCATGACCTGTTGACCCGATGACGCCGCGCTACCCGCGTCTACAGCGGCGCCTCCATCCGGCACACCATCGGCAAGCCTCTCACCCTCGACAAGATCGCACAGCACTCGCCTGAGCCGCCGAAAAGCCGTGTGGAGTGGAGCTGAAGCATGCTGGGCGGAGAGCCGGCCTGATTGGCCTGATCGCCCTGCGGCGACGAACACCGACCATGGCCGTCATCACCTATATCCTCCGCGAGGACACCTGGGCAATGGCGGCTACCCGGCCGAAGCTGCCCACCACGTGTCGTCTCCGTCCCTTCGCCACCGCCGGTCTCGACCGGCTGGAAGCCGTGCACCACCCGACAACCACGCCCCCGGACGCGCGTCCTGGCCCAAACCGGCTTCACCCGCACCGGCACATCCGACCGGCCACCGACGAGGTGGCCATCCCCTACCAGCTGTACGCGCTGGGAGTAGCCGGCAGGCGAACCGGCGCGACATCTGTCGTCATGCACTGCGGAACTCCTGCTCGTGGCCTTGGCATCATCTCGCCCTCCGGCGCCGAGCCGGACCCGCTGCGTAGAGCCGGCGGGATCGTGGAGGCCTCCGGACGGGTTCGATGCGATGAGTGGGAGCGGGTGAGTGGTGTGTGAGGGCCGTCGGGACCGTGGTCCGCAGGCTCGGGAGACACTGAGGTGCGGCTCTTCCCGACGGGTGGCCCTGGCCGGAAAGCGCCGATGATCGGGGTGTGGGGGTCGGCGGGATGCGGATGTAACGCCTTCGGGCGTCCCGGACTAGTACTGCAACGGTGCTTGCCGTGGCGAGGCTTCAGTTTTTGGGCTGTGGCCTCGTCTCTTGTAGTGGCTGGTCCGAGCCTGGTGCTGGCGTCGTCGCCGCCAGCGGGACCAGTGCAGGACGTGGGCGACGCTG
>NZ_JBHWGP010000054.1:0-30847 GCF_042733155.1 Streptomyces sp. NPDC059740 | reverse complement strand
CCACCCCCCAGGTCATGCCTTCGACAGGGGGCAACAGTCATGCCGGGCCCGGAGGCCAGCGGTCCCATTGCAGGACCGCGAAGAACATAACGGGGTGGGTGTGTGACGGGCCGTGCGGCAGGGCCTGACGGCCGGTCCGGTACTGCCTGGCAGGCCGGCCGCGCCGACGCCCGCCGGACCGCTGCTGCGCCCACCGGCCCCCGGGGCGCCCATCACGCCGGACCGGCACCCTGCAACAGGTGGCCAGGGTCGGGCACTTGGCGCGGCCTCACCCCTCGCCGCTGCCCCGGACGTGGTGTCCGCTGGGCACCAGGTGCCTCAGGCCCAGGCCGGCCGGTGGCGGCAGCCGGGTGTGGGCGGCGGGGGCGCGGAAGGAGTCGAGCAGGTAGCCGACCAGTCGCCGCGAAGCCGCCGCGGGGTCGGGGGTGGCGCCGAGGGCGTTGTTGGCGAGCAGCACCACCGTCAGGTCCGAGGGGTGGAAGTCCTTCCGCAGCGCCCCCGCGTCCTGAGCCCTGCGGACCAGGAGCGCGAAGCCGTGCTCGCCCTGCAGCCGGCGCCGGGAATGGTCCGCGGACGCCTCCGGGAAGGCGGTGAGGAACGCCTCCGTGAAGCCGCGCTCGGCCACCTGCAGGGCGCAGACCTTCTCGATCACGTGGCAGAAGCCGCGCCACGGGTCGGGGTCCTCCAACGCCTGGACGAAGGCCGCCGTGCACGCGTCGAGCTGGTCGGCGAAGACCTCCCTGACCAGTTCGTCGCGGGTCCGGAAGCGGCGGTAGAGCGTGGCGACCCCGACCCCGGCCTGCCGCGCGACGGTTGCCATCGGCACCTCGATCCCGTGCCGGGTGAAGGCCTCGCGGGCAGCCTCGACGATGCGCCGCCGGTTGCGCTCGGCGTCCGCACGCAACCGAGAGGATCTTTCGTCGATCCCTCTCACCTCCGGCTCAAGTGGACGGTGTCGTCCGGTTACCACCGTACGGTCGGTCGCAGACGCGATCAGGGCGAGGTGTACGAGATGACCGAGACGATGCGGGCCGCACTGTACGACAGTTACGGCGGCCCCGAGGTGCTGTACGTGGGCGAGGTGCCCAAGCCCGTGCCCGGGCCGGGCGAGGTGTTGGTGAAGGTCGGCGCGGTGAGCGTCAACGGCGGTGAACTGCACGCCCGCGCCGGCCGGCTCCGGCTGGTCACCGGGGGCAGGTTCCCGCTGCGCACCGGCCTGGACTTGGCGGGGGAGGTGGCCGGACTCGGCTCGCCGGGCACCGGGTTCGCCGTGGGGGACCGGGTCTGGGGCGTCATGGCGCGCACCTCGGGCTTCGGCAGTGCGGCGGAGTACGTCACCGTCCGAGCGGAGCGGATCTCCCGGAGCCCCGGGGGGCTCGACCCGGTCGACGCCGTCGCGTTGCCGGTGGGCACCACGGCCCTGACCGCCCTGCGGGACAAGGCGCGGCTGCGCCCGGGCGAGCGCCTCCTGGTGCGGGGGGCGGCCGGGGGCGTGGGGAACGTCGCGGTCCAGTGGGGCAGGGCGGCGGGGGCCCGCGTCACGGGTCTGGCCCGGGCGGACAACCTGGCCCTGGTCCGCGAACTGGGCGCCGACGAGGCCCTCGACTACCGCGTCACCACGCCGGCCGACCTCGGCCGGTACGACGTGATCCTGGACACCGTCGGCACGGACCTGCGCGCCTACCGCCGGCTGCTGGCCCGCGGCGGACGCATGGTGGCCGTCGCCCTCGACACCGACCGGATCGCGGCCTCCCTCGGCTACGTCCTGGCCAGCGCCGTGCACGGTCGCAGCCGGGTGCGCTTCTTCAGCGGCAACCCGAGGACCTCGCTCCTGACCGAGCTGACCTCGTACGCCGAGGAGGGCACGCTCCGCCCCGTCGTGGACACGGTCTTCCCGCTCGCCGGCATCGCGGACGCCCATCGTGCGCTGGAGGCGGGCGGGGTGCGCGGCAAGTACGTCGTGCGCGTCGGCTGAGGGCACGCCGTGCGGGTCGGCCGGTGTCCTCAGGCGGGGCCCGGCCCGCTCCCGTCCCGGGCCGGCTCGTCTCCGCCGAGGTGCAGCGGCTCGTCCAGGCCCCGGACGTTCTCCTCCAGCCGCTGCAGGTGGCGGCGGACGCGGGCGGTGCGGCCGGGGCCGAGTGCCGTGCCCGGGTCGGCGCGGGGTGCCGCGGCCAGCGGGACGCCCGCCTCGGCGTAGGGGACGGTGCGGTAGATCCGGGAGCCGGCGGGCCGCGTGCCCCGCCGTGTGCCGCTCAGGTGGTCGCCAAGCCGGGTGAGGTGCTCGGTGACCTGGTCGGCGAGCCGGCGGGCGGTGTCGTCCTCGGCGCCCGACTCCGGCAGCTGCTGCACGCAGGAGGCCAGCGCGCGGGCGTGGTAGGCGGCACCGTTGATCAGGCCGACGACGTAGCGGGTGGTGCCCCGGCGCACCCGCAGCGGGCTGACGGGGTGGGTGAGCGGCGCGGTCGCCTGGCGCAGGTTCTCCACCGCCTCGTCGAGGTCGCGGACGCTGTCGTCCAGGGCGGGGTCCTCCAGGCCGCGGCCTCCCTCCAGCCGGCTCAGCGAGGCCTGCACGGTCTCCCGCAGCGCCTCGACGACGTCGGCGAGGCGCTGGTCGGTGTGGGCTCCGGTGCGCACCGGCAGGACGACGAGGGCGGCGATGAGGCCGCTGGCGGCGCCGAGCAGGGTCTCCTCGATGCGCAGCACCATGACCGACACCGAGTAGGTGTGCAGCAGCGTGTACAGCAGTCCCAGCATGTTCGTCACGAAGAAGGACATCAGCGCGTACGACAGGGGCGCGGTGAAGAACATGCAGAAGACGCAGACCAGGACCAGCGCGAACGCCAGCGGGACGTCGCCGGCGACGAGCGTGGTGACGCCGACGCCCGCGACCACCCCGACGATCGTGCCGATCAGGCGCCGGTAGCCCTTGACCAGGATCTCGCCGGTGGAGGCGGTGTTGAGGAAGACCACCCAGCAGGTCAGCACCGCCCAGTACCAGCGCTGTGCGGACAGGAACTCGCCGCCGACGATGGCGAGCGCGGAGCCGACGGTGACCTGGAAGGCGGCCCGGGTGGTGGGCCGGCGCAGCCCGACCTGTCGGCCGGTGTCCGTCTCACGGCCCATCGTCACCCGCAGGCCGAGGGAGAGGTCCTCCACGGCCAGTTCCTCCCGCGAGCTCTCCACCGCGCCGCGGCCCGGCCCGGGGCCGTCGCCGGCCGGTGCGGCACCCGCGGGGGGCCGGGGAGCGGCTTCGGGGCCGCGGGGCGGGGCGCCGCCCGGATCGGCGGGGAGCGCCCGCACACCGTGGTCACGGTCGAGGACGAGCATCCCCCAGCGGGCCCTGGGACGGGACTCGGCGGCGGAAGGCACGGCGGAGCCTCGGCGGCCGGCCGGACCGGGCGTCTCCTCCTCCTGCCCGGCGGCGACCCGGACGCCGAACATGGCGAAGGCCAGTTCGCCGGCGGCACGCAGGGTCTCCACGGCCTCGGGCGGGGCGTCGGCGACGTCCTCGCGGACGCTCAGCAGGCGTTCCCGGGCGAGGGCGGTGGCCTCGTCGCGGCCCTCGGGCCCCTCACGTTCGAGGATGAGCCGCAGTTCCTCCAGGGCCTCGCCGAGCCGGTGCGTGCCGGAGGAGTGGCCCAGCAGGAGGGCCGCGAGGCGCTGGGCCGCCACGTCGCTCTCGGCGACCCGGCGTTGCAGGGCGGCGGCGGCGCTCTCGTCGGGGACGGCGTCGTCGATGCGGCCCTGGATCATCACGGCGCACTCGTGCAGGCTCGCGATGCGCTTGCGCACGTCCCGTTCCGCCCGCCGGCGGGGTGAGTGCTCCCCGGCCCGGTGCCGGCTGCCGGCCCGGTGCTGCGGGCCGGCGTCCCGTTGCAGCTCGCTCAGCACGGCGAGGGTGCCGACGGCCCGGGAGAGCCGTCCGCGGAAGGCGTGGAGCAGCCGCCGCAGCGTCCACTCGGGCGTCGCCCGCAGCAGCACGAACCGCACCACCGCCCCCGAGCCGAACGCCACCGCCATCACCTCGTAGAGCTGCGGCAGCTGGGCGGTCTGGGCGCGGATGAACTGGGAGACGAAGAACAGCTGGAAGGCCATGAGTCCCAGCGCCTGGGCCCGCCGGCCGTAGCGCCGGATGTAGACGGCGCCGAAGATCAGCAGCAGGAAGACGATGTCGGCGGCGGCCCGGTAAGGGGCGAGCAGCGTGCCGAGGGAGACGGCGGCCAACGCGGTCGGCAGGCCGGCGGCGAGGGTGATCGCCTGGTCCCGCAGCAGCGTCTCGGAGATGGCGAAGGAGGACACCATCGCCGCCATGGCCCCGGCCACCAGCAGCATCACGGGGACGCCGAGGGCTGTCATCACCAGCAGCGCCAGCCCGATGGACAGCACGGTGCGCAGTGCGGACATCAGCCGGATCAGGCCGGGGTCGGAGGCGACGAAGCGGTCCCAGGCCGCCGTCACACGTGTCACTGCGTGCATCCCCGTGCCTTCTGCGGTTCCCGCGTCGGTGCGTCCCGTCCGGCCTGCCGCGGAACCCGGGCGAGCGCCGCGCCGACGGTCCGCTGAGAGCCTACCTGCCGGCTGCACCGCACGTGGGGCGGGCTGCGGCGGTCCGCCCCCGCGGCCGGCGTCGCCGCCCGGGCGGCCGGTGGTCCGCATCGCGGACGGGAGACCGCCGGAGACGGCCCGCGGGCACGTCTGCCCGCTGCCGCCCCGACCAACCCCTGCCGGGGACGGGCGGGCGGACGCGGGGTCCGGCCGGCGGCGGCCGGGCGGGGACTGCGCCGGTGGCGGCGGCAGCCGGGTGGCGGGGACACGTGCCGGTGGGCGGGGGCCGCGGGCGTCGGTGCCTGGCAGGCGTCAGCACCGCGTCAACGCAGACGCCGGCTTCCCGTCCGCGCAGACGTCAGCTCCGCGTCAACTCGTCGTAGACGCTGAGGGTCTGGGCGACCGTCTCGTCCTCGGTGGGCCAGCTCGCCGCCTGCCGGCGGCCGGCCGTCACGAGGGCGTCCCGGTGTTCCTGGTGGCGCAGCAGGTGGGTGACGGTGCGGGCCAGGGCCGTGGCGTCGCCGTAAGGGACGAGTGCGGCCCCCTCCCCCACCAGCTCCCGGGTCCCTCCGACGTCGGTGGCCACGAGCGGCACGCCGGCGCGCAGGGCCTCGTGGGCGATGAGCGGGCGCGCCTCCCAGCGGCTGGGCAGCACCACCAGGTCGGCGGCGGTGAGGAGTTCGGACACGTCGTCCCGGCGGCCCAGCAGCCGCACCGGCAGTTCCTCCTCCGCCACCCTGCGGCCCAGCTCACCGCGGAGCTCCCCCTCGCCCGCGAACACCACGAGGGGCGGGGGTGTCTCGTGCCGCCACGACCTCGCGGCGTCGAGCACCACCCGGTGCCCCTGGTGGGCGGTGAGGCGCGCGACGACCAGCAGCAGCGGGCGCCCCACCGTGCCGAGTTCGGCGCGGAGCTTGCCCCGGGTGTGACGGCCGGCCTCCCCGTCCCCCTCCGGTGCACGGGGCCCGGGGACGGCGAGGGGCGCGAGGCGGGCGTCCCGCGCCCCCCGCTGCCGGGCCAGGTCGACGAGGTCGGCGCAGGTCGCGAGGGTGACGGACGCACCACGTACCAGTCGCCGCTCCAGCAGGCGGTCCACCTTGACGCGCGCCCCTTCGACGGCGCCCCGGGTGTGCCAGGTGACCACCAGTGGCCTGCGGTGTCGCCCACCGAGTGCCAGTTCCGCCCGCAACCCGGCGTTCAGGCCGTGTGCGTGGACCACGTCGGCCTGGTCGCATGCCTCGCGCAGAACGGTGAGCGTCGTGCGGTCCGGCCGGGGCGCGAGGGGCAGGAAGCGCGCGCCGGTGCCCGTGAAGTCGTACTGCGCCTCGATGTCCGCCGCGGCGCAGACCGTCACCCGCACGCCCCTGGCGACGAGTCCGGCGGCCAGTGAGCGGACGTGGGCGGCACTGCCCCCGCTGCCGCGGCCGAGCACCTGGACCACGCGGAGCGAGGACCGGCCGCGCGGCGCGGGGAGGGTGCTCACGGGGGTCGGGTCTCCTGGACGGTCGGGGCGGGTGCGGTGCAGCGGACCTCGGACGCCGTGGGGCTCGGTGGCGGGAGGGCGGTGATCGGCCGGGGTGCGGCGCCGGGCGGGCGAGGAGCCCGGAGTCCGGCCCGGCGGCAGCGTGGCGCCACGAGGCCGGCGGGACGGCGTGCCCGCGCCGCCCCCAGGATGCCAGGCCGGATGCGGGGAACGGCACAGCGCGGCCTCCGGACCTCGTCAACCTCCTCGCCGCGACGCCGATTCCACCCACACGAGTGATGCGGGGGCGGAGGGCGGCTGCCGGAGGGGACGGCCTCCGAACCGGGACGCCGGACCGGGACCCGGCTCCGGGGGCGCCTGGCTGCGGCGGGCGACGAGCCGGCGGGGGGACGGGGTGGCCGGCGCCGGCGGACCACCGGTGGGCGGCGCCTGTTTCCCCACGCCCGGCCGCAGGGCGCGGAGGGTGGTGAGGGGCCCGGCAGGGCCGCCGGCGCGGCGCCGCTCAGCGGGCGGCGCGGGCGGCCTCCAGCAGTTCCTCGGCGTGGGCGCGGGCCGTCTCGGAGTCCTGCTGTCCGGCGAGCATCCGGGAGAGTTCCCGCACCCGGTCCTCGCCCTCCAGCACCTTGACGCCGCTGCGGGTGACCGACCCGTCGTGGGTCTTCTCGACCAGCAGCTGCCGGTCCGCGAAGGCCGCGACCTGCGGGAGGTGGGTGACGACGACCACCTGTGCGGACCGGGCCAGCTTGGCCAGCCGCCGGCCGACCTCGACCGCGGCCTTGCCCCCGACTCCGGCGTCCACCTCGTCGAAGAGGTAGGTCGGCACCGGGTCGGAACCGGCGAAGACGACCTCCACGGCGAGCATCACCCGGGAGAGTTCGCCACCGGAGGCGCCCTTGGCGATGGGCCTGGGGTGCGAGCCGGGGTGGGGGGCGAGCAGCAGTTCCACCTCGTCCACGCCGGTCGGGCCGTAGGCGACGAGGCGGCCGGACAGCTCCAGGCCGTCCACCCCTGCCTCCTCTGCCCGGGCCGGGTCCTCCGCCAGCACCTGCCGGCTGATGTCCACGCTCACCCGCGCGTGCGGCATGGCCAGTTCGGCGAGTTCGGTGGTGACCGCGTCGGCGAACCGCTGGGCCGCCTCGTGCCGGGCGTCACTCAGCGTCTGGGCGAGCTGCGCCAGTTCGGCCCGCAGGGCGTCCCGTTCGGCGGTGAGCTCACCGATCCGGTCGTCGTCGCCCTCCAGTTCGGCCAGGCGCGTGGCGCTTTCCTCGGCCCAGGCCAGGACGGCGGTGATGTCCTCGCCGTACTTGCGGGTGAGCTGGTTCAGGGTGGCGCGGCGCTCCTCGACGGCGGCGAGCCGCAGCGGGTCGGCGTCCAGGCCGTCGGCGTAGCCGGCGAGTTCGCCGGCTACGTCACCGAGGAGGATGCCGACCTCGGCGAGCCGCTCCGCGAGGGCGGCGAGCGCCGGATCGTGGTTGCGGACGGCCTCCAGCGCCCGGTGGGCACCGGCCACCAGGGCTCCGGCGTCCACGCTCTCGGGGTCCACCGGGTCCCCGGCCAGGGCGGTGTGCGCGGCGCTGGCGGCGGAGGCGAGCGCCTCCGCGTGGCCCAGGCGCTCGGCCTCCGCGGCGAGCTCGACGTCCTCGCCCGGCTGCGGCTCGGCCGCCGCGATCTCCTCCACGCCGAACCGCAGCAGGTCGGCTTCCTGGGCGCGTTCGCGGGCGCGGGTGGTGAGCTCGGCCAGCTCCTCGGTGACGGCGCGCAGCCTGCGGTAGGCGGCGCCGTACGCGGCCAGCGGCTTGGCGACGGCGTCACCGGCGTAGCGGTCGAGGGCCTGCCGCTGCCGGGCGGGCCGCAGGAGCCCCTGCTGGTCGGTCTGCCCGTGGACGGCCACCAGGTCGTCGGCGAGCTCCGCCAGCATCCCCACCGGGGCGGACCGCCCGCCGACGTGGGCGCGGGACCGGCCTTCCGCGGAAACGGTACGGCTCACCAGCAGGACGCCGTCCTCCAGCTCGGCGCCCGCCTCCTCGGCGCGCCGGGCCGCCGGGGCGTCCGGGTCCATCGAGAGCCGTCCCTCCACGACGGCGTAGGCGGCGCCCACCCTCACCAGGGCGGCGTCCGCCCGGCCGCCGAGCAGCAGCCCGAGGCTGGTGACGACCATGGTCTTGCCCGCCCCCGTCTCGCCCGTCACCACCGTGAAACCCGGGGACAGCTCGATGACGGCGTCGTCGATGACGCCCAGGGACCGGATCCGCATCTCCTCCAACACGGGTACGACCTTACGAGGTCCCGGGGCCGCCCCGCGACGGTCGCCCGCGCCTGCGCCCCTTTCGCGCGCCCCCTCACCGCCCCGCCGCCGAGGCGCGGAGTACCCCGCCACCGGGCCCGGCAGGCGGTCCGACCAGCGCGGGAAGGCCCACCGCCGGGCCGGCGGTCGGTACCCCGGCGGGCCCTCGGAGTGTGCCCGGACGTCGTGGAACGCCCTGCCGGGAAGTGACGCCGGGAACGTACGGCCGGGTCCGGCCCCGGCCCGGACGCCCCGCGCCGGCCCGGACGCCCCGCGCCGGACCAGGACAGCGGGGCAGCCCCCCGGGAGGCGACTGCGGGCCCTTGGGTGATCAGCCCCGCTCCCCCGGCCCGGCCGCCTCCCCGAGGGGCCTCCCCGCCCGGGCAGAGGGCTCCCCGGGGCCGGACCGTGACGTGGTGGTGCCTGGTCAGCGGGGTGCGCCGCGCCATCCCGCCACGGGCAGGGCGAACTTGGCGACCAGCCGGTCGGTGAAGGAGGAGTGGTGCAGCCGGGCCAGACGCACGGGCACCGCGCCCCGCCGGACCTCCACCCGGGCGCCCGCGGGCAGTTCGACGGTCCGCCGGCCGTCGCACCACAGGACGCCGTGCGGGGTCTGCGGCTGCACCTCGACGGCCAGGACCGAGTCCGGGGAGGTCACCAGCGGCTTGGCGAAGAGGGCGTGCGCGCTGATCGGCACCATCAGCAGCGCCGCGACCTCCGGCCAGACCACGGGCCCGCCGGCGGAGAAGGCGTAGGCGGTGGAGCCGGTGGGCGTCGCGCAGACCACGCCGTCGCCGCCGAACCGCGAGACGGGCCGGTTGTCGACCTCGGTGACGACCTCCAGCATGCGTTCGCGGGCGGCCTTCTCCACGGACGCCTCGTTCAGCGCCCAGTCGGTGTGGACGATCACACCGTTGTTGCGCACCAGGACGTCGAGCGTCATCCGCTCCTCGACCTCGTAGCTCCGGGTGACCACGCCGTGCACGACCTTGTCGAGGTCGTCGCGTTCGGCCTCGGCGAGGAAGCCGACGCGTCCCAGGTTCACGCCGAGCATCGGAACCCCGGAGGCACGGGCGAAGTCGGCGCCCCGCAGCAGGGTCCCGTCGCCGCCGAGCACCACGACCAGTTCGCAGCCGTCGGCGGCGCCCTTCTCGGAGGTGACCACGTCGACGTCCTCGGGGAGCTCCAGGTCGGCGGCCTCCTCGGCGAGCACCCGCACCTCGATGCCGAAGCGGAGCAGCTTGCCCACGACCCGTTCGGCGCTGCGGACCGCCGCGTCGCGCCCGGTGTGCGCGAGCAGGAAGACGCGGCGCCGGGCGGACGGTTCGATGGGCGCGTCGGGGCCGGGCAGGGGTACGACGGCGGAGAGGTCGCAGACCCCTGCGACCGCGGGCACCTCCCCGCCCGGGGCCCCGTCCTGCTCCTGCCCGGCCGGGTCGGTCCCGGCGGGGCCGGTGGCCGGGGGCGCCGGGGTCTCGGCCGGCTCGGCTTCCTCGCCGCGCGGCGCGGGGGCCTGCGGGGAGCCGGAATCGGCGGGCCGCGGCGCGGAGCCGGCTTCGGGGAAGGGCTCGTGCCCCGGGCGTCCGGCCGGTGGCCCGCCGGACGGGGACGACGTGGAAGGTGCGGACTGGTCGGCCGCCACAGGGACCCCCTCGCTCGTGGTGTTCACCGGGTCTCCCGGTGCATGGTCTGCCGCGGCCCCTCCCGCCCGCCGGGGCGCCGGGGCGACCGCGTTCACCGGGGCCCCTCGGCCACGGCGCGTTCGACGGCCGCCGGGTCGAGCGGCGGCGCGTCCGCCCGCAGCCACAGGAAGTACTCCACGTTGCCCGAGGGGCCCGGCAGCGGGCTGGCGGTCACCGCCCGGACACCGAGGCCGTGCTCGGCCGCCTGGGCGGCGACGGTGCGCACCGCCTCGGCGCGCAGCTCGGGGCTGCGGACCACGCCGCCGCTGCCCAGCCGCTCGCGGCCGACCTCGAACTGCGGCTTGACCATGAGCACCAGGTCCGCGTCGGCGGCGGCGCAGCGGACCAGCGCGGGCAGGACCAGTCCGAGCGGGATGAAGGAGAGGTCACCGACGACCAGGTCCACCGGCACCCCGCCGACGGTCTCCGGTGTCAGTTCCCGGACGTTGGTGCGGTCCCGGACGACGACGCGCTCGTCGCTCTGCAGAGTCCAGGCCAGCTGCCCGTAACCGACGTCGACGGCGACCACCTGCGCGGCGCCGGCGCGCAGCAGCACGTCGGTGAAGCCGCCGGTCGAGGCGCCGGCGTCCAGTGCCCTGCGGCCCTCGACCAGGAGGCCGAGCGGCTGGAAGGCGGCGAGCGCGCCGGCGAGTTTGTGGCCGCCGCGCGAGACGTAGTCGGGGTCACTGTCGTCGGCGCGCACCACGAGCGCCGCGCTGGTGGCCACCTGCGTCGCGGGTTTGGTCGCGGTGGCGCCGGCCACCGTCACCCTGCCCGCGGCGATCAACTGGCTGGCGTGCTCCCGGGACCGCGCCATCCTGCGGCGCACCAGCTCCGCGTCGAGTCGGCGTCGTGCCACTCCTGCCACGTGCGGTTCAGCTCCTGTTGCTCTCGTACGACGTCCCCTGCGGACCGCCTGCGCCCACCGGCCCCGGCCGGACGCCGGGTGGCGCGGGCCGGACCGTACCGGACGGCTGCGGTGGCGGCGGGCCGGGTCGCTGGTCGAGTGCGGCCAGCGTGTCCCGCAGCCTGTGGTGGACATCTTCGTACACCTGTAGGTGGTCGCCCACCTCGAGGTGGTCGGCGTCCGAAAGCCGGGTGAGGGCCTCGTCGACGTCCGCGTGCCCGGTCGGGGTGGTGGAGAGGCCGAGCGGGCGGGGGCCCGGGGGGTCCTCGGCGGTCGCCGGGCCGACGGCGTCCGGGCCGAGGGCGTCCGAGCCGAGGGCGTCCGAGCCGACGGCGTCCGGGAGGTCCTGCGGGGCGCCGGGCCGAGGAGGGTGGGCGGCGGGTGGTTCCGCGGCCTCGTCGCGGGAAGCCGAGGGGCCCGGTGCCGCCGCCGGGGCGGTGCCGGGGGGCTGCGGTCGAAGCGGCGCAGGGGGGTGCGGCTGCCCTGGAGACGACGTCGGCTCGTGCATGTCCCCGACGCTATCGCGAACCCGTACGGCTCCGGCGTACGGGAGCCCACGGGCCTGGCGTATCGTCCGGTCGATGGTCACCGTCGAAGACTGCCGGGCCGCCCTGGACCGGCTCGCGGGCAACCTCGCCGCGGCCGGCGCCGGAGTGCGTGACGCCGCGGCGCTGGACCGCTCGCTGAGCTGCCACCTCACCGATCTGGACGTCAGGTTCGAGGGCCGGCTGGCGGCCGGTGCCCTGGCGGACGTGGTGCCGCGCCCCGGCCCGCCCGGCCACCGGGCGCAGATCCGGCTCACGATGACGGGCGAGGACCTGGTGGCGCTGGTGGACGGCCGGCTGGACTTCGTACGGGCGTGGGGCTCGGGCCGGGTGCGGCTGGAGGCAGGCTTCCGGGACCTGATGAGGCTGCGGCGACTGCTGTAGCGGCTGCGGCGGCACTGCGGCCGGCCCGTGCCGGGCCCCGGCGTCGTCCGTCCTGCGCCCGGGGCGTGGACAGGCCGTGGACGAGTCCGGCGAGGTCCGTCCGTGCCCGGGCCGTGGTCGGGGGCGGGGGCGGACGCCCACTGCCCATGGGGGGCCGTTCGCCGGGGCGCCCTGCGGCCGACGCGGAAGCTGCCCCGGACGGCTCAGGCCGCGGGAACGCCGGCCGGGCGCTTGACGCGGGCGGCGGGCACCACCAGCGGCGTGCCGGTCTCGGGGTCGTCGATGACCTGGCACTTCAGGCCGAAGACCTGCTCCACGAGGTCCGCGGTGACGACCTCGCCGGGCGCTCCCTCGGCGACGACCCGGCCCTCCCGCATGGCGATGAGGTGGGTGGCGTAGCGAGCCGCGTGGTTGAGGTCGTGCAGCACCGCGACGAGGGTACGGCCCTGCTCCTCGTGGAGTTCGGCGCACAGGTCGAGCACCTCGATCTGGTGCTGGATGTCCAGGTAGGTGGTCGGCTCGTCGAGCAGCAGCAGCGGGGTCTGCTGGGCCAGGGCCATGGCGATCCACACGCGCTGGCGCTGGCCGCCGGAGAGTTCGTCCACGTAGCGCTCGGCGAGGGCGCTGACCCCGGTCGCCGCCAGCGACTCGGCGACCACCCGCTCGTCCTCCGCGGACCACTGGCGCAGCAGCCCCTGGTGGGGGTAGCGGCCCCGGGCCACCAGGTCGCCGACGGTGATGCCGTCGGGGGCGGTGGAGGACTGCGGCAGCAGGCCGAGGGTGCGCGCGACCTTCTTCGCCGGCATCGAGCCGATGGCCGAGCCGTCGAGGAGGACGGAGCCGGCAGTGGGCTTGAGCATCCGCGACAGCGCGCGCAGCAGCGTGGACTTGCCGCACGCGTTGGGGCCGACGATGACGGTGAAGGAGTGGTCGGGTATCGAGACCGAGAGGTCCTGGGCGATGACCCGCTGGTCGTAGGCGAGGGTGACGTTCTGCGCCGTCAGACGGCTCACTGGAGTACTCCTTGGGACAGTCGTGGTGCGGCGGGGCGCGGGCGGGCTCTCACACCCGGCCGGCCCGGCGTTCGGCGGCCAGCAGCCACACCAGGTAGGCGCCGCCGAGGACGCCGGTGACGATGCCGACGGGAAGCTGGTCGGCCCCGAACACCTTCTGCGAGACCCAGTCCGCGGCGACCAGGAGGGCGGCGCCCATGAGGGCGGAGCCGAGCAGGTTGGGGCCGGGGGTACGGGTGAGGCGGCGGGCCAGTTGCGGGGCGGTGAGGGCGACGAACGCGATGGGGCCGGCGGCCGCGCTGGCGGTGGCCGTCAGCAGGACCGCGGACAGCAGCGCCACGGTCCGCACCGCGCCCACCCGCACGCCCAGGGCGCTGGCGGCGTCGTCGCCCATCTCCAGCATCCGCAGGGGGCGGGAGCAGGCCACCAGGACCGGGACGAGGACGACCAGGACGCCGAGCATCGGCCAGACCTGCGACCAGTCCCGGCCGCTGAGGGTGCCGACCATCCAGACCGTGGCCTGGCCGGCTTCGACGATGTTCGCCTTCGTCATCAGGTAGAGGATGCCGGCGTAGAGCATCGCCGAGGAGCCGATGCCGACCAGGACGAAGCGGTAGCCGTGCACCCCGCGCTGCCAGGCCAGCAGGAAGATCACGAGGCCGGTGACCAGGCCGCCGATGACGGCGCCGGCGGCGACCGCGTAGACGCTCCCGTGGACGTAGACGATGACGACGAGGGCGCCGACCGTCGCCCCCTGGTTGAAGCCGAGGACGTCGGGGCTGCCCAGCGGGTTGCGCGAGACGGTCTGGAAGACGCTGCCCGCCAGCCCGAAGCCGGCGCCCACCAGGAGGCCCACCAGCACCCTGGGCAGCCGCAGGTCCTCGATGACGAAGCGCTGTGCCGTGGTGCCGCCTCCGGTGAGGGCGTCCAGGACCTGTACCGGGGACATCGGGAAGTCGCCGGTGCCGATGAGCGCGACCGCTGCCACGAGCGCCACCAGCAACAGGGCGAGGCAGACGAGCAGGGCGCGCGGCCGGGTCCGCACCGACAGGCCGCCGGGGGTGCGCAGGACGCCGCCTCGCAGACGGACGGTGGGGCGGGGCGCGGTGGTGCCGGGCCCGGTGGCGGCGGGGGCGGTGGTGTCTGGGGCGGTGCCGTGGGCGGTGGTGTCTGGGGCGGCGGTGGCCTTGTCCGGGTCGCCCGCCGCGTCCGCACCGCCCGCGCGGGGTGCATCGGACCTTTCGGTGTGCGGTGCCTTCACAGTTGGGCCATCCTTCGACGCCGTACGAGGTAGATGAAGACCGGTCCGCCCAGCACGGCGGTGATGATGCCGACCTGGACCTCCCCGGGGCGGGCGATCACCCGCCCGATGATGTCGGAGCCGAGGAGCAGGACGGGGGCCAGCACCGCCGAGTAGGGCAGCACCCACCGCATGTCCGGTCCGGTGAGGGCACGCACCGCGTGCGGCACCATCAGACCGACGTAGACGATCGGCCCGCAGGCGGCGGTGGCCGCGCCGCACAGCAGGGTCACGGCGAGCATCGAGAGCAGGCGGGTGCGGTTCAGGCGCGCACCGAGCGCGGTGGCCTGGTCGTCGCCGAGGGCCACGGCGTTCAGCGGCCTGGCCAGTCCCAGGGCGAGGACCGCGCCGACGGCGATGAACGGGAGGACCTGCTCCACGGTGGTGGATGTCGCGCTCGCCAGGGAGCCGACCGTCCAGAAGCGCATGCGGTCGAGGGTGGCGCTATTCACAAGGTTCAGCGCGTTCACGTATCCGGTGAGGACCGCCGTCAGCGCGGTGCCCGAGAGTGCCAGGCGCACCGGGGTGGCCGCCCGCGTTCCGCCCAGCGCGTAGACGGCTGCGGAGACGACGGCTGCTCCCAGGAAGGCGAACCACACGTAACCGGTGAGCGAGGTGACGCCGAGGAACCCGATGGCGCTGACGACGGCCGCCGAGGCGCCCGCGTTGATGCCGAGGAGGCCGGGGTCGGCCAACGGGTTGCGGGTCAGGGCCTGCATCACCGCGCCGGCGAGCCCGAGGGCGACACCGACCAGGAGACCGAGCAGGGTCCGGGGCACCCGCAGCTCGCGGATGACGACGTCGGTGCTGTTGTGTGTGGAGTGGAAGAGGCCGTGCCACACCTGGTCGACGGGGATCTCCTTGGACCCGACGACGATGCCGGCGACGGCGACGAGGCAGAGCACGCCGAGCGCGACCAGCAGGCCCGCCCACCGTGCGGCGTTGCGTCGCCGGGACGGGGTGGGGTCCTTCGAGACGGCATCAGGTGCTTCGGGGGGGCTGTCGACCAACACGGCAGTTAGGTTAGCCTACCCTCACGTTGTCCGAAGCAGGCCCTTGAGAAATGAGCGCACGACCATGACTGCTGCCCGAAGCCTATCCGTGTCCCGCCGAGGTGTGCTCGCCGTGGGCGGCGCAGTCGGTATGGGCGCCCTGCTCGCCGCGTGCGGAGGCGACAAGGGCTCGGGCGGTACCGGCGGTGACTCCGGCGGCGGGCAGTGGTCCTTCAAGGACGACCGTGGCCAGAAGGTCTCCCTCGACGGTACCCCGCAGCGCATCGTCGCCTTCACGGGGACCGCCGCCGCCCTGTACGACTTCGGGATCGACAAGCAGGTCGTGGGCGTCTTCGGCCCGACCAGGCTCAGCAACGGCAAGGCCGACCCGCAGGCCGGCGACCTGGACGTCAAGCGCCTGACCGTGATCGGAAACGCCTACGGCCAGTTCAACGTCGAGAAGTACGCGGCGCTCAACCCCGATCTGCTGATCACCAACATGTACGAGCCCGGCGACCTGTGGTTCGTCCCCGCCGAGAGCAAGGACAAGATCACCAAGCTTGCCGAGACGGTCGCGCTGACCGTGTCCCGCAAGCCGATGGACAAGGTCATCGCCCGGTACGCGGACCTCGCCGAGTCGCTCGGCGCCGACCTCAAGGCCAAGAAGGTCACCGACGCGAAGGCCCGCTTCGAGAAGGCCGCCGCCTCCCTCCGGCAGGCCACGAAGTCGAACCCCGTGAAGGTGCTGGCCTGTTCGGGCAGTGCACAGTACTTCTACGCCTCCTCCCCCGCGCAGAGCGCCGACCTCCTCTACTACAAGTCGCTGGGCGTGGACTTCGTCGTGCCTGACAACCTGGACAAGGGCGGCTACTTCGAGAGCCTGAGCTGGGAGAACGCCGACAAGTACAAGGCGGACGTGCTCTTCCTTGACAACCGCACGCAGACCCTGCAGCCCTCCGACCTGGCCAAGAAGCCGTCCTGGAAGGACCTGCCCGCCGTCAAGGCCGACCAGATCGTTCCGTGGCCGAGTGAGCCGCGCTTCTCCTACGCCGGCGCCGCACCGCTGCTGGAGCAGCTCGCCGAGGCCGTCAAGAAGGCCAAGAAGGTCGCCTGAGCCGTCCCGCGAGTGTCCACGGCACGACACCCGCAAAGCCACACCGGCAGGGCGACCCCCGCACCCCCGCACCCCCGCGGCCCTTCGCCCCTCCTACCCGGCCGGCCCACCGCACCGGCCGGGGCGGAGCCCGAAGCGACCGCCCCTGACCGTCCAGCCCCGCAGTGCCCTTCGCAGCGGGTCCGGCCCCGGGCCGCCCGCAGCCGCACCACCCCCGTAGGCCGGCAGACCGCCCTCGACCCCGGAGGTCCCCCGTGACGACGACCGCCGCCCCCACCACCCCCTTCCGCTTCTTCGACGTCCAGGTCCTGCGCTCCCACCGGCTCGGCCCGTCGATGGTGAGGGTCACTTTCGGCGGCGGCCGGCTGGCGTCCGTCGCGTGCGGCGGACGCGACCAACGGATCAAACTCTTCCTCCCCCAGGCCCACCAGTCCGCACCGGTCTTCGACGACACGGGCGAGGGCTGGTACACGGCCTGGCGCGCCCAGGACCCTGCGGAGCGCGCCGTCATGCGCTCCTACACGGTCAGCGGTCAGCGCACCACCGAGGCAGGCACCGAGCTCGACATCGACTTCGCCCTGCACGGTGACGGCGGACCGGCCTGCCGGTGGGCCTCCCGGTGCCGGCCCGGCGACCAGGTCGCCCTGCTCGCCCCGGTGGTGGAGGACAACGGCGGCATCGACTTCCGCCCGCCCCCGGGCACCGACTGGATCCTGCTGGCCGGCGACGAGACGGCACTCCCCGCCATGGAGGCCATCCTCGCCTGGCTTCCGCCCGGCACCCGGGCGAAGGTCTGGGTGGAGGTCCCCAGCGCGCAGGACCGCCGCCCGCTGCCCAGCTTCGCCGACACCGACATCACCTGGCTGGTGCGCGAGGGCGCCGCGCGGGACCGCGCCGAGGCGATGGTCGACGCCGTGCGCGGGGCATCCCTGCCCGAGGGCGCTCCGTACGCGTGGATCGCCGGGGAGGCCGGCACCGTGAAGGCCCTGCGACGGCATCTCGTCGGTGAACGCGGCCTGGACCGCCGGTCGGTGAAGTTCACCGGTTACTGGCGGCGAGGAGCCTGCGAAGAGGACCTCATCGCCGAACTGACCGCCGCCGCGGCCACCGAACAGTGACCGGTCGGGGGGGGGGCGGGGGGGGGCCGCCCCCCCCCGCCCCCCCCCCCACCCCCGGCCGGGCCGGGTGTAGGACACCCGGCGGCGCGCCCCCTGCTATGTGCACC
The DNA here is from genome assembly GCF_042733155.1 of Streptomyces sp. NPDC059740. Classification (NCBI taxonomy): domain Bacteria; kingdom Bacillati; phylum Actinomycetota; class Actinomycetes; order Kitasatosporales; family Streptomycetaceae; genus Streptomyces; species Streptomyces sp. NPDC059740. Next base: position 13,373 of record NZ_JBHWGP010000054.1, on the reverse strand, counting down.
TAATCGCGCAACGGCCCGCCGCCGCGGCCACCTAACTGTGACGGGTCGGGGTGCCGCCGGCCGGCGGCACCCCGACCGGTCCCCCGTCACAACCCCTGGCGCTCCAGGAAGTCGCCCACCAGCTCGCACCACGCCCCGGGCGCCTCCGTGAAGGGCAGGTGACCGGTGGCCAGCCGGGCGAGTTCGGCGCCCGGTACGGCCTCGGCCACCTCCCGGTGGAGGTCCTCGGTGACCAGGAGGTCCTCGGTCGTGGAGATCACCAGGGTCGGGACACCGAGGCGCGGCAGGTCGTCGCCGATGTCGACGCGGGTGACCAGGTCCACGTGGTCGGAGGTACCCGGCGGTATCGTCCGCGCCGTCTCCTCTATTGCGGTGGCGACCTCGGCGTCGGACAGAGCCTCCAGCGTCGTGGAACCGAGCGCCTGCGGGAGGAGGAGCGTCGCGAGGTCGTGGTCGGCGCCACGCATGTGCAGCTCCCGCCACAGGGTGCCGATCAGCCGCAGCCGGGTGTTGGGGCGTGCGAAGGGGGCCGTGAGCACCAGGCCCGTGACCCGCTCCGGGTACAAGGCCGCGGCGCGCATGGCGACGGGTGCACCGAGCGAGTAACCGAGCACCGGGAACCTCTCCAGGCCCTCGTCGACCGCGGCGGCGACGAGCTCCCCGGCGAGCTGGTCCAGAGTGAGGGGCGCCTCCTGCAGCGGAGTGCCCCCCGCCCCCGGGTAGTCGACACCGACCAGGAGGCGCGAGTCGGCCAGGCCCTCCAGGATCGGCGTGTAGTTGGCCGCCACCGAACCACCGGCTCCGTGAGCCAGGGCCAGCCCGGCCCCTCCCCTGCGCCCCCGCACTGTGCGCGCCGGCCCACCTCGCACGCCCGCGCCGACCGCCTCCCGTGCGGCACCTTCCCGCCGGAACGCCTTCTGCACAGACGCCCTCTGCGCGGGCGTCTTCGCCCCCTGAACAGCACGTGTCGACATGACCGTCATCCCCCCCGATGGTTATGTAGCGCTCGCTACGCAGAACAAGCTACAACAGCTTTCTTAGCGAGCGCTACACCATCGGCGTTAGACTCACCCGTATGAGGAAAGCCGGAGGGCGACCCAGGAACTTCGACCGCCGCACCGCCCTGGAGCAGGCGCTCCACCAGTTCTGGCGCCACGGCTACGAGGCAACGTCCATCGCCTCGCTGACCAGCGCCATGGGCATCAACCCGCCGAGTCTGTACGGGGCGTTCGGCGACAAGCGCCAGCTCTTCAACGAGGCGGTCCAGGAGTACGGGCGCACCTACGGCGCCTTCACCACCCGCGCCCTGGCGGAGGAGACGACCGCCTGCGCCGCCATCGGCCGCCTGCTGCGCGAGGCCGCCCGGGAGTACACCGACCCCAGCCACCCGCCGGGCTGCATGGTCATCACCGCGGCCACGAACTGCACACCCACCGCCGAGGACGTCCAACGTCAACTCCGCGACCGGCGCGAGGAGTCCAAGCAGGCCATGCGCGACAAGATCACCGCCGACGTGGACCACGGCCGCCTGCCGGTCACGGTCGACGCGGAGGGCCTCGCCACCTTCTACGCGGCCACGCTCCAGGGCATGTCCACCCAGGCCTGCGACGGCGCGGCCCGGTCCGACCTGGAACGCGTCGCGGAACTGGCCATGTCGGCCTGGCCCGCCCCCGCGCCGCAACCGGAACCCGACGCACGCCCCTGACCACACCCGCCCGGCCAAGACGTACGCCCCTGACCATGCCCGCCCCGACCAAGACATACGCTTCGGCCAGAACATCCGTCCCCGGCCACGCCCGCCCCTGCCGGGACGTCCACCCCTGCCGGGGCCGGCGCGCACCGCGGGCGTGACCGGGACGCCGCAGGCGTGACCGAGCCGCCCCGGGCCTGACCGGGGCGGCTCCCTCACCAGCCGAGCTGCTTGAGCGCCTCCCGCGCGTCCGCCGTGCACTCGCCGTCGCCCGCCGCCGTCCACGCGGCGGCACACAGGGCGCGCAGGCCGTCGACCGGTTCGCCCTCACCCTCCAGTACCAGCCGCTCCCCGTTCCTGACCGCGTGCCAGCCCCCGCAGCGGAACGCGCCCGACTCCGCCTCCACGGCGGGTTGCGGCGCCAGGAGCCCCCGCAGGTCGGCGCTGAGGTAGGTCGGCCGGTGGCGCGGCGGGGCGGTCAGCAGCTCGGCCGGGCCGGAGACACCGGTCAGTACCAGGAGCGAGTCGACGTCGCCGTTGTAGGCGCCCTCGATGTCGGTGTCGAGTCGGTCCCCGACGACCAGGGGCCGCTTCGCCCCGGTCCGCAGCACCGTCTCGCGGTGCATCGGCACCCGCGGCTTCCCGGCGACCTGCGGGGTGCCGCCCGCGGCGATGCGCACCACCTCGACCAGTGCGCCGTTCCCGGGCGCGATACCGGCCTCCTTGGGGATGGTCAGGTCGGTGTTGGAGGCGAACCAGGGCACCCCGCGCCGCACCGCGTAGGCCGCCTGCGCCAACTGCTCCCAGTTCACGGCCGGGTCGAAGCCCTGCACCACGGCGGCGGGGTCGTCGTCGGCGGTGGAGACGGGCACCAGCCCGCGCTCCCGCAGCGCCACGTCCAGCCCTTTGCCGCCCACCGCCAGCACCCGCGCCCCGTCCGGCACCTGCTCCGCGATCAGCCTCGCCACGGCCTGCGCCGAGGTGATGACGTCGCCGGGGTCGGTGCGCAGACCGAAGCCCGTCAACTGCGCCGCGACGTCGTCCGGTGTGCGGGAGGCGTTGTTGGTCACGTACGCCAGGTGCATGCCGGCCTTGGAGGCGGCGGTGAGGGAGGCCACCGCGTGGTCCACGGCCTCGCCCCCGGTGTAGACCACCCCGTCGAGGTCGAGCAGTGCCGTGTCGTAGCTCTCGTGAAGAGCCGCCTCGCAGGCGGCCGGACGCGTCCGCACCTGATCGTTCACCGTCGTCTCACTCCTGTCCGGTTCTCGCGCATGGCGCGGGCGTGTCCTTGCCGGCCGTCGGCGGCGGCCTCCCCCGATCATCTCCCATCGTGACCGCGTCATAGCATGCCCAGATGACCAGCGACGACGGCCTCCGCCTTGTGCCCTTCCGCGGCCTGCGTTACGCGCCGGACAGGGTGAGCAGTCTCACCGCCGTCACCTCGCCGCCCTACGACGTGGTGGTCCGCCCCGAGGGCGTCCACCACCTGGAGACCGCCGATCCCTACAACATCGTCCGGTTGATCCTGCCGCAGGCCGAGGACCCCGCCACCCGCCACGACCGCGCCGCCCGGACGCTGCGCGCCTGGCGCGCGGAGGGCGTGCTGGTGCAGGACGCCGCCCCGGCCCTGTACGTGTACGAGCAGCGCGACGCGCGGGGGCTCCAGCGCGGCCTGATCGGAGCCCTGCGGCTGGACGGGCCCGTGCTGCCGCACGAGGACGTCATCCCCGAGGTCGTGGCCGACCGCGCCGCACTGATGCGGGCCGCCGGCGCCCAACTCGAGCCGCTCCTCCTCTCCTACGACGGCAGCGACGCCCGGGGGAGCTCCGGGCCCGACACGGCGAGCCCCTCGGCGGCGCGGGCCGGCGCGGCGCGGGTGGTGGAGCGTGCCGTACACCGTCCTCCGCTGCTGCACACCGTCACGGAGGACGGGGTGGCCCACCGGCTGTGGGCGGTCACGGACCCCGCGGAACAGGCCGAGGCCACCACCGACCTCGCCACCCGCCGCGCCCTCATCGCGGACGGCCACCACCGGTGGGCGACCTACCGGCAGCTGTGGCGGGAACGCGTCCTGGCAGGTGGCGAGGGTGCGGAGTCGCCCTGGGCGCACGGGCTCGTGCTGCTGGTCGACACGGCCCGCCACCCGCTGCGGGTGCAGGCCATCCACCGCGTGCTCCCCCACCTTCCGTACCCGGAGGCGGTGACGAAAGCCGCGCCGTACTTCCGGGTCCGTCAGGTCGCCGGACCGCTGCCGCAGGCCCTCGAGGCCCTCTCGGGGGCGCAGGGCACGGCCTTCCTGCTCGCCGGCGAGCAGGACGGAGCGGCGGAGTTCCACCTGCTGGACCGTCCTGATCCGACGTTGCTCGACCGCACGGTCCCCGGCGACAAGCCCCGCGCCTGGCGTGAACTCGACGCCACCGTGCTCCACTCCGCGCTGCTGGAGGAGGTGTGGCGGGTGCCGGACGACGCGGTGTCCATCAGCTACCTCCACGAGGCGTCGGCCGCGCTGACCCAGGCCCGCCACCGCCGCGGCACCGCCGTCCTCCTGCGCCCCACCAGCGAGCGGACGGTGCGGGAGCTGGCCGAGCAGGGCGTCACCATGCCGCGGAAGTCGACTTCCTTCGGTCCGAAACCCGCCACCGGGCTGGTACTCCGCCTGGTCGAGGAGGGCTGAGGCTCAGGGCCCGCCGCCCCGGTGGTGGCGGGACCCGGGCGGGCTGACGCCGCACGCTCGCTCCCGCCCGCCCGGCCCCGTCGCACGGTTCTGGCCGGGACCGCTGGTCATGCTCGCGCCCGTCGCCCCCGGCGAGGACGACACCGCCTGCCACGGACGCACCGCCTGCGCCCTGCCGGCCGACAGTGGTCCCCGTCTGCCGCCGGCCGTCCCCGTCTGCCGCCGCCCCGGGTTCGCGGCGACGAGACCCCGCCCGCACCCGCGCACGCCCCCGGGCATCCACGTCAGCGTCAGGGGCACACGCCAAAACGGCTCCCGCGTGCGCCGCGGCCCCGACGTACCCGCACGGGCCCACTCGGCCGGAGTGTCACATTCCGTCGCAGGAACCGCTTCCACGCTCACGACCAGGGGGCGCCCGGCCGCTCCGGGACCCGCGTACGGGCCCGCGACCGCCCGTGACCGGTTCTCCGCACCCCCGTCGCCCACACCCCACCCACGACGGGTAAGGTAAGCCTTACCTCAGCATGGATGGCCGGGAGAGGTCCTGTTTGCCCTGCCACCCGTGCGGAACCGATCCGAACCGTTCAGACGTACGACCAGAGATCACAAGAGTCGCAGGACTCCGCGAGCCCGGCAAGGCCCACAGGTCCCTGCGGCTCCCTTGCGGCAGCAGCGTTCAGGGAGGACACCTTCATGACTCGCCTCGGGTCTTCCGCCGACGGCTCGCACCCCACCGCCCAACCCGGAGCAGCCCCCACCATGCCCTCTCGCCGTAGCCCGCAGACCGGTCCCGCGGGTCTCACCGCCTGTCCCACCGAAGCCACCGGCGCGCGTCGCGACAGCGTCGACCAGCTGCTCGACGCGGCTTCCGCCGAGCACTACCGGCAGGCCGTCGGCGCGGGCGTGGAGCGGGTGGCGCAACGGATCGCCGGGGCCGAGCGGCCGTTCACCGGCCGGACGGTGGCCGAGCTGGCCCCGGTCATCGACCGCGTCGACCTGGCCGAGCCCCTGCACACGGTGGACGCGGCCCTCGACGAACTGGAGGAGGTCTACCTCCAGGACGCCGTCTACTTCCACCACCCCCGCTACCTGGCGCACCTCAACTGCCCGGTCGTGGTCCCCGCAGTCCTCGGCGAGGCCGTCCTCTCCGCCGTCAACTCCTCGCTGGACACCTGGGACCAGAGCGCCGGCGGCACCCTCATAGAGCAGCGCCTGATCGCGTGGACGGCTGAGCGGGTGGGCCTCGGCGCCGCCGCGGACGGCGTCTTCACCAGCGGCGGCACCCAGTCCAACCTCCAGGCGATGCTCCTCGCCCGGGACGAGGCGTGCGCGGGTGCCCAGCGCGAGCAGCCGGGCCTGACCCGCGAGGAGATCCTGCCGAGGCTGCGCATCTTCACCTCCGAGGTGAGTCACTTCAGCATCGAGAAGGCAGCCACCCTGCTGGGCCTCTCCCCGGAGGCGGTCGTCGCGCTCCCCGTCGACCACGACCGGCGGATGCGGGCCGGGGACCTCGCGGAGCGGCTGGAGTGGTGCCGCCGGGACGGGCTGCTGCCGATGGCCGTCGTCGGTACCGCCGGCACCACCGACTTCGGCAGCATCGACCCCCTTCCCGAGATCGGCGAGCTGTGCCGCCGGTACGGCGTGTGGATGCACGTCGACGCCGCCTACGGCTGCGGCCTGCTGGTCTCCAGCCGGCGTGACCGGCTGGCGGGCATCGAGGCCGCCGACTCGGTCACCGTCGACTACCACAAGTCCTTCTTCCAGCCGGTGAGCTCCAGCGCCCTGCTGGTCCGCGACCGCCTCACGCTGCGGCACGCCACGTACCACGCCGACTACCTCAACCCGGAGCGGATGGCGCGCAAGCGCATCCCCAACCAGGTCGACAAGTCGATCCAGACGACGCGTCGCTTCGACGCGCTCAAGCTGTGGCTGACCCTGCGCGTGATGGGTGCCGACGCCATCGGCGAGCTCTTCGACGAGGTCGTGGACCGCGCCGCCGACGCCTGGAAACTCCTCAACGACGACCCGCGGTTCGAGGTGGTCGTCGAGCCGCAGCTCTCCACCCTGGTCTTCCGCTACGTACCGTCCGGGGACCGCGACCCGGAGCTGAGCGACCACGTCAACCTGCACGCCAGGGAGGCGCTGTTCGCCTCGGGTGACGCCATCGTGGCGAGCACGGTCGTCGACGGACGCCATTACCTGAAGTTCACGCTGCTCAACCCCCGTACGACGCTGGACGACATCAGCCACGTCCTGGACCTGATCGCCGAGCACGCCGGGCGGTTCCTGGCCGACCACCCCTCACCGGCGCTGACCGCCACCCGCTGACCGCGGCGCACCAGCCTGACCCGCTCACCCGAGACCCCACCGGAGACCTCGTGTCCGCCCCCTATGACTTCATCGCCGTCGGCCTCGGCCCGTTCAACCTGGGCCTGGCGGCCCTGACCGAACCGCTCGACGACCTCCAGGGCCTCTTCCTCGACGACAAGCCGTCCTTCGACTGGCACCCCGGGATGATGCTGGACAGCAGCACCCTCCAGGTGCCCTTCATGGCCGACCTGGTCACCCTCGCCGACCCGACGTCGCCGTTCTCCTTCCTGAACTACCTGAAGGAGTCCGGCCGCCTCTACTCCTTCTACATCCGCGAGAGCTTCTATCCGCTGCGCGCGGAGTTCAACGACTACTGCCAGTGGGCGGCCGCGAAACTCTCCTCCATACGCTTCGGCCACCTGGTCACCGGCGTCGAGTGGGACGAGGCCGCGCAGCTGTACGCCGTCCACGCCGAGCACCTGCCGACGGGCGAGCGCCACACCTTCCACGCCCGGCGGCTGGTGCTGGGCACCGGCACTCCGCCGTACATCCCGGAGTGCTGCCGCGGTCTCGGGGGCGACCTGCTGCACAACGCGGGCTACGTGGACGCCAAGGAGGAGTTGCAGAAGAAGGAGAGCATCACGATCGTCGGCAGCGGGCAGAGCGCCGCCGAGATCTACCACGACCTCCTCCAGGAGGTCGACACCCGCGGCTACCAGCTCAACTGGGTGACCCGCTCGGGCCGGTTCTTCCCGCTGGAGTACACCAAGCTGACGCTGGAGATGACCTCGCCCGAGTACGTGGACTACTTCCACGCCCTGCCCCCGGCCAAGCGGGACCACCTCAACGCGACGCAGAAGAACCTCTACAAGGGCATCGACAGCGACCTGATCAACGCGATCTTCGACCTGCTCTACGAGAAGAACCTCAAAGGCCCGGTCCCCACCCGCCTGCTCACCAACACGGCTCTGACCTCGGCCTCCTACGACGAGGCGCGGGCCACGTACACGCTCGGGCTGCGGCAGGAGGAGCAGGAGGCCGACTTCTCCCTGGACACCCAGGGGCTCGTCCTGGCCACCGGCTACCGCTACCGGATGCCGGACTTCCTGGACCCGATCCGCGACCGTCTCGCCCTGGACGACCACGGCCGCTTCGACGTGCGCCGCAACTACAGCGTGGACACCGCCGGCGGGGAGATCTTCGTCCAGAACGCCGAACTCCACACCCACGGCTTCGTCACCCCCGACCTGGGCATGGCCGCCTACCGCAACTCCTGCATCATCCGGGAGCTGCTGGGCCGCGAGGTCTACCCGGTGGAGAAGTCGATCGCCTTCCAGGAGTTCGGCGCCCCGGCAACCGCCCCCCAGGCCCTGGAGGTCTCGCCCGCATGAGCATCCCCGCAACCGTGTTCCGACGTACCGACCCCGCGCTCGGGGAGTTCACCGTGCGCCCGGTGGACCCGGCCGGCGACGCCGAGCTGCTGCACCGCTGGGTCACCCACCCCAAGGCGGTCTTCTGGCTGATGCAGGACGCCGACCTGGCGGAGACGGAGAAGGAGTTCGCCCGGATAGCCGCCGACCCGTACCACGACGCCTTCCTCGGCTTCCACGACGGCGTACCCGCCTTCCTGACCGAGCGCTACGACCCGGCCCACCGGGAACTGGTCGGCATCCACCAGGCACAGCCCGGCGACGTCGGCATGCACTTCCTCGTCGCCCCCACCGACTCCCCCGTCCACGGCTTCACCCGCGCGGTGATCACCACCGTCATGGAGATGCTCTTCGACGACCCGGCCGTGCGCCGCGTGGTGGTCGAGCCGGACGCGGAGAACACGGCAGTGCACGCGTTGAACAAGGCCGTCGGCTTCGAGGTCGAGCGCGCCGTCACCCTGCCCTCCAAAACCGCCCACCTGAGCACCTGCACCCGAGAACAGTTCCTGGCAGCCCGAGGAGAGCGCTGATGACCACCCCCTGTGAAGCCGTCGCCCACCTCACCCCCGAATGGTGGGAGCGCGCCTCCCGCCTCCTGGTCCGCAAGGGCCTGGCGGAGTTCAGCCACGAGCGCATCCTGGTGCCTCAGCCCGTGCCCGCCGAGTCCGAGCAGGCACCGGAAGGGCTCGCCTGGTACACGGTGAGCAGCGACGACGAGGCCACCGTCTACCGTTTCGCCGCCCGGGTGCGCACCCTGGAGCACTGGGAGGTGGACGCGGACAGCATCAGCCGCCACCGCCACGGGCAGGAACTACCCCTCGACGCGCTGGACTTCATCACCGAGGTGCGCGGCGCGCTCGGCCTGAGCGACAAGGTCCTCCCGGTGTACCTGGAGGAGATCAGCTCCACACTGGCGGGCACCGCGTACAAACTGGCTGCGGGCCCGGCGAGCGCCGCCGAACTGGCGAAGGCCGACTTCCAGACGATCGAGACGGGGATGTCCGAGGGGCACCCCTGCTTCGTCGCGAACAACGGCCGCCTCGGCTTCGGTGTCCACGAGTACCGCGCGTACGCACCGGAGACGGGCAGCCCGGTCCACCTGGTGTGGCTGGCCGCCCGCCGTGAGCTGTCGACCTTCAGCGCCGGCGACGGCCTCGACTACGACGGTCTGGTCCGCGCCGAGCTGGGCGAGGAGACCCTGGCCGCCTTCGCCGGAACCCTCGCCGGCCTCGGCCTGGACATCGCCGACTACCACCTCGTCCCCGTCCACCCCTGGCAGTGGTGGAACAAGCTGGCCGTCACCTTCGCCGGCGAGGTGGCCCGGCGCAACCTGGTCTGCCTGGGCACCGGTCAGGACGCCTACCGCGCCCAGCAGTCGATCCGCACCTTCTTCAACACCAGCGCCCCGGAGAAGCACTACGTGAAGACGGCACTGTCCGTCCTCAACATGGGCTTCATGCGCGGCCTGTCCGCCGCGTACATGGAGGCCACCCCGGCCATCAACGACTGGCTGGCACAGCTCATCGAGAACGACGAGGTGCTCAAGGCAGCGCGTTTCTCCATCATCCGCGAGCGGGCGGCCATCGGTTACCACCCGCACCAGTACGAGGCGGCCACGGCGAAGGGCTCCCCGTATCGGAAGATGCTGGCGGCGCTGTGGCGGGAGAGCCCGGTGCCGTCGCTGGAGCCCGGGCAGCGCCTCGCGACGATGGCGTCCCTGCTGCACCTCGACCCCGAGGGCGACTCGCTGGCCGCCGCGCTGATCGAGGAGTCGGGCCTGGCGCCCGAGGTGTGGCTGCGCCGCTACCTGGACGCGTACCTGACGCCGGTGCTGCACAGCTTCTACGCCTACGACCTGGTCTTCATGCCGCACGGTGAGAACGCCATCCTCGTCCTGGAGGACGGTGCGGTCCAGCGGGTGATCTTCAAGGACATCGCCGAGGAGATCGCCGTCATGGACACCGAGGCGGTGCTGCCGCCCGCGGTGGAGCGCATCCGAGCCGAGGTACCGGACGACAAGAAACTCCTGTCGATCTTCACCGACGTCTTCGACTGCTTTCTCCGCTTCCTCGGCGCCACCCTCGCCGAGCGGGGCGTGCTCTCCGAGGACGACTTCTGGCGGACGGTCGCCGAGTGCGTCCAGGACTACCAGGACGCGATGCCGCACCTGGCGGAGAAGTTCGAGCGGTTCGACATGTTCGCCGAGGAGTTCTCCCTCTCCTGCCTCAACCGCCTGCAGCTGCGGGACAACGAGCAGATGGTCGACCTCCAGGACCCGGCCGGCGCTCTCCAGCTGGTCGGCACGCTCGCCAACCCGATCGCCCGGCACGCCCGGCGCTGATCCCGGCGGCACCACCGGAAACACGAGACGGCGGGTGGTCCGGAACTCACAGAGTTCCGGACCACCCGCCGTCTCGTCGTGTGCGGGTGCACCGGGCGGACGGAGCCCGTCCACCCGGCTGGGTGGTACCGAGGCCGTCACCGCCGGCGCTGCCGAGTTCTCCGGCCGTCCCGAGTGGAGGACCGTTCACACCGCCTGGCCCGGCCAGGCCCGGCAGGGACGCCCTGTTCCGATGCGGGCCGACCGGCCCGGCGACTGGCGTTCCGCCCTGCCGCCGAGCCGAACCGGTCCGGTCCGTCAGCCCCCGTGCCCGCCGGTCCTGCCGGCCGTCAGCCCTGCCGGCCGTCGGTCTCCGGGCGTTCCTCGGCGTCCTCGCTCCCCGGCTCGGGGGCCTCGTAGGACGGCTCGGTGAACAGCGGACGCTCGCCGACGAGGCGCTGAGCCCCGCCGGAAGCCGCCTCCGCGTCCTCGTTCTTGTCCTCGGCGTCCTCGTTCTTGTCCTTGTCCTCGCCCACAGCCGAGTCCGTCGAGCTGTCCGCCACGTCCTCGCTCGCACCGGTCGCGGGCCGGTGGGCCTGAGGGGCCCCCTCCACGTCGCCACCGGACTCGGACGCCGCACCGGACTTCGCTTCCGCGGCGGCCTCGGGCTCGACGACCTCCGCGTCGTCGGACTCGACGTCCGGGCCGTCGCCGGCCTCGTCGTCGTTCCCGGTCTCCGCCGCGACCGCTTCCTGCGCCACGTTCGCAGCCTGGTCGTCGCTCTCGGCCTGGTCGACGTCGTCGGTCTGGTCGTCCACGGCGTCCTCGTCGAGGGCGTCGAGGAACTCCACGCCGTCGAGCTGCGCAAGGCGGTCGGAGGCGTCGGTGGCTCCGGCCTGGTCGGCTTCGAGTGCGCGGGCGAACCACTCGCGTGCCTCGTCCTCACGCCCGACCTCAAGCAGGGCGTCGGCATAGGCGTAGCGCAGGCGGGCCGTCCAGGGGTGCACGGCGTGCGATCCGAGCTCGGGGCTCTGCAGCGTCACGACGGCTGCGTCCGCCTGACCCAGGTCCCGGCGAGCGCCGGCCGCAACGAGACGCATCTCGACCTGTCCTGCCTTGTCCAGCCGCTGCACCTCAGGCTCACCGGCCATGGCAAGGGCCTTCTCAGGCCGGCCCAGGCCACGCTCGCAGTCGGCCATGACGGGCCACAGGTCGCTCCGACCGGTCATGCGGCGCGCAGCGCGGAACTCGGCCAGCGCCTCGCTGTACTTGCCGACCGCGTAGGCGGCGAAGCCCGCGGCCTCCCGGACGGCGGCGACGCGTGAGGCGAGCCGCAACGCGACGCGCGCGTAGCCGTAGGCCTTCTCGGGGTCCTCGTCCAGCATGTTGGCGACCATCACGAGGTTCCGCGCCACGTCCTCGGCAAGGGTCCGCGGCAGGCTCATCAGCTCCTGCTTGACGTCCTGGTCGATCTCGTCCCCGGTGACGTCCTCGGGGATCGGCAGCCGCCGGATCGGCTCGCGGTCCCGACGGTCCTCACGGCGCTCCCCACCGCGCTCGTCGCGGCCACGCCCCTGGCCATAGGGACGGCGTCCCCCGCGATCGTCACGGCGGAAGCCACCACGGTCGTCATCACGACGCGGACCACGGTCATCACGACGGGGACCGCGGTCGTCACGGCGGAAGCCACCACGGTCATCATCCCGGCGCGGGCCGCGATCATCACGACGGGGACCGCGATCGTCACGGCGGAAGCCACCACGGTCATCATCACGACGCGGACCACGGTCATCGCGACGGAACCCGCCACGCTCGTCATCACGACGCGGACCACGGTCATCGCGACGGAAGCCACCGCGCTCGTCATCACGACGCGGACCACGGTCATCGCGACGGAAGCCACCGCGCTCGTCATCACGACGCGGACCACGCTCGTCGCGGCGGAACCCACCGCGCTCGTCATCACGACGCGGACCACGGTCATCACGGCGGAACCCACCGCGCTCGTCATCACGACGCGGACCACGGTCATCGCGACGGAACCCGCCACGCTCGTCATCACGACGCGGACCACGCTCGTCGCGGCGGAACCCACCGCGCTCGTCATCACGACGCGGACCACGGTCATCACGAGGGAACGAACGGCTGTCCCTACGGAACCCACCACGGTCGTCATCACGACGCGGGCCCCGGTCGTCCCGGCGAGGTCCACGCTCGTCCCGAGGGAAGGAACGGCCGTCACCGCGGGGGAAGCCACCGGCACGGCGGTCGCCACGATCCTGGCCCGGACGGTCACCGCCCCGGTCAGACCGCTCGTCACGCCGGAAGGAGGGCCGGTCGCCGCCCCGGAAGCCGGAACGGTCGTCACGGTGCCCCGGGCCACGGCGCGGTCCGTCCTCCCGGCGAAAGCCACCACGGTCATCGTCACGGCGCGGGCCGCGCTCGTCACGCTGGAAGCCACCACGTCGGTCATCACCGCGCGGGCCACGGTCGTCGCGACGGAACCCACCGCGGTCACCGTCGCGACGCGGGGCTCGGTCATCCCGTCGGAAGCCACCACGCCGCTCGTCACCACGCGCCCCGCGGTCGTCACGACGGAAGCCACCACGGTCACCGTCACGGCGCGGTCCGCGCTCGTCACGACGGCCGGTTCGGTCGTCTCGCCGCTGGTCCCGACGGTCGCCGCCGTCATGGCGCGTAGGTCGGTCGGACCTGTCGTCCGGAGAGTTGGTGGACATGGTGACTCCTTCTCGGCTGCTTCAGCCGTGCTCAGCGCCGGCTCCAGCAGCGCACCTCAGAAAAACAAAAAGGACCTCTGGTCCAGCACACGTGTGTGCCGGACCAGAGGTCCTGTAAAGATTGTTCGGCGGCGACCTACTCTCCCACGAGGTCCCCCTCGCAGTACCATCGGCGCAGAAAGGCTTAGCTTCCGGGTTCGAAATGTAACCG